>SLKS01000106.1 GCA_007134465.1 Kiritimatiellia bacterium | reverse complement strand
TCCCGCCGCCAAGGCTTTGCAGCAGGCCGACTAGGGATTGCAATGTGGCGTCGTCGGGCAAAGGCAGTTTGAGGCAGGGCTTGCCGGTAAGCTCGTCGCGCGCGATCAACGGCGAGACGGACGGCATGCCCGGCGCGCCTGGCGCGGCAGGGGGCTGGCGCAAAGCCTGGCCCAGTTGCGCCAGCCATTGCGCGCCCGCCGTCAGCAACGCGCCCACCGCTTCCCCTGACAGGGGCTGGCCCGATGCAGGCGCCGCTGTCTTCGCGGCCGCCGGTTCCACCGCCGGTTCGGCACGCTTTTTGGCGGCTGGCATGGATTCTTCCGGCGCCGTTTCCCCGTCGAGTCCGATTCCGCCTGACACGGTTTCGGGCGCGAGGGAACCGGTGGCTGTTTCGACGCTTTCCATAAAGCGTTTCAGGCGCGTGCCGCCGAGGAACACTTCCTTGGCGCCGCCGTCCAGCACGCCGGCAAACATGGATTTCTTGAAGGCCAGCAAGCTAAGCATGCCTTCCTCGATGGTGCCGCGCGAGATGAAATGCGTCACCTGTACGGCGCGATGCTGGCCCAGCCGATGCACGCGTCCGATCCGCTGCTCGAGCACGGCAGGGTTCCACGGCAAGTCCATATTGATCACCGCCGAGGCGTTCTGCAAGTTCAAGCCCACGCCGCCCGCGTCCGTGGCCAAAAACAGGCGGCAATCCGGGTCGTCGCGGAACTGTTTCACCAACGCCTTGCGTTGCGGGCCCGGCACGCCGCCGTGAAACAGAACCGATTTCCAGCCCTGCCGCCGGAAGCGTTGCTCCATCAGCTTGTGCATGCGCAGCCACTGGCTGAACACCACCACCTTGGCATCTGCATCTGACAGCATATCGCCGAGCAAGGCGGCGACCTCGTCCACCTTGGGGGCCTCCTCGGTCTTTCCGTCCAGCAGGTAGGCGCTGTCGCACGACATGCGCATGTTCTGCAAGGCGCAGGTCAGGCGGCGTTGGTCCATCTCGGAAAGAAAGCCGTAGCGCCGCCATTTCGAGACGATGCGCCTGACCGTGTCGCCATTCTCCTCGTGATGTCGGACCTGCTCCTCGGTCATGGGCACGAAAAACTTCTTTTCCAGCCGATCCGGCAGTTCCTTGAGCACCTTGTCTTTCGTGCGGCGCAGCAGAATGTCGGATACCGTGCGCGATACGGCGTCCAGCTCGCGATAGCCGATCACGCGCCCGTGTTCGTCCGTATGCTGGTGCCGGTCCAGAAAACGGAACATGGGGCCGAGCCGGAACCGGTCCACGAACTCGACGATCGAATGCAGCTCTTCGAGCCGGTTTTCGAGCGGAGTGCCGGTGAGCACAATGGCAAATTCGCTGTCGAGCCGCTTGACGGCTTTGGCCGCGCGCGTCTTCCAGTTCTTGATGCGTTGCGCCTCGTCGAGCACGATCAGATCGAAGCTCGCGGCGGCGATATCCTCGATGTCGCGATGCAACACGTCGTAGTTGACGATTCGGAAGAAGGCGTCGGCCCGGTACAGCGGTCGGCGCCGAGCCAGGCCGCCTTCGACTACGACGGCGGTTCGGCCGGTGAACCGCTCGATTTCCAGTTGCCACTGGTGCTTGAGCGAGGTGGGGCAGACGATCAGAGCGCTGCGCAGGCCCGCATGACGCGCGAGAATCTCGGCCGCCGCGATGGCCTGCACCGTCTTGCCCAGGCCCATATCGTCGGCGATCAGGCAGCGTCCGGTTTTGGCGGCAAACAAGGCGCCGTCCTTCTGGTAGGGATACAAGTTGGTTTTCAGCAGCGTTTTCCATGCGCGCTTGCCGGCGGCGCCGGAAAAAGCCTGGTCAATGCGGCGTATGCGCTCGGCCCGTTCCTCGAGCCGCGCCGCGCACTGCAAGGCGTCGTCGCCGCAGCGAATGTCGTGGTCGCCGCTCGCTTCCGGCAAATGCCGGAGAAAGGCCGAGAATTTTCCCAGCGCGTTCTCGCGCAACACGCCGTCGGCATCGAAACAGGTTGTCGCGAGCTTGCGCACGGCCGCCGGACAATCCGGCGCTGGCCGGAACACGATCTGGCGCCGCGCTCCATAGCGCAGCCGGATTTCGCTGTAGGCCGGCCGGTAGCCTGCGGCCAGCGCCTTTTTGCCGCCGCGCTTGCGGCGCAATCTGCGCAGCAGCGCCTCGATATGCTTGCAGGTGCCCAGCGTGTTGATCTCGAAATCGGGGCAGGCGCAGGTGTTCGAGCCAGGCTCGTCGCCGCGAATCACGACCTTGTACGAGCGCCCGGTTTCCTGATTCTCGACGCTGAACTCCGAAAAAAACGGATGCGGGCCCAGCGAACGGATGCGGAATTTCTTCTCGGCGGCGATCTGCCGCCGCAAAGCAATCTGCCATTCCTCCAGCGTCATGTCTTCCGGCTTGCGCGTCCGCGAAAGTCGCGGGGGGCGCTTGCCTTTCTTCGCGCTTTTTCTTTTTCGCGCGGACTCGGGCGTAGCGATCATGCGTATCCTCCTCGGTTTTGTCATGGTCTTTCGTTCAATAGCCGGTCCAGCATGCCGCCCGGCGTCACATGCGGGGTAAAAAGCGAATCGGCGTGCCGAATGACAAATCGGTTTCGCGCCATAGCCGCGGCCAGATTTCCGGAAACATCGCGCATTTCCAGGATGAGCATCCGGTTTTCCTCGAGCGCGGTTCTGACGCCCGGCGCAAAAGCGGAATTCTCGATTCCCCAGGCCGGGCAGGCAATCACGCGGCGCCCGTTATGCAGCAGCCAGTCCAGGATTACCTTTTCCTTCGGCGAATGCCAGCCCCCGAAATAGACGTCGGCCTCGGGCAGCCGCCCGATGCGTGGCGCATGGCGGCTGCACAACACCCCGAGCTTTTCGCCATTCCAGAGCGCCGGGTTGCCGATGCCCCGCAATCCAGCGCCCAATTCCTGCACGCACCGCCACGGATTCATGCGGATATACTCGGCGATTTTCCGCTCCGCCGCCTCCGACCGCACAATCATCTCGTAATAATTGCGGTGCCAGAACCGGGGGGCATCGCCTGGAGGGGCGAGGCAGGCCTCGGCGGGGAGAAGGGCGAGGCAGGCCTCGCCCCTACGTTCGGGCGACACCTGTGTCGCCCGATGTGTCGCCGAATCCCGCGCGCGATTCCATTCGCGCGTTACGGCTGCTTTGAACCCGCCAATCACATCGCCCAAACGCAAAGGGCCGGCCTTCATGCGGATCAGGGCGTGAAAATGATCCGGCATGATCACCCGCTCGCCCCAGCTCATCTGCGGAACTTTTTCTTCCGTGATCCGCACTCTTTCCTCAATCAATGCCCGTACGGGCGACACCTGTGTCGCCCAATTGCCGGACGCCTGTGTCGCCCCCAATGCCCCGAATGGGCTGCCTTTGGCCCGGGCGATGAATTCCCGATGCGCGCAGATCGTCACGAAATACACGCCGCCCCCGGCATAGTCGTGCCTTTTCAACCGGATGCTTCTGCGGTGATGGATGGCCGGATCATAACTCATGCTCCACCCTCCTCCGGCACTGGAAACAACTGTTGCACAAGCCCCTGCTTATGGCTTTTTTGGGATGAATACATGCGCGAAAGATAGCACGGCGCGGCGGCCGGCAAAAGGAATTTTTAGCGCCCCGCTGCGCCGAATCGTGATCGCCAATTGAAATGCGCGGGATGAAACGTCGTTCAGTTGTCGGCATTGAACTGAACCGCCACGCCAGGCATGTTCCATTCAGTGCATATCTGTCTCTCACTCCAGAATCTCGCGAATGGCGCGCGCGCCCGCTTTGCCGATGCCCGGGACTGCGGCCAAGGCGTCGGCTTTCGCGGCAAAGACGGCCTCTACGCTGCCAAATGCGTCCAGTAATCTTTCGGCGCGTATCGGACCAATTCCGGGCAGGCCTTGCAGTATATAGGCTTGCCGTTTGCGGCGTCCTTTGGGCCGATAGCCTGTCCGCTTGACACCGCCTTTGCGTCGTTCGGTCCATTGACGGCCGGCAAAGACGATGAGTCGCGCCGTTTCTTCGGGGTCGCGCGAATAGAGCAAGGGGAGGCCAAGAATGAAGGTCAAGGTTACCCATGCGCCTTGAACGGCCTCGCGACGCAGGCCGAACGCCATCGGATCTTTCGAAGCGCCTTCCATAATCATCAGTGGACGGCCCGGCGACGATGCCAGACGAACGGCTTGTTGAAAAAGGCGCCCATCCACCAGCGATTGGCAGAAATCTGGGAACGTCTTGCGTTCTACCGTCATGGATTCGTCCACGAGGTAGTCGCCGGTTTTCAGGCGTGCGACAGAGACCGTCACACCGTCATGCGTTCGCAGACTCTCGACGATACCGCTTGGCCTTTCCCGGTCGTCCGCGACAATGTTCACGGTTTGCATGCTTCTTTTACCACCCGCTTCGCTGGAGGACACGGAGATGAGGAGGACGGCGCAGCGTGTTTTTGATCAGTCATTATTCACAAAACCACCGGCAGAATGCCAGCCCAACCGCCCGCCGTCAAGCCGCCATGCCGACCTGATTATGCCTTGCCCCCCTCCTACATTTCCCCTTTGAACCCGTAGTAGCGGAAAACGTCGAAGACGTGGACGGTTTCGCCGCGGCGTTGGATTTCGATGCGGGCGGGCGGGTCGGGATCGAGGCGCTCGAACTGCGGCCGATAGCGTTCCGGACCCTGATGCCAGCGCGCATGATAGTCCACGAACAGCGCGTCCCAGCCCGCGTGCGCCGCCGGATCGAACCAGAGGCGGTACTGGTTGGGGCGATGGTCGAACGTGGCGACAACCGTATCGGGCCGCAGATGGGCGCCGATCAGGCTGGACAGGAAGAAGCGGTGGCAGACGACAAAAGTCCGGTCCGGGTTCGGCATGGCGGCGCGCAAGGCTTCGATCTGCCGCGCGGTTTCGTCCCAGCCGTAGAGGTCGTTCGTGATATCGAATTTCGGCTGGTAGGGACGCAGAGGCCGCAGGCTCGGGATGCGCCGATGCAGGGCCAGGCTGACGGAGCGCGCGCCGCGATAGAGCGGCGGCACGACCGGCACGGCGATGGCGACGATCATCAGCGCATTCATGGCCAGCGCCGTCCAGGCGCCGATGCGCGTCCAGCGGTTCCAGCGCGCGGCGACCGCGCCGCCTTTCGCCGCGGCGCGCGCCAAGGCGGCGGCCAGCGCCAGCGCGCCGCCGTACCAGCCGACAGCCGGCCAGTGCGGCAGAATGTCGCCGAACAGGCCGATCAGGATGAAGAACAGGAACACGGGCAGGCAGGCCGCCAGCGCGAATCGGTCGGGCTTGGCGGCGTTGCGGCCGCGCGCCACCACGCCGAGCGCGGCCACGATCAGCATCACGAAGAGGATCGGACTGCCGGCCGCCAGTTGCCCGCCAACCGCCTTGAGCAAATACTCCATCTCGAACGCGCCGCCGCTGCCGCCTCGGCTCAACTGGAACGCGTAGGACATCCATTCGTGGCGCGCGTTCCACAAGATGTTGGGGGAAAACACGGCCAGCCCGATCAGGCCGGCGGCATACGGCTTGGGATTCCACAGCCACGAGCGCGTTTCCCTGCCCCACGCCGCGTACACGAACAGGACGAGCGGGAAGAGAACGCCGTGATACTTGCTCAGCAGCATGCCGCCGAACAGCAGGCCAGTCATAATCCACCACGGCCAGCGGCGCGTCTCGAAAGCGCGCCAGGCGGCCCACAGGCCCGCGATCCAGAACAGGTTCAGCGTGGCGTCCGGCAACAAAGCCATGCCGAGCAGATGATGGACCGGCAGCAACAAGAAAAGGCCGAGCGCGAGCGGCGCGATACGCTCGTCCGGGTAGAGGGCGCGGGCCAGACGCCAGAGCAGACCCAACGCCAGCAAGGAGCAAAGAACCGGCCCGAGCCGGAACCAGAAGGAATGCGCGCCCGGCCAGGAGGTCGAGGCGGCCAGAAAGGCGACCATGGGCGGATGATCGAAATAGCCCCAGGCCAGCCGACGCGCAAACATCGCGTAATGCGATTCGTCCACGCTCAACCCGAACTGGCCGATCAGCAGCAGGCGGATCGCCGCCACGCCGAGCAGCATGGCCCAAAAGAACCGGCGTGGTCCGCCCGCGCGCCGGACCATGCCGGCCAGCCAATCGGAGGTCAGGGCTCGCGTCGGCGCCGTACCGTTTTCGCCGTCAGTTTCCATGGCCGTTTATCTCTCTCGAAGGGTGCGAGTCTCGCTTAAAGACTTTTTATAAAACACACGGTTTTGCGCGTGTCTTTTGCCCCTGGATTTTCGAACACCCGCTTCGCTCAAGAAAACGAAGGAAATGAAGCGTGCCCGCCCATCTTTGTTTGCTTTGTTGCCTTCTGTTCAATTCTTTTTTGCTAACTTCAGGTTTCCGCCCTCATCCCTCTCTTCGCCCTCTCTTCCGTCGGCGGGGGTTGCGCCGGCGCGAACCAGTTGCGGTAGGCCTGCCAGGCCAGCCAGCCGCTCAGCAGGCCCAGACCTGCGCCGGCCAGGCAATCGGCCGGATAATGCACGCCGACATAGATGCGCGAAAAGGCCGCCAGCGCGGCCAGCGTCCAGGCCGCGAAACGGTAGGGCCGCTTGGCCAGGGCCAGGTAGTGCATGATGAAGAACGCGAACGCCGAATGGCCCGAAGGGAAGGCGTTGCGGGACAGGTCCCTGCGCGATACCATGCGCACATAGTCCGGATCCTGTTCGATCTGTTCGGCGAAGGTGCGGATTGGGCGTTCGCGGCCAATGGAGGTCTTCAGCAGGCGGTTGACCGGCGCAAAGATGGCGATGGCGGCAATCAGCACAAGAAGATGGCGCGCGAAGACGCGGCGCCCGTCGGCCGCCAGCGCGGCCAGCGTCACCAGCGCGATCGTCCATCCGCCCAGTGTGGACAGGTCGCCGAAAAAAGCGTCCAGCTCGTGCCGGCCCAAGCCTTTGTTGATCAGAAAGAACAGGCGATGGTCCAGTTGTTCGAGAACCTGCAGCATAATCGGCATTCCTGCGGTCTGTTATCGGCCTTTTTAAACACCCGCTTCGCTCAAGGGTACGAAGGAAACCCTGTGTCTCGCCCCTTCTTCGTTCTCTTCGTTGACTTCTGTTCGAAATGTTTCAGGATGTCTTCGTTTGTTCGTCGGCCAGTTTGTTCACGATGGCGGCTACGGTTTCGGCTGCGTTGCCCCACAGCAGGAGCGCGTTGTCGTTCTTGTAAAGGGGATTGTCCACGCCCGAATAGCCGGGGCGTTCGTCCAGGTTGCATACGATGGCGTGTTTCGCCTCGTGCGCGTTCAGGATGGGCATGCCGTAGATGGGGGTGCCTTCGGCGGAATTGGCGGCGGGATTCACCACGTCGCAAGCGCCGACTATCAGCGCGATATCGGCGTCCGGGAACAGGGGGTTGACGACGTCCATCTCCTGCAGGCGCTCGTAGGGGATGTCCACTTCGGCCAGCAGCACGTTCATGTGGCCCGGCATGCGGCCGGCGACGGGATGAATGGCGAACTGCACGTCCTTGTCGCGCGCGACGAGCCAGTCGAACAGGCGCTTGACTTCCGCTTGCGCCTGGGCCAGCGCCATGCCGTAGCCGGGAATCACCACCACGCGCGCGGCGTCGGCGATCAGGCGCACGGCGCAGGCCAGCTTTTCTTCGGGACTCGCCGGGATTTCGGGCGCCGGTTCGGACGGGGGCTGGGTCGGCGCCGCCGGCTCCGACGGGCTGGCGGTTGGCGCCGCCGGTTTGGCGGCGCCGACGGTTGCCCCTGTGAGAATGGCCGAGAGCGACCGGTTCATGGCGCGGCACATGATCCGGGTCAGAATCAGGCCGGCCGATCCGACAATGGCGCCGATCGCGATCAGCAGGGCGTCTTCCACGGCGAATCCGCAAATGGACGCCGCCAGCCCGGACAGCGCGTTCAGGAGCGCGATCGTCACCGGCATGTCGGCGCCGCCGATACGAACGGAAAACAGGATGCCGAAAGCCAGCGCAGCCGTTGTCGCGACAAGCAAAACGGGCAGGGCATAGGGCAGGGCCAGCCCGGTGGCGGCGGCGACCAACACGACCATGAGAACAAGCAGCGCGGCGCAGAGACGGCTGTGGCCCGGCAGCGTTACGGGCCGTTGCCGCACGATGCCGGCCAGCTTGCCCGCCGCGATCATGCTGCCCCCGAACGTGACGGCCCCCACCGTCATGGCCAGGCCGGCGGCGATCAGCGTAGCCGACGCCAGACTGTCGCCGCTCGCATCCGCCACGATCAGCGCGGCGACAACCAGCGATGCCAGGCCGCCCAGCCCGTTGAAGAGCGCGACCAGTTGCGGAATGCCCAGCATCGTGACGCGCGCGGCCAAAACGCCGCCGATCAATCCGCCCGCCACCAGCCCGCCGATCATGAGCGGCCAGCAAGATCGTTCCTGTTCCGCCAGTACGGCGACAATGGCCGCCAGCATGGCCAGCGCGCCCAGCCGGTTGCCGACGACGGCGGTTCGGGGCGAACTTAAAAGACGGATGCCGGCCAGCACGGCGACGGTTACGATGACGGCCGCGACGATCTGCTCAGCGGTCATGGCGCGGTTCCTTGTCGGACGTGAACATGCGGAGCATGCGATCCGTAATCAGAAAGCCGCCGACAACATTGATCGTGGCCAGCATGACGGCGAGCGCGCCCAGCAGCGCGCTGCCCGTGCGCAGGGCCATCGCCGTCGCGGCCAGCGCGCCCAGAACGGTCACGCCCGACAGCGCGTTCATGCCCGACATGAGCGGCGTATGCAACAGGGACGGCACGTTCGAGATCAGCTTGTAGCCGACCAGGGTGGCCGCCACGAATATACCCAGCATGACGCCCATATTCATTGGTGTTTCTCCCTGGCAGCGATGGCTTCGAGCGTACCCTCGTGGACCAGCGCGCCGTCGCGCGTGACGAGGGAGGAGCGAACGATTTCGTCGTTCATGTCGAGTTCGATTTTGCCGTCCTTGACGAGAAGGGCGACGAAATTCATGATGTTCTTCGAGAACAGATGCGTGGCCGTGACCGGTACGGACCCCGGGATGTTCTTGGTACCGTTAATGATGACCTGATGGCGCTTGACCACCTTGCCGGGCTCGGTCAGCTCGCAGTTGCCGCCCTGATCAATGGCGATGTCTTCGATGATCGAGCCGTTGCCCATGGTGGCGACCATGTCGTCGGTGATCAAAATCGGGGCCTGGCGGCCGGGCACCAGCGCCGAGAGGACCACGACATCCATATCCTTGACGATATCGCGGAACGCCTCGCGCTCCTTCTGCAGCCATTCGTCGGGAAGCTGGCGCGCATATCCGCCCGCGCCGACCGCCTGTTCGGCCGGAATGCCGGTTTCGACGATTTTCGCGCCCAGGCTCTTGGCCTGTTCGACCGCGTCGGGCCGCACGTCGGCGGCATAGACGACCGCGCCCAGCCGCTTGGCGGTGGCCAGCGCTTGCAGCCCGGCCACGCCGGCGCCCACGACGAAAATCTTCGCCGGCTGAATCATGCCGGTCGCCGTGCCGACCATAGGCATGAACTTGGGCAGCATGACGCTGGCCGAAATGACGGACTTGTATCCGGCGACCGTGCTCATGGAGGTGAGCGCGTCCATGGCCTGCGCGCGCGAAATGCGCGGAATGCTGTCGAGCGAAAAGCTGGCCACGCCTTTTTCAGCCAGCGCCTTGACCATGGCGTGGTTGCTCGGATTGGCCGGGTGCAGGAACGCGACCAGAACCTGGCCGTCGCGCATCAGCTCGACCTCGTGCCGACCCAGAACGGGGTGCGGCATGGGCTCCTTGACCTTCAGCAGAATGTCGGCATCCCGATACACCGTTTCGATATCCGCTTCGATGCGCGCGCCGACCGCCTCGTACTCGCGATCCTCGATAAAGGCGCCGATGCCCGCGCCCTGCTCGATGACGACAGACGCGCCTTGCTGGACGAACAGTTTCACTGTGTCCGGCGTGGCCGCCACGCGGTTTTCGCCTTCCATCACTTCCTTGGGAATCCCGATTCTCAATCCCTGGTATTTCATGCTTCTGTCTCCGAATAGTCTTGTTTCGCGATTGTCATGGCGCAAGGGCTCCGTCCGCCCGAGACTGTTTTGCATGACATATCGAAGGACGCGCCCGATGTCAAGGCGGTAAAGCGGCTCTCGCCCGCATAAGGGCTTCGAGGTTCGCGCTCTTGCGTGGCTGCTGCCTTTCGGGCTTGGGTTCCTGGGTGTTTCGGACTTGAACACTACGCCTAGGCCTAAAAAAAGCGAGTTTTTCTGCTACGAGCACGCCAACGCCAACGCCTCAAGCACCCCATCTGCAGACGTTTGCGCACTCTCGCGACGAAACCCTCGCTTATTCCAGGCCTAGGCACGGACAGGGCGCCATACTGATCGTGACGATTATACCGCCAGAAATGACTTGCGCCCAACGCGGGCGGATGGCAGCGCCTGAAGCAGGTCGGCGAGCAGATCGTCGGCATGTTCGATGCCGACGGAAAGGCGCACGAGATTGTCGCCAATGCCGCGCGCGGCCCGCTCTTCGGGCGCGAGCGCGGCATGCGTCATGCGAGGCGGATAGCAGACGAGCGATTCGACGCCGCCCAGGCTTTCGCCGAGCAGAAACAGCTTCAGGCGCGCGACAAACTGTTCGACGGCGGGCAGACCGCCCTCGAGTTCCAGACTCAGCATGCCGCTGAACCCGCTCATTTGCTCGCGGGCCAAGGCATGCTGCGGGTGAGACGGCAAGCCGGGATAATGCACGCGCGCGATGCCGGGCTTGCCTTCGAGTTCGCGCGCGATACGCAGGGCGTTGCGTTCGTGTTCGCGCATGCGAACGGCCAGCGTCTTGACCCCGCGCAGAACCAGCCAGCAATCCCAAGGGCCAGGCACGGCCCCGGCGGCGTTCTGCCAGAAGCGAATCTGCTCGGCCTTGACATAGAAGACCGAATCGAAGCGGGCGGCCATGCGGTTCAGGCGTATCAGCGGCGTATTGCCAATGGCGCCGAGTATGTTGGCGTATTGCATGACACCACTCCGCAAGGCGGGCTTCGCCCGCAACCTCGTTTGTTTTTCTACCACGGAATGCGCTGAAGACGCGGAAACGGGTAATTGTGCCGAAATGTTTTCAACCCGCCTTCTCCAAGGCTTGCGCGATATCGGCCTGTATGTCTTCCAGCTCTTCCAGGCCAACCGAGAGGCGAATGTAATCCGGCGTCACCCCCGTGGCCGCCTGCTCTTCCTCAGTCAATTGCTGATGCGTCGTGGATGCCGGATGAATCACCAGCGTTTTGGCATCGCCAATATTGGCCACGTGCGAGAGCATCCGGACGGAGTTGATGAAGGCGCGCCCCGCCTCGAGGCCGCCTTTGATCCCGAAGCCGACCAAACCGCCAAACCCGTTCTTCAGATAGCGCTTGGCGACCGCATGGGACGGATCGTCTTCCAGTCCCGGATACGTCACCCAAGCGACCTTGGGCTGCGTCTTGAGCCAGCGGGCCAGCGCCAGCGCGTTCTCCGAATGGCGCTGCTGGCGCAGCGGCAGCGTTTCCAAGCCGAGCAGAAACTGATGCGCGTTGAACGGACTGAGCGCGGCGCCCATGTCGCGCAGCAGCGTAACGCGAATCTTGACGATAAACGCCACATTGCCCAGCCCCGGCACCTGACTCAGCGCGTCCCAATAGACCAATCCGTGATAGCTCGGATCGGGCTCGGTGAAGTCCGGGAAATTGCCGTTGTTCCATGGGAACCGTCCCGAATCCACGATCACGCCGCCAATGGACGTGCCATGCCCGCCAATATATTTCGTGGCCGAATCCACCACGATGTCCGCCCCGTGATCCAGCGGACGGACCAATCCGACGCCTACCGTATTGTCCACAACCAGCGGAATGCCAGCATCGCGCGCGATCGCCGCCAGGGCCTCGAAATCGGGCACGTCCAGCTTGGGGTTGCCAACGGTCTCCGCATAGATCGCGCGAGTTTTCTCCGTGAGCGCTCGCTTGAACGCTTGCGGATCGCGCGAGTCGGCGAAGGTCACGGTGCGCCCCAGCGAACGCGGAAAAGTATGGTTCAGCAACTGGTACGTGCCGCCATACAGATTGTTGGCGGCCACAATATGGTCGCCCAGCCGCGTGATGGCCAGCAAGGCGTATGTGATGGCGGCCTGACCCGACGCCACGCCCAGCGCGGCCACGCCCCCCTCGATGGCCGCCATGCGCTGCTCGAACACATCGGTCGTGGGATTCATCAAGCGCGTGTAGATGTTGCCGAATTCCTTTAGCGCGAACAAATTCGCGGCATGCTCGGCATTCTTGAACACATACGAAGTCGTCTGGTAGATCGGCGCCGCGCGCGCGCCGGTGGTCGGGTCCGGCGTCTGTCCGGCGTGAAGGGCCAACGTGTGAAGCGATGCGGATGTCGGTGCGGTCATGATGCTGTTCCTTTCGTTGTTGTTCTAAGGCGGGCTTCGCCCGCATCCCAAATCTGAAATTTCATGTTTCAAATGGTATTGCGCAAAAGCGTGTGTCTTTTGAAAAAGACTCTAAATCGCATAGTCGTACCCGTCGGAGCCGCGACCCGCGCGTGCCTGGTTCGCCATGTCGAGCAGCGTAATGGACCCGGTAATGCCATTGATCTTCCGGGCCACGTCCTGCCACACCAGACGAGCCGCACAGGCCGGGCTCCGCGTACAAAGCCCGGGTTCGGCAAGACACTCGGTCAGCGCATCTGTCGTTTCCACCGCCGACAGTATGTCCAGAAGCGTGATCCGCTCGGCCGGCCGCGCCAACGCATACCCGCCGCGCGGGCCCGGAGTAGCGGTCAGCAAATGCGCCTTCTTCAGTGCCGCCGCCACTTGCCAAAGATATTTCTCCGATATATCCTGGCGCTGCGCCGCTTCCTTCAACGGCATCGGTTCAGGCCCCGGCCGCATGGCCAGTTCCATCAGCAACCGCACCGCATAACGCCCCTTTGTCGTCAATTTCATAAAATACCCACTATCTCTATAGACAATTACAAAGATACTGCGTTTCTGTGGAATGTCAACAGGGAAAATGAAAAAATCGCTTGCCACAGGCGGAAGGTTGTTTCAGCATGTCAGGATTAGAGGCTATTTCGATGCGATCAAGGCGATGATGGGCAAGGAAACGGTAGCGGTGGGGATGAGCGGGGGCGTGGATTCGTCGGTGGCGGCGCATTGTCTGCTGGAGGCGGGCCATGCGGTGGTCGGGTTGACCATGACGATATGGGATGACCGCATTCCGGTATCCGAGCCGGTTCGGGGCGGCTGCTTCGGACCGGGCGAAAAGGAGGATGTGGCGGCGGCGCGCGAGAGTGCGCGGCGGCTGGGCATTCCGCATCACACGGTGCCGCTGGCCGACGAGTATCGCGCGCGCGTGCTGGATCCGTTTTGCGCGGGGTATTTGCGCGGGATCACGCCCAATCCGTGCGCGCTCTGCAATCCGCAGATGAAATTCGGCGCGCTGCTGCGCCAGGCGCGCGCGCAAGGGATCGCGTTCGACCGGTTTGCCACCGGCCATTACGCGCAGATCCGCCCAGACGACTCTGGCGGCCGCATGCGTCTGTTTCGAGGGGTGGACCGCGAGAAGGACCAGTCTTATTTTCTTGCGCGCCTTACTCAGGAGCAACTGGCCACGACGCTCTTTCCGCTGGGCGCCCTGCGTAAGGACGAGGTGCGGCGCATGGCGGAATCCGCCGGACTGGAACACGCGGCGGCGCAACGAGAGAGCCAGGACTTCTTCGAAGGCGCCGACCGTTCCGTGCTGTTTCCGGAAGGGACGATCGAGCCGGGTCCCATCCTGAACGAAGCGGGCGACGTTCTGGGCGAGCACCGCGGCATTGCGCACTACACGATCGGCCAGCGGTCCGGATTGGGCGTTGCGGCGCGCGAACGGCTGTATGTGAAGGAAATCCGCGCGTCGGCCAATGCCATCGTGCTGGGTCCGCGCGAATCGTTGCTGGCGGCTGCGTGTGGCGCCGAGCGCATCTCCTGGATTGCCGGCGCGCCGCCCGCCCGCGCGTTCCGCGCGTCCGTACGCCTGCGCTATCGGCATCCCGGCGCGGCGGCGTCCGTCTCGTTGCGCGACGACGCCACGGCCCGGATCGAATTCGACGAGCCGCAATGGGCGGCAACGCCGGGCCAGATGGCCGTCTTCTACGACGGCGACGAAGCGCTCGGCGGCGGCTGGATCGTGCCGCCGCCCGCTTCGCAGGGCGTTAGGCGTTAGGCGTCTGCTTCTCAACGCAGGCTGCGCAACAGGCGACTGTCAAACATTCGCGATGGAAATCCGCGCCGATGACTTCACTGACTTTGCGGATGTGACAAAGCCAATCTCTTCGATTGAATCCTGGCTGTTTGAGTTCGACCTCTCGATTTAGGGGGTCGTACAAATGATCGGCGAAATAGCTGTACTCTTCAGCCGATAGCGCCCTTACCACGGATCGCAATGTCGCCTCGGGCGTATCCTGGGGGTAAACGTCCAAGCGGAGTGTCGTAGCACACCCAACGTTACACAGTATTGCACTTGCCACGAGAATTGTTCTCATAATCATCCCACATCGAGGCTGTGGATTCGGCGCGTTAGCGACGATACCCACCAGACTCTTGTTGGATATCCTTGTCATGTATCATTTTGTCTCTGATCCGTGACAATTTTTCGTCATTAGCGATCTCTGCCAAGAGGTATTCTATCGAGAGTTTATTTCTTCTGAGGCTGGAAAGTATCTCTCCTTTGTTTGCTCGATAAATCATTGTTTCTCTAAATTGCGCAATTAACATAAATGCTAAAAAGCTAATTCCCGCGAAGAGAAAATAGACGCCGATATTACGAAGCCGGTCTACAGGAATGCCCATGAGGGAGTCGAACCAACGCATGTGAATCGACACACAGAGGAATAGCAAGGCAACATAGAAGAAGAAACCAATATCGGTTATCCCAGACATCCGAGGCAGAGCGTATTGCCTCGTATCTCCCTTCATACTTGTTGACATCACATGAATGCAAAATTATTCCCAAGCCTGTAATAGTAGCTGAAAACAGTAGCGTAGGGAGTATGTTGAAAAGATTCCTCGTACGCTGCTTTTCTGATTCTACGGCAAGTTCCTGATCTGTCTTGGCTATCCACATAATTTCGCATCCAACAAGTTATTGAGCGGTTATTCTTGTGATCCTGCGCTGTTTTTGCGGTGACTTTGTAAACTGCGCCTGGACAACGGGATGTGTAGCAATGTTTTTACGGAAGCACAAGCGTTTTCCGATTGCGTTTATTGGCGACGAATTGCGAAGCAAAGGTTCGTCAGCGGGAGAGACTTATATTGAGAAACCTCTTTTCAGGTGGCGCGGGCAATCGCCCGCTGGAGCCGGTCTGAATATGCGCATTCATGGTGGCAAAGTAGCCGAATCGGGATGGTGAGGTCAAGTGCCAGACGGCTGACCGGCTTTTGGCTGTTGACAATGACTGGCGGCGAAACGTACCCTGCCGCTTGTGATGAAGGGTGATGCCTCCAACGCAGTCGTGTTCAGGACGGAAGACAGGAAGACGCTCGATGTGGCTTTGCGCCGTTGCCGAGGCGCGGGGCTGGCGTGTCAGGCCCGAAGCGCGAGCGTCTGGCAGTTCGGTATGCCCCGCACGGTCTTCGAAGTCTCTGTGACGGAATCGGACAGGAAGAAAGCGAACGGGCTGCTGGCCGGTCTGCCGCAGGCGATGCCCGATTCCGGCGTTACGACCGTTCAGCGCGTTTGGATAGCGATCGCCTTGTCCGTCATTGCCATCGTCGCCGCCATTCGCCTTGCGAGAATGCTGATGGGCGTATAAGGGCGGCGGGCCTCTTTTCGGCTTTGCAGGATGTAGACGTAGGTGTAGCCTTGCATGGCTTGCCTGGGCGCAGGGTTCGCGCAGGAATCGGTTCGCAGAGTCGGGTGGCCAGGCGCCCGTCCGGCAAGGCGCGAAAACCAAGGAATATTTCCGATATTCTGTGTTTTCGCAACGCCGCCGGATGGGATGCATGGCCGCCCGAAATGTGAACCGATTCCTGCGCGGGCCTGCGGTTCGGAGCGGACGGTTGTCATGGCCCGGCGCCGTCGCCCTCGCGGACTCGGGCAACTATGCCGGGGCAGGCTTCGCTCGTCGCTACGCTCCGGGCGAAGCCTGGCGGAGAGGGTGGGATTCGAACCCACGGTACCCAAAGGGTACTCCGGTTTTCGAGACCGGCCCGTTCGGCCACTCCGGCACCTCTCCCAAGCGCAAAATTTCCAAGAACCTATTCGATCCGGGCAGGGAAGACAAGAGCAAAGGGGCGGAAATGTCTTCGTTATGGGCTTGCGGCGTTTCCTGGGCAAAGTCTATGCTTTGTGTCGGGTTGGAACGCCATTGCATGAGCCCGTTTCAAGTTCGGTTCCAAGCGAAAAAGCGGGGAACAAGCGCTATGCACGCTTCGCCACTGTCGTTGCGGAAACCGCATCCGGAACGCTCTTCTACCGCGTAGCCGTGGAGTGAGCCGAAACAAAGCTTTCCGCGATTCTCGTTTTCAAGAAGCGGGGCGTTCGGGCAGGTATGGCAAGGGCGTGTTTTTTCAGACGTTTGTATCGGTTTTTGCTAAAAGGATTGACGCTCAATTCTTTGGCGCGAAAATTGCTTTTGTTTCTTGGTGTGTTTCGTCATGGAATGGCGCACAGAAACGGTGTTGTTATCGAGGACGAGAACGAGGACGAGGACGACGACGAGAGCGCAAAGGTTTTTTGGAATGACCGAACGGGGAAGAAACACGCAGAAGCCTCTGCGTGGCAGGTCGCTATCGCGTCGTAGGTGAGGGGCGCCATTGTGGTGCGGGGGCGTTGGTCTCGTTTTCCAGGGCTGGGCGATTCAATGCATGCATGTGCGAGATGGTTTAAGGCGGCTGTCGGGGTCTGCGCAATTTGGCTTGCCGCCTTGGCGCAGGCGGAGCCGCCGGTTGCGATCGCGGTGCGAACGGACGCGTTGCGGGCGGAAAGCGCGGCCATGTTGGCGGAGCGGGCGCAGGTTCGCAAACAACGCGCGCTGGATGTTGCCCGGGCGCGGGGCTGGCCTGTACGCGGCACGACGCCCGCCGGCCGCGAGTTCGCGCTGATGCGGCTCGATGCCGCCGGGCGTCCCTTCTACTACATGACGGACAACCTCAATGCCGCCATATCCACGGCGGCCAGCGAAGTCCGGAACATTCCGCCCTACAATCTTTCCGGGGCCGGCCTAATTGTCGGAGTCTGGGATGGCGGCGCGATTCGTACGGATCATCAGGAATTCGCTTCGCCCGCGCGCGTGACGGTGATGGACGGGGCGGCTCTTAGCGATCACGCGACGCATGTTGGCGGAACGGTCGGCGCGCGCGGTATCGTGGCGGCTGCGCAGGGCATGGCGCCGTCCGTTCTGATTCATTCCTACGATTGGAACGACGATCTGGCGGAAATGACAGCGGCGGCCGCCGCCGAACCCGATCAGCCGGACCGCGTTTACGTGTCCAACCACTCGTACGGCTACATCACGGGCTGGGCGCGAGGCGATTGGGCGGGCGTATTGAACGCATGGCATTGGTTCGGAAACTGGCCGGACCGAGAGGACAGCGGATTCGGCCAATACGGGGAAACGGCCCGGGACTGGGATGCGCTCTGTTTCGCCGCGCCGTATTTCCTGCCGTTCAAGTCCATTGGCAACGATCGCGACGACGGCATGCCGGGGAACGGAACGGTGTTCTATTATTTGGACAACGCCTGGAACTGGCAGCCGAAGGCCTACAATCCGGACGAGGATCCGTTTGCCGACCAGCACAAGGAAGGCGGCTTCAATACGGTCTCGCATCATGGGACCGCGAAGAACATCCTGACGGTTGGCGCGGTGAACGATGCCGTAAGCGAGGGGATGAGATCGCTTGTCAACGCCACCATGACATCCTTCAGTTGCTGGGGGCCGACCGATGACGGACGAATCAAGCCGGATCTCGTCGCCAACGGCGCGGAGCTATATTCCTCCGCGTCTTTTCATGTTGCCGGGTACGGCTGGAAAAGCGGAACCAGCATGTCGGCGCCGAACGCCGCCGGCTCGGCCTTGCTCTTGATCGAGCATTACCGTGCTCTGTTTCCCGGCCGGGACATGCGCGCGGCAACGCTGAAAGGGCTGCTCATCCATACGGCGGACGATCTGGGCCGGCCCGGCCCGGATTTCGAATATGGCTGGGGCCTGATCAACACAAGAGCCGCCGCCGACCATATTTCGGCCCATGCGGCGGACCCGAACGCGTTCTTCATGATCGAGGACACGCTGCCCCAGGGCGAAACCAGAACCTATGTTTTCCTTTGGGACGGCGCCACGCCGATCCGGGCCACGTTGAGCTGGACCGATCCGCCCGGTCCCATGCAAACCGGACTGAACAGTCCGACGATCGTGCTGGTGAACGATTTGGACCTGCGGGTGACCGATCCGGAGGCGACGGTTCATTTCCCCTACATTCTGGATGCGAACAACTATGCCGCGCCCGCCACGTTCGGCGACAACATTCGCGACAACGTCGAACAGGCATACATTGCCAATCCGGTCGCTGCCGGTTTCTACACGGTGGAGGTTTCCCACAAGAATACGCTTGCCGGCAACGCTCAGGATTTTTCGCTGCTGATCAGCGGCGCCGCCGAGATGCCCGAGGATTTCGCAATTTCGGGTTATGTCAGAACCGCTGACGGCGTTGGAATACCGCAAGTGACCCTGAGCGGATTGCCGGGCAATCCGACAACCGACGAGAACGGGCATTATCGCGCCATGGTTGCCGCAGGCTGGTCGGGAACAGTAACGCCGTACAAGCCCGGCCATGCGTTCCGGCCGGGCTCCCGCTCCTATGCCGACACGACGGAAGACCACGACCATCAGGACTATGCCCGGGCGGCGCACGCCAGCGCAACCTATGCGGACGGTCACATCCCCACGGACCTCGACTTCGTCTCGTTGCCGGGCGCGTCCGGATGTCCGGCCGTTCTAACCGTGACGATTCCCGACCAGGCGGAGATCGTCGGCGTGGATGTGGCCTACAGCATGACGGCGGCGAACGGCGCCTGGATGGCCGAACAGCGCTCCTGGTTGCGGTGCGTGTCGCCGGGCGGAACCGACGAACCGGTCTTGACAGAGGGCAGCGGCTTCGCCGAAGGAACCTACTGGTACGAGCGCGCCGGTCTTGCCATCGCCAACGGCGTTTCCGGCGGCGGCGCCGTTGCGTTCGAGCTGCATGCCGGAAGAACATGGGGCGGAGAAGGCTGCGGCACGACGTACAATCGGGTGGACGACGGGTCCTGGACCGTCACGGTGCATTATCATGTCCCGTCTTCCTACGAAGACGATCCGCCGCCGGACACAACCCCGCCGACGATCGCCATCACGGCGCCCTCTTCGTCGTCCGCATGGACAAGTCCAAGCGCGACGGCGACGGTTGCCGGCACGGCTTCGGACAATGTGGGCGTGGCGCGCGTGGTCGTTCGCAACCATCGGGACATGGAGGAGTACGAGGCGGCGGGAACGACGAATTGGTCGGTGGAAAACCTGCCGCTGCATCAAGGCGAAAACTACATTGACGCGACCGCCTACGATGCGGCGGGCAACCGCGCCACGCGGACCCTTCGCATCTCGTACGGCGGCGACACGCTGTACGACAGCGGATTGCGTTCGGGACAGGCGCTGCAATGGCTGGAGTTCCCGGACAACGTTCCGCGCGGACACACGGTGACGGTTCGCTGGCGCATTCTGTCCTACGTGCCGGTTCGTTCCTATCTGCAAACCCTTCATCGCGCGGACGATGTCACCGTATGGACCGTCCGCCGGAACGGCCGGTTCGTCGGCGCCGAGATCGGTCCGTGGAGCATTGGGGGCGGCGCGAAACACGCGTACATGTATTCGTTCGAGGCCGAATGGACCGCGCCGGATTGCGGGGATGCGCCGGCGGACATCTTTGCCTGGATCAATGTGGCGCAAACCGACGGACTGCGCTACATGATGGCCGCCATTCCCGACGGCGTGGACGCCCGTCCGGATCCGAACATCGCCAAGGTGTTTCGCCGTACGATCCTGCCGGCGGCGGACCCGGATTCTCCCGGCGAACCCGGATCGGCGTTCGGGGACGAAGATCCGTTTCGCGAAGAGAACGCTGCCCGGCAGTTCGACACGACCGAAAACATCAAGCGCCGTTCGGGCGCCGCCGTCACGTGGATTGGCGTGCCGGACGACTGGACGCCGGGCGCGCAGATTGTCTGCGAGTGGACGGCGTTGGCCTACATGGATCTGGAAGGCCAGTTGGCGCTGGCGGATTTCGAAAACGGGACGATCCCCCTTTCGGTGGTCGCTACGCGCACCGGCTCCCGTCAGACCGGGTTCAGCTTTACGCACGGCGGCCAAACGGATACGGCTCGTGAATACACCTTCAGGGCATCCTTTACCGTGCCTGCGGCATGGGCGGACGACCCGCCGGGTCCGCCAGAGTCTCCGCGCATACAGGTGTTTTTCCGGCATCGGATCCGGAACACAAGCGGCGCGCGCATGGCCGGCAACATCGAAGCCGGCATTGACGCGCGCGCCTTCGAGTATCACGGCATGTACGGGCGCTTCATCGAACGAACGGTGCGAGCCGGCAACGGGGAGTTTGCGCCATGAGCTTTCTCAACCGAAAGGTTTGGCTGGTCTGCGCGGTGGCGGCGCTGTTGGTTGCCTGCTGGCCGGCGCCGTTCGTCCGGCGTTCGCGCTCGGATCGGCGTTCGTCGCCGTCGGCTATCGGCCGCGAAGGCGTTGCCGGGCACGGCTCGTCTGCCGCGCTTCAAGGTCGCGATGCTTGCCATGCTTTCGCGCGCGCTCCCGGACCGTCGCCGCGAAGCCGTTCGGTGCGCAACGGCGGCGGTTCGGCCGATGCCGACGAATCGCCTTGGTCGCATGCGCATGCGAGCGCGCCCGCCGCCGAGGCTACGGATGCGGCATGGCGTTCCGCCGCGTGCCTGTCGGATACGGACGCGTTGCTTGCCCTGTTCGAAGCCATGCCGGCGGGCCATGCGCGGCGCGAGTCGTTTCGGCGCCTGCTGCACGGAAGCGAATCGGAAATGGCGGCGGCGCTGGCCGTGTTTCTTTCCGCAGGCCCGGAAACCGAGACGTACGGCGATCTTGTCGCAACGCTGAAACACGGATGCCCGCCCGAAGCCGCGCGACGCCTGGTGGCCTGGGCCGCCGCTGCGCAGGATGGCGATGTTCGAAACAGCCTGCTGCGCGCCGTGCATGAAATCGCCGGCCCGGCCGTGGCGAACGCCCTTGTGCGAACGGCGGCCGAAACGGACAACGCGGCTACGCGCCAGGACATGCTGCTGTTGCTGGCAAGCCGGCGCGCCGCGGCGGACTTGCCCGCATTGGCCGACGCGTTCCAAAGCGACGACCCCGAACTTGCGAATGCGGCGGCATGGGGGGCGGCCATGATTGGAGGGACGCAGGCCTGCGCCATGCTGGCCGAGGCGGCGGAAGCCGGCAGACATCCGGCCCTGTTCGCCGCCGCTCTGGGCGAAACCCGTTCGCCTTTCAGTCCCTCGGCATTGCTGACATTGGCGACGGACAAAACTCGTTCGCCGCCGGTTCGCCTGGCAGCGGTTCGGGCATTGTCGGCTTTGGGCGGCGACAGGGTTCGCCTATCGTTTTCGAGCGCGCTTTCCCGGGAAACGGATGGACAGATCGCGGAAGCCATGCGCGCGGCGCTGGCGCATATTCATGAGCAAAGCGAACCCAAGGACCCGGGAGAGCTCTCGCCGGATGCGCGCGACGAAATCTGGCATTGATCTCGCCGAATCGGGCTAGAGCGGAAACGCTGCGGCAGTCGCTGCCGATGCGGCGCGAAACAGGAGAAACCCATGCGAACAAGAACCACAAGATGGAAGAGCGGAATGCGTGGCGCAACGTCACGGCGATGGTTGGGGGCGTTTGTCGCCGTCCTCGCCTGCGCCATCATGGCGGCATGGGCCGAAGACTCCCCGAGCGCCGCGATACGGCCGACGGAACTTTCCGGGCCGAGCCGCAGCGCCTTCGATTGGCTTGACGCCGCGTCGCTGCCGCCAGTGTTCGCATATGCCGCCACCGGCGACTCGCCACAAGCGCGCCTCGCCGCCATGCCGGACCGCCGAACCGGCCCGTCGGCCAAGGTTCTTCTGCTGGCGCAAGGCGAACCGGCGGCGCAATCCGTCGCGCATGCCGGGTCCGATACGCACGAACACTGGCTGCAATGTCCCGATTGCAAATCGGTGAGATCCGCGTCCCTGTTTGTCCGCGCAACGCCCGGTGTTGTTCAGGCAGGGGTCGAACAGTCGTTTTCCACGTGGTCCGACCTGACCGCGGTATTCCGTCCGTCACGCTGGCGTCACGGCTTGCAGGCGGGCGGAGCGCTCTCGTGGCTGAATGCTAACGCGTGGCGCGAAGCGCCGGGCCGCACCGCAAAAGTGCTTGCCGGCGAACTAATTCTCGCGGGCGCGGTGTATGCCGCCGTCGAATCCGGCAGCGGTTCCGGCAGAAAGCGCGAGCAGGCTCCGGCGCACGAGACAGTTGCGACAGAATCCGGCGCCCGGCCGTCCAACGGTTCCGCAGGCGGCGGATCGGGCGGCGACCCGGGTGGAGGATCGGGCGGCGGCGACGATGGCGACGATGACGACCAGGACGAGCAGCCAATGTTTTGAGCTTTTGCCGAATCGTTGTCACAATCGTTTCCCGCGATGCGACACGCATGCCGGTGAATTTCCGTCTTTACCTTTTACGGCAATCAGGCTACGGTGACCCCGTTTCGGTTCATAATGAAGAAAACCCGACTCGGCAAGGAGCTCCTATGCCCCGCAAAGCGACCGCCCGTCCGAAAGCCCGGTTCAAACGCATTCTGCTGAAGTTGAGCGGAGAGACCTTTCAAAGCGCCGACCGCAAGCTGAGCATTGATCCCGATGTGGTTGGCGGCATTGCCCAGCGCATCAAAACGGTTGTCGGCATGGGCGCGCAAGTGTCGCTGGTCATTGGCGGCGGCAATATTTTTCGCGGCCGCAGCGGTCAGCAGCGCGGCATTGACCGGACGTCGGGCGATTACATGGGCATGCTGGCCACGATCATCAACGGGCTGGCCATGCAGAACGCGCTGGAGCATGCCGGACTGGAAACGCGGGTGATGACGGCGGTCGAGATGCAGAAGGTGGCCGAGCCGTTTATCTTGCGCCGGGCCTTGCGCCACTTGGAGAAAGGACGCGTGCTCATTTTCGCGGGCGGCACGGGCAACCCCTATTTCAGCACCGATACCGCCGCCGCCTTGCGGGCCAGCGAGATCGGCGCGGATGTGCTGCTGAAGGCCACGAAGGTGGACGGCATTTATTCCGCCGACCCGCTGCGCGATCCCGCGGCCAAGCGCTACAAGACGCTGACCTACGCCGAGGCGTTGCGCAAATCGCTGGAAGTGATGGATGCGGCCGCCTTCTCGCTGTGCCGGGAAAACCGCATCCCCATCATTGTGTTCGATTTCTTCGCCGCGCACAGCATCGAGGGGGTCGTGGCCGGCAAGAAGATCGGCACATGGGTGTGCGAAAACAGCAAGGTGGCCTGAGGCGGCAGCGCCCGCATCCCATAAGAATTGAACAGAAGGCAACGAAGGGAACAGAGCCGGGGGATACGCTTCGTTTCCTTCGTGAGCTTGAGCGAAGCGGGTGTTCAAAAAATACAGGGGCAAAAAAGATGCACGCAACAACGTGTGTCTTGATTGAAAAAGGGCCTACCATGGAAGGAGCCGGAAATATGGAATCGCTAGACGATGTGCTGCTGAACGCCGAAGAACACATGGAGAAATCGCTGGATTTTTTGCGCGAGCAGTTTGCCGGTCTGCGCACCGGCAAGGCAGACCCTGCCCTCGTCGAAAACGTCAAGGTTTCCTATTACGGAACTCCGACCCGGCTGCGGGAGTTGGCTTCCATTTCCACGCCCGAACCGCGTTTGCTCGTGATCAGCCCGTTCGACCCCACCTCGCTGGCCGACATCGAGAAGGCCATTCTGGCGGCGAACGTGGGCGTCACCCCGATGAACGATGGCCGCGTGATCCGCATTCCCATCCCGGAACTGAGCCAGGAGCGCCGGGACGAAATGATCAAGGTGGCCCGCGCCCGCACGGAAGAGAGCCGCGTGGCGGTCCGCAATGTTCGTCGCGACGCCAACGAAACGATTAAGAAACTGCAAAAATCCGGCACGATTTCCGAGGACGATCGGGATCAGGGCTTGAAAGACATCCAGAAAACAACCGACGATACCGTGGCCAAGCTTGACGATTTGCTGGCGCAGAAGGAAAACAATCTGATGACGGTATGAAAATAAGGGTTGACGGCGCGAATGGGCCGATGTAGAGTTCTTGTTTATTCTTTATATATAGGAAAGGGTGCCTTATGACGGACAATACCGAGCCTCAGGAGCCCAAGGACGGCGCAAGCCCTTCGCTGCCCCCCAAGTTGGATCTTCGCAAAAAGATCATTCCCGCCGAAGGCGACGCGGCGGCCAAGCCTATTGTTCCCAAGCTGAAGCCTGCAACGGGGCCGGCAGGGGCGATGCCTCTTAAACCCCGGTTGACGCCCGCTGTTTCGGCGCCGCCGGCCGCTTCGCCATCCGCTCCCCCGCCTTCGGCGCAGCGTATGACTCCGGCCACGCCCACGGACAGCCAAACCGTTCACATTCAGATCCCGAAAGCTCCTACGCAGGCGGCCGCGCCGGCCATGGCATTGAAGACGCCCGGTTCGTCCTTGCGTCCCGCCGCCGTATCTCCCCCTTCCGCGCCTGCGCCGAGTTCTGCGCCAGCCCCGGAGAAGAAGAAAGAGACCTCCAAGATTCCTCTGGCGGCGGCTCGCGCGGATGCGCCGACGGTGCGGGCAACGCCGTCGGCCGACGGTCCGGTGAAAACCATACGCATTCGGCCGAAGTCCGCGACGGCTCAGACCCAGAAAGTTGCCGAGCCCGGCGTGATGGCGGACACGCCGCCCGTCGCTCAAGCCGAGAAGAAGAAAACGTCCAGGATTTCTCTGGAGGCCGCGTTGGCGGGCGATCAGGACGCGGCGGACGATGCGGGTGCGGGCGCGCCCCGTCCCAAGACGATTCGGCTTAAAAGGCCCAGTGAAGCGGCAACGGTTAAGGTAACGCCGCGTGCCGCCGCGCCGGCCGCAACGGAAGAACCGCCGGCCAAGGCGGCGCCGGCCGCTAAGCTGGAAGAGACCTCGAAGCTCGATGTGCCGCCGGTGGCGTCGCAAACGTCGCCTACGCAACGCAAAACCATTCGGGTCAAGCGTCCCACGCAGTCGCCCAGTCTTGCGCCAACCGGGGGAGGCGGACGTGTTCCGGTTTCGTCGTCTACGGCCAGGGCGCCGATCGCGGGAGCGCCGAAAGGCGTTCCGATGGCCGCCATGCCCGTGCGCCCGGACTCGCCGAATGTGGTCTTTCCTATTTTCGCCTTTGTGGCCATGGTGGTTATGATGGTCACCATCTACATGTTCTGCGCTCAGGCGATCGGACCCAATTCCTCCTATACCCAGTATTCCTATGCCGATACGGGCCCGAATTTGGGCTGGCCCGGGAAGATCCCGCCGCCCCGATGATAGACGAAAGGGAAGAGCCATGTCCGACGCTGCTGTTGTAAAGATTGACGCCGACAACTGGAAAAGCGAAGTTCTGGAATCGAATATTCTTGTGCTGGCCGATTTCTGGGCGGAATGGTGCGGGCCTTGCCGGGCCATTGCGCCCGTACTCGAGGAATTGGCCGTGGAACTGGCCGGGAAGCTGAAGATCGCCAAAGTGGATGTGGATGGCAACCAGAATCTGGCAGCCGAATACGGCATCCGTTCCGTGCCGACACTGCTTGTATTCAAGAACGGCGCTGTCCAGGCGCAAATGGTCGGGGCCATGAGCAAGGCGGCCCTGATGGACAAGCTGGCGCCTCACCTCTGAGTTCCCGTTTTCCGCCCGCCGCGAGCCGCAGCAGAAAGACACGCGCTCTTCGCGCCGGTCTTTGCCAGCGTCTGGCGGCGGTATCGGCCAAGCGCCCTCTCGTTTTCCGATCTCGTCTCCGTTCTCGTAGGCCGAAACCCTGATCTTTCCCCTCCCTTGGGTTTCGGGCGTCAGCCCGCCT
>SLKS01000159.1 GCA_007134465.1 Kiritimatiellia bacterium | reverse complement strand
TTTTCATTGTCGGGTTTAAGACGCCATGCGCTTATGAATGGCCGAAGGGAGGCATTCCCATGAAGCCTCTCCGCGCTGTTCTCGAGAAAAGAGTTCCCAAGGAGTATTACGCGTCGGACTATATTCGGAAGAAACGACGTGCCGAGCATCCCCCGACCAAAGGGCCTGCGATTTGGCACGAGAACAAGGCCGGACATATCAGCGCGTACCCTTATTCATGCGCCCTTCGAGCAGGAGCGTCGTACAATTATTTGCTGGTCAATGGCAAACGACGGCTAACACCGCGCGAAATGCTGCGGCTGCAGGGCTTCCCCGATTCCTTTCGAATTGTTTGCAACTACAGTCAAACACGAAAGCAGGCAGGCAACAGTTTGCCTGTTCCAGTGGCAGAGGCCGTATTGACGAATGTCTTCTTCTCATGCGGATGGTCAAACGGGCAACGCTCCAATTGCGTCAAGGCATGTCATGAATTCGAGTAGCCGCATGAATGTCAGCGTCAAATTATGCGCGGCTGCGCTGCCCGGCATCATGATGCATCTTTCTGTCGGTTGCGCGAGCGTTCCTGGCCGACTGGTCAATTCGCTGTCCGTTGTTCAGATTGGAGGCATCGAGCAAGCGGTCCTTGCCCGCGGGGCGGATGAAAGTCTTCCCGTGCTGCTGTGGCTGCATGGCGGACCGGGTGCGGCGCACATGCCGCTGGCCCACAAATACAACACGGATTTGGAGGAATTTTTTGAAGTTCCTGTCTTTTTCATTTCGGGATCCCGCGACATGAACACGCCCGTTCCGCAACTTGATGGAATCGAGCGCTAGGGATGCGGGCGCCACATGGGCGCGCTTGTCTCGCAGTTCAAACCGGAGCATTGACAAGGGAGCACGCAAGAGGCAGGTTTTCTGAAGCAGAGGGGATTCGCAGCATGCCAGCCATTCGCATAGACGGTCGCCCAATCGTGGTCGAGGACGGTTGTACCGTGCTGGACGCGGCGCGCGCGGCCGGCATTCCCATCCCGACGCTGTGCCATCGCGACGGTTGCGCGCCCTCCGCCTATTGCATGGTGTGCGCCGTACGCATCGAGGGGCGCGCCGGATGGCAGCCCGCCTGCTCGACGCCGGTTGCCGAAGGACAGAGCATCGAGACCGATTCCTCCAAAATCCGCGCGGCGCGACAGAGCGCTATCGAGTTGATCCTGAGCGATCATGTCGGTGATTGCGTTGCGCCCTGCCAGTGGGCCTGTCCGGCCGGTTTGTTCGTGCCCGGCTTGCTGCGCCGTCTTGCGGGAACGGATACGGCAACGATCGTGCCCGATGCCGTGCCCTGTCGCGACTGCCCGGCGCCGTGCGAGCGCGCCTGCCGTCGCGCCCGATTCGGTGGCGCCGTTTCCATTCGCCGCCTGGCCCTTGCGCTCGTTCCCGCCTTTGCGCCTATGCCCGACCAGCGTGCGCCCCGCGATTTTTCCGTGCACATGGGCGCGCTATCCGATGCCGAAGCCGAGCGCTTTCGCCAGGGCGCGTCTCCGGAACCGCGCATCGAACCGGCCGACCCCGCAGCCGGCTTCTCAGCCGACGAAGCGCAACGCGAGGCGGGCCGATGCCTGCATTGCGACTGCCGCAAAGCCGACCACTGCCGACTGCGCGACCGCGCCCGCGAACAAGGCGCGCATCCCGGCGCCTGGCGCGGACCGCGCCGCGCCTTCGAGCAGGACGCCAGCCATCCTTCGATCCTGTACGAGTCCGGCAAATGCATTGCTTGCGGCGTCTGCGTGCAAATCGCCGCCACCGCAGGCGAACCCGTCGGACTGACCTTTGTCGGACGCGGATTCGGCATGCGCATGGCCCCGGCGCTGGGCAAGCCGCTGTCCGAAGCGCTGACCTTGTGCGCTTCGGCCTGCGCCGAAGCCTGTCCCACAGGGGCGCTGGTCATGAAATAAGCGTGTCTTTCCGAAACAGCATGCAGGCTTCTATCGTTACCGTTGACAAGCGCGCCATTCCTGCTATCTTGAGAAACCCATGTGTACACTGTTCCTTATCGTACTGGCCGCGCTATGCCCGATGCTGGCAGCCGCCGGCGAGACGGCATCCGGCAAAACGGAGCCCGCTCCCGCCGCAACCGACTGGCCCGTGTTTCGCGGGAACCCGGCTTCGACCGGCGTGGCGGCCATAACGCTGGCTCCGCAACTGTCGTTGCGCTGGAGCATCGAAGCCGGTGCGGCGGTCGAGGCGACAGCCGCCATCGCGGGCGAGACCGTCTATGTGGCGACGACCAAGGGGCGGGTTCTGGCTTTGCGGATCGCCGACGGGTCCATACTCTGGGACGTCCGTGTCGGCGGCGGCGTATTGGCCGGTCTGGCTTTCGCCGACGGACGCCTGTTTGTCGGCGCCGACAACGGCCGTTTCGCGGCGCTGAACGCAGTGGACGGGAAAGAGCTGTGGGCGCTCGAAACGGAAGGCCAGATCGTATCGGCGCCGGTCGTGGCGGACGGCACGGTCTATTTCGGGTCCTACGACCATGGCCTCTACGCGCTGGACGCCGCGAAAGGCGTTTTACGGTGGAAATACGAGGCCGATGCGCCGTTGCACGGGGCGCCTGCCGTGGCGAGCGGGCTCGTGCTGGCCGCCGGCTGCGACGGAATCCTGCTCCTGCTCGACCCCCGAACCGGCGCCCTTCGCCGCCAGGTGGAAACCGGCGATCATTTCTCGGCCGGCCCGGCCTGCGCGGACGGCGAAGCCTGGCTCGGCTCGATGGAAGGCAACGTGCGGGCCGTGCGCCTGAGCGATGGCGCCATCGTCCACGATATCGGGCAGGAAGCGAAACTGGGCCCCTGCTACGCCCATGCCGCTGTCACGGAAAGCACGGTGGTCATCGCCACGCGACGCCGCCAGATAGTCGGCGTGAATCGCGCGACCGGCGCCGTCCAATGGCGGTTCCGTACCGGCGACAAGGCGGACGCTTCCCCGGTCGTATCCGGCTCGACGGTCTATGCGGCTTCCGACGACGGCCATCTCTACGGGCTGCAGCTCGAAACCGGCAAGGAAATCTGGCGATTCCCGACCGGCGCGCCCGTTACGGCTTCGCCGGCCATCGGCCGCAACGTGCTCGTCGTGGGCGCGCGCGACGGCGCCGTCTATTGTTTCGAGCCGGCAAAGCCTTGACGGGCGCATATCGTTTCCGGCGGTATGATCGTCTCGAAAAACATTGCATTTCGACCACGCCAAGGTGTATTGTTAAAATCCGAAACACCCAAACACCGGCCCTAAGGAAATCCGAAGCGCGAAGCCCGAAGGCTGTAGACATGGCGGAGAGCGAACCAGCTATTCGCATTATGGCATCCGGACGCGCCGCTGAAGCGGCGGGATAGCTTCCGGCTGAAGCCGGGACTCTGACAAAACGAGCCAGGCCTTTAGGCGGAAGTTCTCCGGAGCTTTAGCTCCCGACAAATACAGTTGGTTGCCATAAACAGAATGGCGAAGGCGGCTCATTCGGACTTCCGGGTGCATCTCGCCCGCTAACTCATCCTTGCCTCTTTCTCAACACCGCCAGAAGTGAAATGCGCCCCCCGCCTTGACGCGCCGTTTTTTCCGCTTTACAAACTTCGGCGGCGGCGCTATGGGTTGACTTTCTCTATGCGCGCGAGGGGGCGATAAGGGGGAAAGACCCGTTTGCTCGTCCGCTTTCGCGCCGCGAACAGGAGTTTTTGGCCATGGCCAAGCCCAAAAAAAGGTATCGTCTCGCCGTGGACCGCGAACGGTGCAAGGCGTGCGGCCTGTGCGTCGCGTACTGTCCCAAAGCCGTCCTCGAGCTGAGCCGGGACCAAATCAATGCCAAGGGCTATCCCTATGTCGAGGTCGTCAAGCCGGAGGCCTGCATTGGCTGCCAGAGTTGCGTATGGGTTTGCCCCGACTGCGTTTTCGAGCTGTACGAAGTCTCTGCCGAGGAGGGCGCCCGGCCATGAGCGAACGCGTTCTGATGAACGGCAACGAGGCGGTGGGCGAGGGGGCCATTCGGGGCGGCTGCGATTGCTATTTCGGCTATCCGATCACCCCGCAGAACGAATTGACCGCCTACATGGCCGTGCATATGCCGCGGCACGAACGGGTGTTCGTGCAGGCGGAAAGCGAAGTGGCGGCCATCAACATGGTGTACGGCGCGGCCGGCGCCGGCGCGCGCGCCATGACGTCGTCCTCCTCGCCGGGCGTCAGCCTGAAGCAGGAAGGCATGTCCTACATTGCCGGGGCGGGATTGCCCATGGTGATCGTCAACGTGCAGCGCGGCGGACCGGGCCTGGGCAACATAGACCCGGCGCAGGGCGACTATTTCCAGGCCGTCAAAGGCGGCGGCCACGGCGACTATCGCCTGCTTGTGCTGGCCCCCGCCTCCGTCCAGGAAATGCACGATTTCACCGCCGAAGCCTTCGATCTGGCCGACCGCTACCGCAACCCGGTCATGATTCTGGCCGACGGGCGACTGGGCCAGATGATGGAACCGCTAACGCTGCGGACGCGCGAGCCCGAGCGTGTCGAGAAGACGTGGGCCTTGACCGGCAAACGCGGGCGCGCGCAGAACATCGTCCGCTCCTATTTCTCTGTGGAAGGCGTTTTGGAAAAGAACAATCTGGCGCTGCAGGAGAAATACCGGCGCATCGCGGAGGCGGAAACGCGGGCCGACTGCTATCGCATGGACGATGCCGAGCTGGCGCTGGTCGCCTACGGCACGTGCGCGCGCCTGGCCAAGGCGGTTGCGCGCGCCTGCCGGGCGGACGGCTTGCGCGTCGGGGTTTTGCGGCCCGTAACGCTCTGGCCCTGGCCGACGGAAATCTTGCGTTCGCATTTGGACCGGCTGAAACAGGTTCTGGTGGTGGAGATGAGCGCGGGCCAGATGGTGGAAGACGTGCGGCTGGCCGTTGAAGGCGCCGTGCCGGTCCATTTCCACGGCCGCATGGGCGGCGGCGTGCCGAGCGTGACGGGCATCCGCGCGAAAGCCGACGAGATCATGGGGAGGATTTCGCGATGAGCGAAACGCCGGTCTATACGCGGCCCGAAACGCTGACCGATCGGCCCATGGCCTATTGTCCGGGCTGCGGCCATGGCATTGCGCAAACGCTGCTGGCCGGCATCATAGACGAACTCAAGATTCGCGAACGGATCGTGGGCGTGGCCCCGGTCGGCTGCGCGGTGGAAACCTACAACTATCTGGACATTGACATGAGCGAGGCGGCGCACGGCCGCGCGCCCGCCGTGGCCACCGGCATCAAGCGCGCCCGGCCCGATCTCGTGGTGTTCGGCTACCAGGGCGACGGCGACCTGGCTTCGATCGGCCTGGCCGAAATCATGCACGCGGCCAATCGCGGCGAGAACTACACGACCATTTTCATCAACAATACCATCTACGGCATGACCGGCGGCCAGATGGCGCCCACCACGCTGCCGCGCCAGAAGACGCAAACGACTCCGCTCGGCCGCGACCCGGAGACCACCGGCCATCCCATGCGCATGTGCGAAATCATGGCCACGCTCGACAGCCCCTGCCTGATCGCGCGCACTGCCACCGATTCCGTCGCCAACATCCGCAAGACGCGCGCGCTCATGCTCAAGGCGTTCCGCTACCAGATGGAAGGGCGCGGGTTCTCCTTCATCGAAATCCTGTCCGCCTGTCCCACCTACTGGCGGCTGAGCCCGAAAGATTCGATGGACTATATCGGGCAAACGCTGGTCCCCGTCTTCCCTTGCCGGATCTTTCGCGACCGAGGAGCCGAATCATGAAGGACGAGCGCGTCATTTTTTCGGGAACGGGCGGACAAGGCCTCATGTTCATCGGCAAGCTGTTCGCGCAGACGGCCATGGAATTCTATCCGCATGTCACGTTCATGCCCAGCTACGGCGCCGAGGTGCGCGGCGGCACCTCCCATTGCCGGGTCGTGCTTTCGGGAGAGGAAATCGCCTCGCCTGTCGTTGAAATCGCCGACTCGATCGTGGTCATGAACCAGCCGAGCCTCGACCGGTTCCTGCCCGCGTTGCAGCCCGGCGGTCGCGTAGTGTACAACGCTTCGATGGTGCAGGCGCCGGACATGGCCGGCGGCGCCGCCATCGGCCCGCCCGCCACGGAATGGGCGCTGGCCATGGGCGACATCCGCGTCGCCAATGTCGTCATGCTCGGCGCCTATGTGCGCCTGGTCGGCATCTTCCCCTTCGAAACCGCCGACCGCGCCATCGCCGATTTCTCCGCCGCCAAAGGCCCGGACGCGCAAGCCCTGAACCGACAGGCCCTGAAACGCGGCTGGGATGCGGCCGACCGCGTGGAGAGCGCATGAAGAAACGCGACCCCTTCGATTTCTGGTTCGCGGTCAACAACACGGAAATCGTCTTGTTGCCCAAGCGCCATCTGGAAACATTCGGCGCCACCCTGCTGCACTATCATCTGGTGAGCGAGCTGATGGATACGGTCAATCAGGTGCGCGTGCGCGAGGGACGCATGCAGGCGAACAAGCCGCAGATCGTCACCCCGGAAGCCTACTCCAAAGTGCTGCTCGAAGGGTTCGGCGAGGCGGCCGGCCGCTATGTGGAATGGCTGCGCGAACACGAGAAGGACGTTCGCATTCTTCAGTACGGCTATCGGCTGAAACAGGAAGCCTTCAGCGAACATGTCGTTTCGGATACGATCGAAAACGTCGTCGAACGGGTCAAGGCCGAGGTGGAACGGAAGAACGATCCCAACCACGCCGTGCTGCGCGGCGTCGAGGAACCGTGGGACGTCTGTCTCGTGAAGCTGTTCCGGGAAGTCATCCAGAATTCGGCGGAAGCCAATATCCGGGAGCTGGACCAGCGCCGCATGTTCGATCAGGTGGACGGCGTCCCGCGCCATGTGCGCGACGAAATCGAAGCCGCTTTCATGGCCGCCAGCCGCAACCCCGCTCTGATCAAGCCGCTCGGCGCGAAGCTTCAAAAGCACGGGCTTTTCGATCTTTACCAGGACCGGTTCTTTTCTCTGTTCAAGAAATAAAGGGCATTATGGGCATGACGATCACGGAACGCATTCTTGCGCGCGCGGCCGGACTGGCCACGACGGAACCCGACCGCAACATTTGGGTCAAGGCCGACATTCTGCTCACGCACGACGTGTGCGGGCCCGGCGCGATCGGCGTCTTTCAGCGCGAATTCGGCCAGGGCGCCAAGGTGTGGGACCCGCGCAAGGTGGTCATCATCCCCGACCACTACATCTTCACGAAAGACAGCAAGGCCCTGCGCAACGTGGACATTCTGCGCGCGTTCGTCCGGGAACAGGGCTTGCCGCATTTCTACGACCCAGGCACGCCCGGCTACAAAGGCGTCTGCCATGTGGCGTTGCCGCAGGAGGGCCATGTGCGGCCGGGCGAGACGATTTTCGGCACCGATTCCCACACCTGCACGCACGGCGCGCTGGGCGCGTTCGCCACCGGCATTGGCAACACCGACGCCGGCTTCATCCTGGGCGCTGGCAAGCTGCTGGTCAAGGTGCCCCGCACTTTGCGTTTCGTACTGGACGGCGTCTTGCCGCCCTATGTGTCCGCCAAGGACATCATTCTGCGCATCATCGGCGAGATCGGCGTGGACGGCGCCAACTACGCCGCCATGGAATTTCGCGGCGAAGCCGTGGCCGCGCTCGAAATCGAGGAGCGCATGACCATCTGCAACATGGCCATCGAAGCCGGCGCCAAGAGCGGCATCATGGAGCCCGACAGCAAGGCCATGGACTATGTTCGTACCCGCACCCGCCAGCCCTTCGACCCGCTGTTCGGGGACGCCGATGCCGCCGTGGCCGGAACCTGGCGCTACGATGTCGCCACGTTCGAGCCCTGCGTCGCCGAGCCGCACTTGCCGTCGAACTACGCGCTCGCGCGGGAACGGAACCATGTCAAGCTGGACCGCGCCTACATCGGCTCGTGCACGGGCGGCAAGATCGCCGACTTCCGCATGGCCGCGCGCGTGCTGAAAGGGCAACGGGTATCCGTGGACACGTTCCTGGTCCCCGCCACCGCCGAGGTGGCGCACGGCCTGGAAACCGAGCAGATGGACGGCAAGCCGCTGAAAGACATTTTCCGGGACGCGGGCTGCCTCGACATCGCGCCGCCTTCCTGCGCGGCCTGCCTGGGCGGACCGGAAGACACCTTCGGGCGCACGCACGGCTCGGAAAACGTCATCAGCACGACCAACCGCAACTTCATCGGCCGCATGGGCTCCAAGAACGCCCCGATCTGGCTGGCCTCGCCGCTGACCGTGGCCGCCTCCGCCATTCGCGGACACATTGCCGACCCGCGCGATTTTCTGTGACGCCCGGCCCGGGCGGCTCGCGGGCGGCGGAATGGAGGACAAGTCGAAGATTTGATGAAAAGGACGCGGGCTGCGCCCGCAACCCAAGAGGTCGGAAATCGCCGAAGTTTACGGCAAAGGCGACGACGGAGTTAGAATCGGTGGTGTTTACGAGGCAGTTTGCGTTGGAGGAAGAGGCGATCTCGTCTGTTCC
>SLKS01000288.1 GCA_007134465.1 Kiritimatiellia bacterium | reverse complement strand
CATCGAAACTAACTCCACCGTAAACGTTGCCGTAAACTGCTTCGATTGCCCTGTGCAAAGCGTGTCGGCCAACGGTTGGCGACAAAGAGGTGACAAACGGAAATCAGGACGTGACAACGATTACGGGCGACGACCTGCCCGCAGTGTTACAACGTTGCAGGCGGGTTACGGCGGACGATTTTCTTCCCTATCGTAATCCGTAATCGTCGCCCGTAATCGTCCGCCGTAATCGAATGCAGCCAGCTATAACATACACGCAACAACGTTTGTCTTCACCGGAACCGACACGCGACACGCTAAACCCGACACCCTCAACCACGACACGTGCCTATGCCATCGCCGCTTGTTCATCTTGCCGCCGGATCGCTGATTGCGCACGAGACGGTGCGCCGTACGCGCGCGCCGTTTCCGCGCGCCTGGAAGATTTGGGGCGTATGCCTGTTCTTTTCCATGGCGCCCGACTTGGATTCGGTTGCCGGTTTCCTTGCCAACGACATGGGGAAATACCACAACCAGTTCACGCACAGCCTGTTTTTCGCTGTACTGTTCTGCCTCGCCCTGGCCTGGCCGGTCCGCAAGCTGATTCCGGCATGGTCCTGGAAGACCGCGTTTCTCGTGCCGCTGCTGTGCTATGCGTTGCATTCGCTGCTCGACTGGGCCACGCGCGGGCGCGGCGTGCTTCTGTTCTGGCCGTTCTTCCGCGAACGGTTGCTCTCGCCGGTCATCCTGTTTTACGGCGTACGCTGGTCCGACGGCCTGCTGTCCTGGCGGCACGGCATTACGCTGGGCAGCGAAATTCTTACGCTCGCGGTTGGCTTTGGATTGTATCGTTTGTGGCGGAGACGGCGCGCAAACGGCGCGGCAAACGGAATTGACTCGGAAAAGGAATAGCGAAGGGCATGCATGCGCACGATTGACGGCTCGCGTCATGGAAAGAAGCTGGCGTTCGGATTGCTGATCGCCTTTCTTCTGGTCGGCGGCTATGTCCGTTCCGCCGGTCTTTTCCGCGGTTTGAACGACGGCGTGATTCCCCATCCCGACACGCCGAAGCAAATCATGATGCTGGACAATCATTTGCGGGGCAACTATGTCCTGTACATGGACAATCGCTTCTACGACGGCTACCCGTACGGGCTGAACCGCGTGGACGAATGGCTGATCCGGCCGCTCTATGGCGTCGTGCGCGCTTGGCGGGCCTGGCTAACCCCCGACTTTCCGACGCCGCCGATTCCCGCCCGTTTCGATCTGTATCGCTGGGCGCGCGCGTTGCGGGTTGTGTACGGGCTTGCCGCCGTGCTGCTGCTCTATGCCGCCGCGCGCCGGCTGGGCGCGCCGCCGGTTCCGGCAACGGCGGCCGCCGGCCTGTACGCACTGGCGCCGCTGGGCGCAGCGGTCACGCACAGCGCTTCGGGCGATGTGGGGGTGGACCTGTTTCTGGCGCTCGCGCTTTGGTGCCTGGCCCGCTACGGCGCGCGGCAAAGCGACCGCTGGCTCGCGGCGGCGGGCGCGGCCTGCGGCATGGCGTTCGCCTGCAAATTCCAGGGCGCGCTCGGCCTGTGGATGGTCGCCCTGCCTCCGCTCCTGCTCCTGAAACCGAACCGCGCGGCCTTTCTCGCGCTGTTCCGGCGCGGCGCGGCGGCGGCGGTCGGCCTGGCGGCGGGCGCATTGGTCTTAACCCCCGCCTATTTCATCAATCCGGCGCGTACCTGGCGGGACACGCTGGCCAATTTCGCGTTCATTCGCGATTACAATGTTCCGGCTGAATTTCTGGAAAAGCCGCTGACGGAACGGGCGGCGCATGGCTTGAGCCGCAATGTCCCCTTCGTGCTCGGCAGTCTGGGTTGGGCGCTCGCGGCCGGCGCTCTACTGGCGCTGGTACTGTTCGGCTTGCGCCGGGTCCGCGCGCGAAAACGCGCGCGTCCAGACGCCGCGCCGGATACGTCCCCGACGCTGGCGGCCGTGGCGCTGGCGATCGCCTCGTTCCCTTTCGTGGCGTTGCTCATGGCGCCCGCGCTGAAGCCGAACGTGCATCCCTTCCATTTCAGCTTCCTGCTGCCGCCCATGGCGCTGTCAACAGGACTGGCGCTGGATCGTTCCGTACGCGGCAGGCCCCTTGTTTTTCGGGCCGGCATCCCGCTCCTGCTCGCGCTGTTCGCGCTCGAATCGTTCTTTGTTCACCGGCGCGAACACTTCTTCTGGCGGCGCGGCGACACGTTCGCCGCCGCCTTGCGGTTCGCCAACGGCACGTTCCTCGACAACCCGCAACCGGTGCTGCGCTACGATCCGAACCGTTTCCTCAAGTATTTCCATGCCGAGCCCGCGCGGCTGCCGGTCTTCCGCAACCGTGCCGCCAGTCTGCCCTGTCGCCAGGCGCACGTGTGGCGCGAGCGCCATATTCTGCCCGTCCCGCCGGTTCCGCTCGCGGAAGAGCATTCCTGGATGTTCGTGAACGGGCCCGTCTTCCCGCGCAGCGACCGCATGTTTTTCGTGCCCGCCGACTTGCGAACCGGGCATGATCTGCACGGCATCGCGTCGCGCCATCCCGGCAAGCGCCGCACGGCTGTATACGAAGCGGCCCATCCAAACGTGCGACTGGGCTTGCGGGCGGGGCGCCTGCCTGCGCGTGTCGAAATCGTCGTCTCGGGCGCGCGGAAGGAAGCATGGCTGCCGCCCCACACGCAAACGGTTCTCGAATGGCCGAACGCGCGCGCGCGGTTCGGCGGCGAATACGAAGGGCGGGCCGCCTGGCCCGTGCCCATACGGGTGCGCTCGGAATTGGGGCCGGTCTGGATCGCCGTGCTCGACCGCGACAGCGAGCAGGCCGTGTTCGACGCCTTCGGACCCGACGCCGACCGGCATGCGCCCGCCTTGGCGCCCGAATTCCGCGCGAACACGCTGCGCGCCGCCCTGAACCATCTGCGCTATGTCGAATACGAAGATGTATCGGTCGCGCTAGCGCCCAACCAATCCGTCCCGCTGCTCGATCCCGCCACGCCCCTGGCCGGCGGCGCCTATGTTCTGTACGCCACCGTACTGAACAACGGCGCGGCACAGCCGCTGCGCTTCGAGCTTGCCCCCGCCCATGACCAGCCCGCGCACGCCGCGTTCGAGACCACCGTCGAGCCCGGTCCACATCGCCTGGTCTGGCGCTTCCGGAAAAACTTCTTCCCGTTCGATCCCTCGCTGCGGGCGACAGCGCGAGGGGCGGGGCTCACCCTGCTCGCCTGGCGCATTGTTCCCGATCCCGATGCGCTCGGCGAATGGCTGGCCCATCCGCCAGCCGCGCCCGACACCGAGGCGGACGGGGAAGAACCGGTCGCGTTCTCCGTCGCCTATCCTGGATTGGGCCGATGGGAAGGGCTGGTCCTGCCGCGCCGAGCCGAGCCGGGCGCGCGCATCCGCCACGCCATTCGATTCAGGCTCGATCCGAAAATCGCGCACAAGAAACTCCATGAGACGCTCGCGTTTCTTCACATGCGGAACGAGAATGGCGAACGGGTGGCGGTCTTCGAATACTTCCTGCGCGACGCCCTCGCGCCGCCAGGCCGACTCGCCTGGCAAACGGCCGAGCTGCCCTCCGATCTCGCGCCGGGCCGCTACCGGCTCGAAGGCGGACTCTACAACGGGCGCACGCGCAAGCGCCACTGGTTCCGCGGCGCCGTGCCCGAACCCGCCAACCGCATGCGCCGCGTCTTCACGGCAGCCGAACTCGAGGTCGGGCATTGAAACGGGCTTCGCCCGCATCCTGAAGGAGTTGAACAGAAGGCAACGAAGAGAACAAAGAAGGACTGGCACACTTCGTTTCCTTCGTTGTCTTGAGCGAAGCGGGTGTTCAAACAATCCAGAACAGTCGCACACGCAAAACGCGTGTCTTTGCCGGAAAGCCCTCAACATCCGGTTGACAGCGGCATGGGAACCGGGCATAGTGCGGGCCATGCGATCGGGAAAGGCATCATGAAAATACTGGTTACTGGCGGCACAGGTTTCACCGGCAAGGCGCTGACCCTGCGCCTGCTCCGGGACGGGCACGAGGTTGTCGCGCTCGACTACAAGGAAGGCATCCGAACCGACGAACTGCGCCAGGCGGGCGCGCGCGTCGTGATCGGAACGGTCACCGACCCGAAAGCGGTCGAAGCCTGCCTGGACGGCGTCGAGGTTGTGCATCATCTGGCCGCCGCCTTCCGCGAACTGAACGTTCCGAACCGCTATTACGACGAAGTGAACGTCGGCGGCACGCGCCTGCTGCTCGACGCGGCGGTCAAGGCCGGGGCGAAGCGCTTCGTCTATTGCAGCACCTGCGGCGTGCACGGCAACGTCGAAAACCCGCCTTGCCCCGAAGACGGGCCCATCCGCCCGGCCGACTATTACCAGCGCACGAAATACGAAGCGGAGCCGGTCGTGCTGCGCTATCATGCCGAAGGCAAGATCGCCGGCGTCATCCTGCGGCCCGCCGCCATCTACGGGCCGGGCGATCCGGAACGGTTCCAGATGATTTTCAGGCGCGTGGCCCGCGGCGCCTTCCCCATGTTCGGCAACGGCAAAACGCTCTATCATCCGCTCTACATAGACAACCTCGTGGACGCCTTTCTGCTGGCCATGGAACCCGGCAAAGGCGACGGACAGGCCTACCTGATCGCCGACCGCGACTACCTGACCATCGAGGAACTCGTCCGCAAGACCGCGCACGCGCTGGAGCGCGACGTTGTCGTCCGGCATTGGCCGGTCTGGCCGCTCGTGGCGGCCGGCCACGTTTGCGAGAAGGTCTGCAAGCCGTTCGGCATTGCGCCCCCGATCTTCCCGCGCCGCGTGGACTGGTATCGTCAGAATCGCGCGTTCGACATCGCCAAGGCCTGCCGGGACCTGGGCTACGATCCGGCGGTCGGCATTGACGAAGGCTTGCGCCGTACCGCCGCATGGTATCGGGACAACGGGTATATTTAGATTGTACCGCCACGCGATGCTGCGCATGTGCGTATCATCGTTTGAAATATGAGATTTGAGATTTGAGATGCGGGCGAAGCCCGCCTTAGGGCTCCTATGTGCGGCATTGCCGGATGCAACCGAAACGATCGCGCGCTGGCCGAGCGGATGGCCGAAGCCATCCGGCACCGCGGCCCGGACCAGTGCGGCACGTACTGCGCCGAAGGCGTTTCGCTGGCCCATCGCCGCCTGAGCATCATTGACCTGAGCGAGCAGGGCCGCCAGCCCATGGCCAACGAGGACGGCGCCCTCCAGCTCGTGTTCAACGGCGAAATCTACAACTTCCGCGAACTGCGCGATCGGCTGACCGCGCGCGGCCACGTCTTCCGCAGCCATACGGATTCGGAAGTCCTGCTCCATGCCTACGAGGAATACGGCAAGGACGCCGTCCTTCATTTGCGCGGCATGTTCGCCTTCGCCCTCTGGGACGGGCGCCGGCGCGAATTGTTCCTGGCCCGCGACCGCATCGGCATCAAGCCGCTTTACTATTACGCCGCCAACGGCGCGTTCGTGTTCGCTTCCGAAATCAAGGCCATCCTGCAGGACCCGACCGTGCCGCGCGAACTGAACCCCCAGGCGCTGTACGACTATCTCGGCTTCGAGTTCGTACCCGCGCCCGACACAATGTTCCGCCACATCCGCAAACTGCCGGCCGGCCATCGCATGACCGTCGCCAACGGACAGGCGCAGCCGGAACCCTACTGGGACCTGTCGTTCCGGGACGCGGCAAGCCGTCCCCGCTCCGTCGAAGACGCGGCCGAGCAACTGCGCGAACGGCTCGACGAAGCCGTCGCCAGCCATCTGGTCAGCGACGTGCCGCTCGGCGTCTTCCTGTCCGGCGGCCTCGATTCCAGCGCGATCGTCGCCATGATGCGCCGCCACATCTCCGGCCCGCTGCGCACCTTTTCCGTCGGCTACCCGGACAAGTCCTTCAGCGAGCTGGACTATGCCAAACAGGTCGCCGACACGTTCGAAACCGAGCATCATGTGCTCATGCTCGACGCCATCTCCCCCGACGACGTGGAGACCGCCCTGTGGCATCTGGACGAGCCCATGACCGATCTCTCGTCCATCCCGCTCCTGCTCGCCTGCCGCCAGGCGCGCCAACACATCACCGTCTGCCTGAGCGGCGAAGGCGGCGACGAAAGTTTCGCCGGCTACGACCGCTTCAAGGCCAGCCGCATCAACCGCGCCTGGGCCTGGCTGCCGCGCTTCCTGCGCGAGGGCCTGATTCTGCCGCTCGCCGGCCGCCTGCCGGACCGTCCGAAAAAGAAGGACCCGCTCAACATGCTCAAGCGCCTCGCCGAGGGCGCCGCGCTGCCCGCCGACGGCCGACACCTGCGCTGGCAGTATTTCTCGAACGCGCGCCAGGACCGCGAACTGTTCCGCGCCGATTTCCGCGCCGAATTGAACATGGACCCGTTCCGCCGCGTCCGCGACTACGCCGACGCCTGCGACGCCGACGACGAAATCAACCGCGAAATCTATCTCGATACGCGCTTCATGATGACCGACAGCGTGCTCATGAAGGTGGACAAGATGAGCATGGCCCATTCCCTGGAAATCCGCGTGCCCTTGCTCGACCATCCCCTCGTGGAGTTCGCCGCTTCGCTGCCCGGCGACTGGAAGCTGAAGGGGCTGCGCACCAAGCATGTGTTCCGCGAGGCGCTCAAGGGCATCCTGCCCGAAAACATTGTCAACCGCGGCAAGCAGGGCTACAGTCTGCCAGTGAAGCATCTCCTGCGCGATCAGCTCAAGGAAACCATGCTCACGCTGCTGAACGAATCGCCGCTCGTTCGCGAAACCACGAACCAAGCCTGCGTGCAACGGCTGATCCGCGAGCATCTCGCGGCCCGGCACAATCACAATCATGTGCTGTGGGGCCTGATGAATCTCGCGCTCTGGCATCGCCGCTTCATCGCGCAAAGCGCGGAGATACAATCATGAACGAACAGGGTTCCGGCGTCAAAGTCTCGTCCGTCATGAACGAACCCGGCCGCGGCGCCTGGCGCGCCTGGCGCGCGCTGACGTACGGCGACCTGCCCTTGCGCCGGGTTCTGCTCGGCGAATTCGCCGCCGTGTTCCTGTCCGGCATCGGCGGCGGACTCGGCCTGTTCCTGCGTCGGCTCGCCTATCGTCCGCTCTTCGCAAGCGTCGGCCGCCGCACCGTGTTCGGCCGCAACCTGACCGTGCGGCATCCGGGCAAAATCCGCATCGGCGACAACGCCGTCTTCGACGACAACGCGATGATTGACGCCAAAGGCGATAGCAACCGCGGCATCGAAATCGGCGACGGCGTCTATGTCGGCCGCCACACGAACATCTATTGCAAGAACGGCGCCATCCGCATCGGCAACCGCGTCAACATCTCCGCCTTCTGCACCGTCATGTCCGCCAACGACGTGGCCATCGGCGACGGCACGGTCGTCGGCGCCTACACCTACCTGCTGAGCGGCGGCGAATACGACTATCGCAGCCCCGTGCCGTTCGCCGAGCAAACCGGCATGGACTCGCGCGGACCGCTGTCCGTCGGCAGGAACTGCTGGATCGGCGCGCGCGTTACCGTGCTGGACGCCGCCTCCATCGGCGACGGCTGCGTCATCGGCGCCGGCTCCGTCGTCACCCGTCCCGTCCCCGCCAACAGCCTGGCCTACGGCACGCCTGCCAAAGTCGTCCGCTCGCTTGCCTGACGGCGGCCAAATCCGACAATCTTTGTCGCGAGCTTTGTCTTCATCTTTGTCGTTTCTTCGTCTCGATCATTGTTTTGATCGTTGTCGCCAACGATCGGGACAACGATCAAACCCGACACGCGCTTGCCCCGGCGAAACCCTTGCGCGAAGGATGGTCGCCGTACGCGTCAACCAATCTTTCCACGTTCCTGCCGACGCGTACGGCGACGACTACGGATCACGATTCCCTCGCGCCATTTCTATCTGTCTTCTTTCGCCAACACAGCCATTGCGCGACCCCGTTGGGGTCGGGAGGGGGGATTCATGCGATACCGGGGCGTTGCCCCGGCCTGTGTTGCGCGACCCCGTTGGGGTCGGGGAAACCCCGCAGGTGTTGCGCAACATCAACCGAGTCTGGATCAGGATCAACCCCGCAGGGGTTGCGCAACAAAGCCCGGCGCAACGCGCCGGGAACCCTATGCCCTCCTAAGGCGGGCTGACGCCCGCAACCCAAATGTCAATATCCAACAGCCAACAAGGAATATCCAATGTCCAAATCAGGTGTCATTCCGAGCGTAGCGAGGAATCTCGGCGGAACGCTGCGCAAAAAAATGAAACGCGAAGCTTCTTCCCTTGTTCGGTTGGATATTCCTTGTTGGATATTGGGTGTTTATCAGAACTGTCAACTCCGAAGAGGCCAAAACATACACGCAAAAACGTGTGTCTTCACCGGAAAGGCTTTAAGGCGGGCTGCGCCCGCAACCCAGAGGTCAGAAATCAGATGTCAGAAGTCACCCCGGACAATCCGAAAACGCCACGCTCATTTTTCTTGCTTTTTATCGCAGGGGCGGCAGATTAAGGCGCT
>SLKS01000342.1 GCA_007134465.1 Kiritimatiellia bacterium | reverse complement strand
GCCTCCTTCAGCAGAACGAACACCGGATCGGACAACGCAACCGGCTCCCCGCCCGCCGCGCTGTTCAGCAGGGACAGCTCGCTTTCCGGCCGGAACGGGCTCAGCCGGCCTTCCAGGTCACGCACAATCTCGCGGGCGGCGTCGGCATAGGCCGGCAACTCTTTCGCATCGCGCGCGGGCACGGTGACACCCGCGCCGGCGCCCATGGCAGGCCACGTCTCGCGGACCAGTTCCCGCCGCCCGCAGCCGAACCCCGCCACCAGCAACGCCAGCGCCAGCCGCGCCGTCATCCGACGCGCTTTCCGCACAATAATCTTTCTGGCGATTGCACACATGGCTAAGCGTATGGCGGCAATCTATGCCATACCGGTCCCGGTGTCAAGCGACCGTTGAATCGCGCCGGCAATTCGCATTATGACGCCGTCCCCCGCGACCTTGCTTGTCCGCCCGTAGCCCTTGCGGCGAAGGCGGGCTCGCCACGCCGTAGGCTTTGCGCAGGCGGAAGGCGTTGGCGTTGGCGTGCTCGCAGCAGAAAAACTCGCTTGTTTTGGGACTAGGATCGCGCTTTTCCGCGCCGCGAGGATTGAATCCGCCGCCATCAAGCGCGGCCTGTCGAGCCGAACCCGCCCTCGTTGCGAGCGGTCTCGGACAAACCCTCGACCGCTTCCACGCGCACGGTCAAGACCGGCTGCACAACCATTTGCGCGATCTTGTCGCCAACAGCGACAGAGAAAGGCGTCGGACCGTGATTGACGAGAACGACCCCCACTTCGCCGCGGTAGCCCTCGTCAATGGTGCCGGGCGAATTGAGCACGGATATGCCGTGCTTCAGCGCCAGACCGCTACGCGGGCGCACTTGCGCTTCCGTCCCGGGCGGCAACTCGATAGCGATCCCCGTGCGGACAAGCCGATAGTCGCCGGGCTCGAGAACCGCCGCCTCGCAGGCGAAAAGGTCGAGTCCGGCGTCGCCCGGATGGGCATAGCAGGGAAGACGGGCGGCCGGATCAAGTATTTTTGTTTTCAGAATCAGATTCATGTTGTCTCTCCCATGGTTTTCGCTACTGTACAGATTCCATTCGAAACGGGGCAAGGAAAAAGGCATGGCGAAAACAGAAGAAGGCACATTGCTGGCAGGCGATCCGGCGTTGTTTCGCGCGGCCCGCCAAGACTGGGAAGCACAGCCGGTGGACGAGGATTACTGGGACGATCCGGGTCCGGCCTACGACACGCGCCGCATGACCGTGGCCGCGCCGGTATCGGTAACGGGGCCCGGCACGTTTTTCGGCAAGGCTCAGCGCACGATCGTTTTCGAACCCAGTCCCCTGCCCGGCTGGTGGCTCGATCGCGAGGATCTCGCAGAATCCCTGCCGATTCCCGTGTCGGTCCACAACGTCTGGAACGCGCATCGCAACATCGTGCTGCATTGCGGCTCGCCCCACAACTACTTGCGCATGGTCGAGCATATCGTGGCGCTGAAAGTGGGGCTGGGGCTGGACGACATCGTGATCCGCGCCGATTCCGGCGATCCGCCGCTGTTCGAGCGAGGCAGTCTCGACTTGGTCGAAGCGGTCGAGAAAACGGGCATCGTGCCCAGCCGCGAGAAACCGGCAACGGTTGTCACCGTCAAGGAACCGGTATCCATCGCGGACGGACGCGGCGCGTTCCTCACTTTCCTGCCCGCCGAACCGGGCGACCATCGCCTGCGCGTGGACTGCGCCGTGGATTTCAAATCGGCGATCGGCCGCCAGCGTATCCGGTTCGCCCTGAACGCGGATCGGTTCCGGCATGGCGCGCTCGCCCGTACCAACTGTCCCTTAAGCGCGGTGGTCTTTTCCAAAACCGTTGGCCTGATCCTGGCCGACGTACGCAATCTGGGCTACAATTCGCGCAACATCCTGATCGTGGGCCCGCGCCGCTATTTCAACGAACCGCGCCTGGTCCAAGACGGAAAACCGCTGGAAGCGGTGTGGCACCGGGCCTGCCTCGATCTGCTGGCGGCAGTGGCCCTGATCAATCGCGCACGGCTGGCAGGGACAGTGGTATCCTACAAGGCCGGACATGTCCTGGATTGCCGCATGATCGCCATGCTGTACCGGCACAATCTGTTGCGCAAAATGGAGCCCTGATGATCGCCGAGGTTGTCCGCGCAAAAGAACCGCTGCCCGTTGTCGCCGACTGGCACGCGTCAGGCTGGCAGGATCTGAACGAAATTGCGCTCGATCACTGGTACGGCGAGCGCCCGCCCGCGCATCGCCCGCACTCCCGCGTGCGAATTGCCTGGGACGCCGAGGCCCTGTACTGGATGTTTCATGTCGCCGACCGTTACGTGCGCGCGACGGCCGCCGGCCATCAGAACGCCGTCTGCCGGGACAGTTGCGTCGAGTTCTTCTTCTGTCCCGGCACGGAGCCGTCCGCCGGATATTTCAACGTTGAAATCAACTGCGGCGGAACCGTTCTTTTCCACTGGCAGCCGAAGCCTAAACAAGACGTCGTTTCGGTTTCCGAACCGGATCTGACCAAACTGGACGTGGCCGCCAGCCTGCCACCGCTTGTGGAGCCGGAACGAACGGAACCGACAGACTGGACGGTCGCCTGCCGCCTGCCGCTGGCCGTGCTGCGCCGCTACGCACCGGTCGTCCAACCCGGCCCCGGAACCGTTTGGCGGGCCAATTTCTACAAATGCGCCGACGCCTGCTCGCATCCGCATTGGCTAACCTGGGCGCCGGTCGGCCTGTCTCCGGCGGGGTTTCATCGGCCCGACACTTTTGGCGCGTTGCTGTTCCGGTGAAAAAATCCGCTTTCCGGGCTTGATTTTCCCTGCGGCACCCGCTAGATTTCTTCCGGTCAATACAGAGCAGGAGCATTTTCCATGGCCAAAAAACCGGTGCGGGTATTCCAGAAATCGCGCGGCAAAATGGTTCCGGTCGACCCGGCCAAGGTTTCCTCGGGCCGTTTGTCGAAGCAAGCCGTTCCCGTCTATAGAGATGCGACAGACAACGACCGCATGAGCATCACGCAACGCGTCGTAGAGCACTCGGACGTTGCCCAGGCCCGCATGCAGGAAGGCCCCACTCGCTACGATGCCCTGTTCCACAGCATTTACGACGCGGTTTTCATCACCGATGCCGATGGCGTGATCCACGAGGCCAATGCCCGCTCCGAATACTGCTTCATGCTGGCGCGCGAAGATTTGCGCGGCATGAACGTGATCCAACTGATCTCCGGCGCGGACGGCGAGCTGCTCAACATTATACGCGACAACGTGGACAACAAGCGCTTCACGGTCCTGGAGGCCTATTGCCTGCGCGCAGACGGCAACCGTTTCTTTTCCGAAATCGTTGTCAATCGCCTGAAAGGCGGCGCCAAGAACGCCTTGTGCGTGCTGATCCGGGATGCGACCGACCGCAAGGAGGCGGAAGCGGAACTGGCCGAAACCAACCAGCGCCTGCTGGATGCGCAAAAAACGCAAGTGCGCATGGAAACCGTCTCCACCCTGTTCTACGCCATCAACAATCCGCTGCAAATTCTCATGTGCATGGCCGAACTGGACGACAACAAGGAATACAAGCGTCAAGTCAATCGCATCATCGAAGTGATGAACGAGCTGCGCACCGCCACAACGCTTGAACCCATCACCGACGAAGACGGAACCGTTCGCTACAATCTTCCCGAGCATCGCGATCTGGAGCCCTGCGACCCGTCCCGCATGCTGGTGGTGGACGACGAGAAGATTCTTCGCAACATGTTTGTCAAGGCCCTTTCCGTCGTGTTTCCCAATATGACCATAGACATGGCCGCCAACGGGCAGGAGGCATGCGATCTCTTCGGCAAGCATCGTCACGGCTTGATTGTCATGGACTTGTCCATGCCGGTGATGAACGGCGAACAGGCGTTCAAAACCATGGGCGAGATTTGCGAAAGGAACAGCTGGGTCTTGCCGCCTTTCGTCTTCTGCACAGGCTTTGTCGTGAGCGAGAATCTCCAGAAAATCATCAAGGAAAATCCGATCCATACTCACCTGGCGAAGCCGCTGGAAATCGCCGAACTGGTCAAGGTGATTCAGGCGCGCTTGAACCCTGGGCAGGGAGCGAAGTAAAGCCGTTGTGGACATTAAGATTTGCGGATTGACCTGCCTGGAGGATGCGCGGATGGCGCTGGATGCGGGCGCCGATTTCGCCGGGTTCGTGCTGTATGCCCCGTCCCCGCGCGCGATCGCGGCGACGAATCTGGTGCGGCTGCTTGACAAACTGGACGCGCCCGCCCGTATCGTAGCCGTACTGGTGAACGAATCGCGCGCCTTCGCGGAACGTCTGGCGCGCGATGCGGCCCTGCGCGCCGTGCAACTGCATGGAGAAGAGCGCAGCGAGGATTTCCTCGATTTTCCCGTCCCCGTCTGGCGTTCCGTTCGCTTCGAGAACGGACGACCGAACCCGGACCCCGCACTCTGGCAAGCCGAGCGATTCGTGGCGGACGCGAATGTTCCCGGGAAACGGGGCGGAACCGGAGTGACAGCCGACTGGCCGGCGGCCAATCGGCTGGCGCGACAGCATCCGACGATGCTGGCCGGCGGCCTGACCTCGGCCAATGTGGGCGAAGCGATTCGCGCCGCGCGGCCCATGGGCGTGGATACGGCCGGCGGCGTGGAACGCGCGCCCGGCCGCAAGGACCCTATGGCCGTGCGGGCTTTCATCCGCTGCGCCCGACAAACGGAACGCAAGACATGAAAACGCACCCCGACTCGCACGGACATTTCGGACCCTATGGCGGACGCTACGCGGCGGAAACGCTCATGCCCGCCTTGCTGGAACTGGACCAGGCCTGGCGCTCCGCCATGGCGGACCCGGCATTCACGGCCGCCTTTCACGAGCAGCTTCGCCAGTATGTGGGCCGCCCCTCTCCCTTGTACCGCGCGCAACGCCTGACCGAACGCGCGGGCGGCGCGGCCATCTATCTGAAGCGCGAAGACCTCAATCATACCGGCGCGCACAAGATCAACAATACGGTCGGCCAGGCCCTGCTGGCCCAACGCATGGGCAAGAAGAGACTTATGGCCGAAACCGGCGCCGGCCAGCACGGCGTGGCCACCGCCACGGCAGCCGCATGGCTCGGCATGCAATGCCAGGTGTTCATGGGCGAAACCGACATGGCGCGGCAGGCCCCCAACGTCCGGCGCATGGAACTGCTGGGCGCGCGCGTCGTGCCCGTGCGCAGCGGAACGCGCACGCTCAAGGACGCCATGAGCGAAGCCTTGCGCGCATGGGTCGCCTGCGTGGACGACACCTTCTACGTGATCGGCTCGGTGGCCGGGCCCCACCCCTATCCGGTCATGGTCCGCGATTTTCAGCGCGTAATCGGCGACGAAACACGCCGCCAGATTCTCGAACAGACGCAGCGGCTGCCCGACGCGGTCGTCGCCTGCGTCGGCGGCGGCAGCAACGCGGCCGGCATCTTCTACGCCTTTCTCGACGATGCCGACGTGCGACTGGTCGGCGTCGAAGCCGCCGGCCTGGGCGAGGAAACAGGCCGCCATTCGGCCAGTATTCGGCGCGGCCGACCCGGCATCCTGCATGGCAGCAAAAGCTACGTGCTGCAGGACGAGCACGGGCAGATACTGAACGCCCATTCGATCAGCGCCGGCCTCGACTATCCCGGCGTCGGCCCCGAACATGCGGCCTGGGCCGACGCCGGCCGGGTCGAATACGTCTCCGTCACCGATGCCGAAGCGCTCGCCGCCTTCCATGAACTGACCCGGCTCGAAGGCATCGTGCCCGCGCTCGAATCGGCCCATGCCGTAGCCGAAGCCGTGCGCAGAGCTGGCACGCTGGATCGGGACGGCATCGTCGTCGTCAACCTCTCGGGCCGCGGCGACAAGGATATGGAAACCGTCACGGGAACCGCCACGACATGAACCGATTGACCCGCGCTTTCGAAACCATGGCCTCCCAAGGCCGCAAAGGACTGGTCGGCTACCTGACCGCCGGCGATCCGAACATGGCCGAATCGGAACGACGCATGCGCGACGCGCTCGACAGCGGCGTGGACATCCTGGAAATCGGCGTGCCCTTTTCCGACCCGACCGCCGACGGACCCGTCATCCAGGCGGCCGCCCTGCGCGCGTTGAACATGGGCGCGACCTTGTCCAAAACGCTGGACCTGATCGCACGGCTCCGCCAGGACTGCGCCCAGCCCATCGTGCTGTTCGGCTACGCCAACCCGTTCTTCCGCTACGGCTACGACGCCCTCGCGCGGGATGCCGCGCAGGCGGGCGCGGACGGCCTGCTGATCGTTGACATCCCGTTCGAGGAACGGGGAGAAATCGCCGCCGCTCTGACCAAGCGAAATCTGGCGAACATCCCGCTCGTCGCCCCGACCTCGGCGCCGGAACGAGTCGCGACAATTCTGGAAACGGCATCCGGATTCGTGTATGCCATCACGGTCAAAGGCGTTACCGGACGCCGCGACGATTCGCTGCCAGATCAGGCCGAACAGATTCGCGCCATTCGCGCCTGCTCGGCCTTGCCCGTCGCCGCCGGGTTCGGCATCGGGCAGGGAACGCAGGCCGCGCAAGCCGCGCAAACCGCCGACGCTGTCGTCGTCGGCAGCGCGCTGATCGAAGCCGCGCAAGCCGGCCGCCTGGCCGACAAGGTGCGCGAGCTCCGAACCGCGCTGGACAGCCTCTCCTCGCGCAGGACGTAGCGCCCTGACACCCGATTGGTGTGGCCGTGAAACTGCACAACGGCAGCCTTGAGGCGCTTCGGGTGGAGCGCGAAGCGCAGAACCCGAAGTCGCTTCCGAGGCTTGGTTGGCTCAGTGTTTCTCCGCGATGCCGAGAAGCTTGGCATTAGCAAGCAGCTTTCTGTCACGGGTCCACAATGGAGTGCGACTCAAAAGGGCGGAGGCGAGGAGATGCATGTCGATCCAACCTAGTCCGCGACCATGCAAGCGATGCTTCTCCGTCAAGAAAAGGGTCTCGGCATGCGTCGCAATCTTCACTGTGGGGAGGGCGGAAAAAAGCCCGATAATCTCTTTCCGGTTGGCGAGGTTTCCGCAAGCCAGTTCGCCCATGACAAACGGATGTGTCGCAACCTCGCCGACAGAAAGGAGGTCGCTAAGCAGAGGGACCCCCTGACGCAAGTGATCAATCCATACGGAGGTGTCAACGAGAATCATGCCACCCCTTCTTACAATCGCCGGCGCGGAATTGGCTGAAGGCTTCTTTCGGTTCCACCAAGTCGTGCCAGACGTTTTGCGCTCTCTAAGGAGACAAGCGCCTCCAATCCCATGCGCACGAGAGAGGTCTTCTCCTTGACACCCGTGATGTCGGCCGCCTGCTTCAAAACTTGATCATCAATGTTGAGCGTTGTTCTCATGCAGACATATATGCCTTGTTCATGTGTCTTTTGCAACAGTTATTTCTATCTTCTCTCTGCGAACATTCGTATTAGACGGCTTGATTTCGTGAATACATCGAATCTGCCATTTCATCCCTTTCGGAGGGAGGACATGGCTGGATCCGACGACGACGCGGACAATGTATCGCAGCGGAAGGCGGTTCGCAAGCTGAAAATGCAAGAGATTTTCGGTCGGCTGGAGCGGATCGGGCTGGGTATAGGCGAACGGGGCCTTTGCCGGTGCGGAATCCGGATGCGGGGCAGGCGGGGAAACAGCCGATGGCGCCCAACATGGCGAGCGGCTATCCGCCGCGCGTGACGAATCGGCGCAACCCGAGGAAGCGGCCGACAATGTGCGTCTTCAGCAGTCGGCCGAATCCCGCCGGACCATCGGCGCTGACGCAGACCCTCCTCTGTCCCGCATGTCCCTGAATCGGCTTGTCTGCCGACAGGCAGGCGCCGGCTCGGAATGACACCTTTGTCTTGAGAATAAACATTACAGGCGCCGTCAACATCCGATTTCACATTCTTTCCGCTTGCATGCGCCCGCGCGATATGACAGTGTGCAAGACTGTTTTTCGGAAGCGACAGGTTCATTCGGGAAAGAACGCAAGGGAGAAAGCCATGATCGAAACCATCAAGACGACGCTAACCGAAGACGAAATGCCGCGTCAGTGGTACAATCTTCAGGCGGACCTGCCGCACCCGCTGCCGCCGCCGATCGGGCCCGACGGACAGCCGATCGGCCCCGACGCGCTGGCGCCCGTCTTTCCCATGAATCTGATCGAACAGGAAGTCAGCACGGAACGCTGGATAGACATTCCCGAACCGGTCCTCCAAATCCTGGCGCAATGGCGGCCATCGCCCCTGTATCGCGCACGCGGCCTGGAAAAGGCGCTCGACACGCCGGCGCGCATCTTCTTCAAGAACGAAGGCGTTTCCGCGCCCGGCAGCCACAAGCCGAACACGGCCGTGGCGCAAGCCTATTACAACAAAGTGTTCGGCATCAAACGCCTGACCACCGAAACCGGCGCCGGCCAATGGGGCAGCGCGCTGGCCATGTGCTGCAAGCTGATCGGTCTCGAATGCAAGGTGTACATGGTGCGGATCAGCTTCGACCAGAAACCGTTCCGCAAGATCATGAT
>SLKS01000182.1 GCA_007134465.1 Kiritimatiellia bacterium | reverse complement strand
TAATCCAGCCCCTCGATCGCCACGGCGGGCCGCCGCCGAATCTTGCGCCAGTTCAGGATGATGTTCAGCAGCGTGCCCGTCCCGATCGCCACTTCGGCGTGGCGCGCGCCCATGTTGCACCCGAAAAAGCGGATTTGCGCCGTCAGCGTGCTGCGATAGGCGAAGCACAGAATGAAGAAGCCGCGCACGTCGTACCACCAAGGCGGCGAGGCGTAGGCCTTGTCAATCTTCTCCAGCATGGCCGCGTCGTTCAGACAGCCGGCGGATTCCCCATTGACCAGGACGGATTCGGCAGCGTTGCTCATGGCATTCCTCCTCGGTTAGGCCGCGCCCAACGCGGCGTGCTTCTCGGTTTCGTGCAAACGGACCAGACTGGGATACTTGCGAAAGGCGAACGAACGGACCAGCCGGTCAATCCAACGGTTGCGCGGCCGCCGCACATGCGTGTAGCTGCGGGCGTACGGATCGAAAAACAGAGCATGCGGCACGCAGAGCGGCGCCTCGCGGCGCGTAAGGATGCGCATGACCTCGTTGGTCACAATCCCCGCGCACAGCATGATGGACGAAACCAGGGCCGGCCCCTTTTCCTTCTCGAAGTCTATGCGCGAGGAATCCATCGCGCGCGCCTTGCTCAGCTTCGGGATCAGGCCGGCGGCGAACGCCGCAATGCGCTCGGCGCGCGTCATGCCCTCGGCAATGCCGAAATACTTGTCGAACGTCATGCCGTTCGGATCGAACACCTGCAGCGAGGCGCCGTAGCCGATCGGGCCGGACGTAATGCTGTAGATGCCCCGCGCCCGCGCGCCATTGTGCAATGCGCGCCGCGCGTCTATCTGAAAGAAATCTATGCCGTCCAGCGCCACATCGGCTTTCGCCAGGAATTCGGCGACGTTGCTCTCGTCCAGCGCGTGCGGAAACATCTCGATCTCGATGTCCGGGTTGATCTCGCGCGCCATGCGGGCCATCGTCTCCACCTTGCTCTTGCCCAGCGTATCCTTGAACGCGCCCGCCTGCCTGTGCAGGTTGGCCACTTCGAAGATGTCCGGATCGGCAATCACGAAACGGCCCACGCCCAGCCGGGCCAGCGCGATCAGGTAATGCCCGCCCACCGCGCCCATGCCGGCGATCGCCACGGTCGAACGGCGCAGCAGAACCTGCTCCTCTTCCGTAACCAGCCCCAAGTTCCGCTGCGTGGCCTGCTCGTAAAAACCCGATTCCGTATTCATCGCGTCTCTCCCCGCTTGCTTGTCTTCCGCTTGGTTGTTCTGCTCAGGAATGATTCCGGCCCGCCGATCATGTCATTCTTTCTTGAACTTTCTTTATCGTCTGTTCAATGGGATATGACCGCCGGGCAAGCAGACTTAGCCAATTAGGATGAAAATATTTCGCCACCGAACGGAAATTCGGAATTAATGATTCGTAATACTATTACGAGCAATAAGATACGACACTTATATCCCAGCTGAAAATAAACAACCGTTCTCAGGAGAGGCCAACAGAAGAACGCTACCGTTCTGAATCGGAAAAGAGCAGCCATGCTGGCGAAACCGCTCGCCGATCCGGATCATCAGAGGCTGGCTTTCTTCTGGGGCGCTCTGCGACGCAGCCGATGGGCCCGCTGCGAAGCCGCAATTGTTTTCGACGAGGCGGACGAACACTATCGAAAGAGCACGGAACTCGCGCCGGACAACGCGCAATGGAAATGAGGTTAAGGATAAGGCGCTACGCGCCGTTCCCGGCGCAGGTCTTGACGCAGACGCCGCAGATATGCTGGCCGACGAACGGGATGCGGGTGAACTCGGTCAGCTTCCGGTAGCAGGCGTCGAGATCGAAATCTTCGATCCGTTCGCCTATGGCGCTGGCCGGGCACGGCGTCAGGCAGGCGCGACAGTCCCCGCAATCGCCTTCGAACGGAACAGCGGCGGGCAGCGGCGCGTCGGTCAGCACGGACACGTAGCGCATGCGCGCGCCGTACCGCGGATGGACCAGAAGCCCGCTGCGACCGATATGGCCCAGACCGGCAAACCGACCAAGCAGGCGATGCGAGACATGGCCGCGCATAGGATCGCGCGCGACAATTTGCGAGGCCGGGATGGCCAACGCGCGATAGCCGGCCTCCTGCAGCTCGTCCGCCAACGCGAACGCGAGCCGGTCGAGCTGATAGTTGGCCTGGCGATAGTGATGGAAATAGAGCGGAGTCGGACGGTCCTCCACCGTTTCCACGGCCGCGGCGCTCAGCCGGACGCCGGCCACGACCGCTCGCGTGTACCCGTCGGGAACCATGGCCAGCGCATCCGGCCGACGCGCGGCCAGCGCGCCGAGATCCGCCACGCCCAGCGCGCGCGCGGCGTGCGGCTCCGCCGCCGCCCGCAAACGCGCCAAAACCGTTTCGCCCTCGTTCGGCATCTCGCTCATCGGCCTGCCTTCTTCCATGAAATGCGTTCGTGCGGTGCCGACCGTGTCGCCTCGGACTGGCGCTACGAAGCCAGTGATGTCTCCGCAACGCAAACAACTTCGATGTCCTTGCATTTTCGAAGATGCCGATCATTGGTATAGAAAATTTCGCAGTCCAACGACATCGCGCAGGACAGTTGCAGCGCATCGGGCGTAGCGAAACCGTATTTCGCGCGCAAAGCGGACGCACATTCGGCTTGCGCATCGTCAATCGAATGCAGCGGCGCGGAAAGCAGTTCGCGCAGCGCGCTCTTGTACCGATAGATCACGCCGGTTTTCTTCGCCCTCTGGGCGGGAACAAGCAATTCTGCCAGTGTCAGAACCGAACTGTACAGCGGAACATCAGCATCGAGCCATGCCGCGATTCGGTCACGCACAATCTTGCGCACAGCCCATTGTCCCTCGAACAAATAGATCAAGGGAGCGGTATCCATAAACACCGGGCTCATGTAGCGCGCCTTTCCCAGTCCGCGCGTTCGTCTTTCACCCATTGCCCGGCAGCACGGCCCCGTTTGGTCGGCCCGCCCAGCGTTGCGCAACGCTCCAGCGCCGCATGCCGTTTGCGGCGCATCGTCAGCGAGCCATCGTCCTGCAGCGGGGAAAGCAGGGCCATCGGCTTGCCGTCGCGTTCGATAATCACCGCTTTCCTTCCGTAACGAACTTCATCGAGGAACTGTCCGAAATGCCGCCGCATCGTCATGGCTGAAACGCTTCTCATAGACGCCTCCATTGATAGAATCATATGCCACGTTGATAGAATCAATTCGAGGCGTTTTCGTCAACAGCGAAATCAAAGCTTGCCTTCAGGGATTCTCCATGCCGGTCGCCATATTCGGTCCCAAACGGCGTTATTTAAGTGCCATTCGGGTCTGCCGCCTCGCTCAACCGCAACCGATGTCGGCCGGCGCGCAACCAGCGCCGCAAGATCCGCCACGCCTAGCGCGCGCGCGGCGTGCGGCTCCGCCACCGCCCGCAACCGCGCCAGAACGGCTTTGCCCTCGTTCGGCCTCTCGCTCATCGGCCTGCCTCTCCCCTGTCTACGATATCGAACACCGCGTCTTCCGCTTCCCAGCGACGGAGCGCAGGAACCTCCCCTCCGTATGAGGCCAGTTTTCGGGACCCGCCATTGTCCTGAAGATTGGCGCCCACGGAATACAAGATTCTCATCGAAGCCACATAGCGAAACGGCTTCCCATCGAAAGGATCGTTCGGGATGGACGGCATAAGGCCGGGCGTCAACGATGCCAATTCGCCCGGGAACTCCCCTGTCTCTCTTCGATGCAAATGAAGGGCGACTATGAGCCGGGTCGCCGCCCATTCGCTTTCCGTTTGGCACTTTATCCTGAGCAGGCATTGGTCACCGCCTGTCAGCGCTCTGTGGAAACCAATGCCTACCATATTATGACAGATGCCCAACTGCGACAGGAGCCTGTTTTCATCCACATCGTGCCATCGGATTGCGTCTGTCCACACCATGTCGGCATACGCGAGCGCCGCATTGGCGATGGCTTCCCGATACGTTTCCGCCAAAGCATTTTTTGTTCTGTTGGGATGAAAAGCGTATCCTGTGCCCCAGAAAAACTCTTTCATCCATGCCGGCAAGTGTTTGTACTCGTAGATTCCGAATTCGTACGTCCCGTGCCGCAGGTCCAGTTCTCCGCCCCGATGCTCGTCAATGACTCGCGCGACTCTTCCGTATTCCTTTTTGAACGCGAAGACAATCCCATCCTCGAACGAGTTGAATTCGGCTAACATTTCCGCTAGTCTGGCCAGTTCTCCGGCCGCTACGTTTTCGTCTCTTGCCATATCCCGAATCTGCTTCAAACCGCGCCGACACGCTTTGAGCCCGGACAAATAGTGGGGGATGGTTTCCGCTTGGGCCTGCATCAAATGGCCGAACCGCAACAGATCCACGCATGCGTCGGCGGCCTCGGCATAGCGCCCTGCCAAACGGTGACGCCGAATGCTCGTTGCCAATGTTCGTCCCATATCTCTCCACGTTTCAAGAGAGGGTGAATGAATGCCCAAAAGCCACTGGCTCCAATTCTCAATGTGCAGTTCCGGCACAATGCACAAATTGCATTTCAGTCCGCGACGCAAGGTTTTGATCGCGGCTTCGCTTCTGTCGAGAATGTCCGCTATGGCGACTTCGTCCACCGGTTTACCGGCCAGATAATCGTTCTGCCTACTCTTGTCTTCCCGGCTAATATCCGTAAACACATGAGCCGCCGCCTGAAAATACGTGTAGGCATTGAGTTCCGGGGAAATCTCCAATCGGACAGCAACCATATCCGCATCGTTGCGGAGCTGAATATCGGCGCGCTCGGCCCCCGTAAGGGCATGCCAAACGCCCGCGAGCAATCCGCACAAAACAAACAGGACAATAGCCGCGCTCAGAAGTGTCTTTTTCATGCCGCTTTCGAATTCCCCTGGGGATTTCATTGCCCTGCTAAAAACAGATAGTTTTCCTTTGAAAAACTGCCGCATTCGTCCCGAAGGGCGATGCGGCAGGCGCTCCTGTAGCTCCGCCTTCGCCCAAGCGCTACGGCGGACATTGGGATTCGGGGGCAGAACACCGCCTCGCTCAACCGCAACCGATGTCGGCCGCCGCGCGCAGAGCGTGTTCGTACACGGTTCGCACGGGCACGCCCTTATCGCGCGCCGCGCGCAGGCAGTCGGCATGCTCCGGCGCGAAGGTCGTGTCCCGGCCCCGCCACGTTCCCGCCTTGACGTTCACGGCGCCATAGGGGGTCTCGACCGCCAACGCGCGGCGCTCCAGCAGAACGCGGCGCGTCTCGCGCTCGCGCACGCCGAAGGTCGTGCTCTCGGCGAACAGCGTGTCCAGCATGCGCTCGCGGTCGGAAGGCCGGCAAAGAACCGTCAGCAGAACGCCGGGCCGCTGCTTCTTCATCTGCGCCGGAACGGCGAACACGTCGAGCGCGCCGCGTTCGAGCAGGGTTTCGGTCAGCGAACCGATCAGCTCCGGGTTCATATCGTCCAGATTGGTTTCCAGCACAAGGCACGCGTCGGTCGTTTCGGTCGCGTCGGGCTCGTCCTGCAGCTCGAACAGGGTGGCGCGCAGCATGTTAAGCCGTTTCTTCAGCGTGCGGCTGCCGAACCCGATGCCGGATCGGATCGGCCGTCCGACAGCGCCGCTGGCGGGCCGTGCACTCTGCCAGGCGGCGAGCAGCGCGGCGCCGGTGGGCGTGACAAGTTCGAACGGTTCGTCGGTCTGGACCGTCGGGTGTCCTTTGAGCAGAGCCAGGGTGGCGGGCACGGGGATGGGCAGCATGCCGTGCGCGGTTTGCACCGTGCCCGTGCCGAACGGAAGCGTACCGACCGATACCTGGTCGGCAGCGAGCAGATGGAGGGCCAGGCAACTGCCGACGGTGTCCGCGATCGAATCGAGCGCGCCCACTTCGTGGAAATGAATCTTTTCCGGCGTCGTATGATGCGCTTCGGCCTCGGCCTCGGCCAGCGCTTTGAATGTGGCCATGCTCAAGGCCTTTACGGGATCGGGCAGCGCGGAGCCTTCGACAAGCTCGCGAATATCGGCCAAATGGCGATGTCCATGCGGCTCGTGCGGGACCTCGACGCGTACCCGCTTGCCGCGCGTACCGTGAATTTCGGCATCCTCGACGACGACCCGAAACGGCTCCACCGGCAAGGACGCCAGCAGCCCGCGCACCTGTTCCGCATCCGCGCCCAACGCGAGCAGCGACGCGAGGACCATGTCCCCGCTCGCGCCCCCCACACTGTCGAAACGAACCAGTTTCATTCGCCCCCCCGATTGATCATGGCGGCGGCGACGCCGGCGCCGAATCCGTTGTCAATGTTCACCACGGCAATGCCGGGCACGCAGGTGTTGAGCATGGCCAGCAGAGCGGCCAGCCCTTTGAAACCCGTGCCGTAGCCGACACTGGTCGGCACGGCGATGATGGGCCGATCAATCAGCCCGCCGACGACCGACGGCAGCGCGCCTTCCATGCCCGCCACCACAACGACCGCGCGCGAAGCGCGCAGCGTTTCGAGATGGGGCATGAGCCGGTGCAGACCGGCCACGCCAACATCGTACAGGCGTTCCACGCGCGCGCCCATGCGTTCGGCGGTCAGCGCCGCTTCGGCGGCGACCGGAATGTCGGTGGTACCGGCGCTCACCACCGCCACCTGTCCTTTCGGGGGGGGAAGCGGCGTCGGATCGAGCGTCAGCGCGCGCGCGTCCGCATGCCAGACGGCAGCCGGAAAGGCGGTCAGCACGGCCGCGCGGATATCGTCGGGCACGCGCGTCGCGAAAGCGGGCTGGCCCGCCGCCACCAGGGCCGCCATGATTTCAACGACTTGCTCCGGCCGTTTGCCGGGCGTGTAGACGACTTCCGGCAGGCCGCGCCGCCGCGCGCGATCCACATCCACGCGGGCGAAGCCCAGATCGCGCGTTCCCGTCAAGGCGGCCAGAGCCTCGTCCACCGACATGCGGCCTTCGGCCACGGCATTCAGCGCGGCTCTTGCCGCATCGTCGTTCTCGCGCATGCGCGTCTCCCTTGCGCTTGTTCATTGAAAGAATCTTAACAAAGAAGACGAAGCGTGCCCGCCGCCCCTTCTTCGTTCCCTTTGTTGGCTTCTGTTCAAACCCTTTGAGTTCCTGGCGCAGCCCGCCTTAATCGCCGGCTTCGATGCGGGCCGCGATCGTCTCGGCCAGCGTGTCGGCGCTCGCCCGTTCCTGGCGCATGGTGTCGCGGTCGCGCACGGTCACGGTTCCGTTTTCGAGCGTATCGAAATCCACGGTCACGGCCAGCGGCGTGCCGATCTCGTCCTGGCGCCGGTAGCGACGGCCGATCGCGCCGGTCTGGTCCCAGGCGCACGGCCAGCGCCGTTGCAGACCCGTAAAGATTTCACGGGCTTTCGCCACCAGCTCCGGCTTGTTCTTGACCAGCGGAAAGACCGCGACCTTGACCGGCGCCATGGCCGGATGGAAGCGCATGACCGTGCGCGCCTCGTATCCTTGCGGCGCCGGTTTGCCCGGCTCGGCCGGCAGAATCTCCGCCGCGCCGGACTCGCCGCCTTTGCCCACCCATTCTTCGGCATAGGCCTCGCAGAGCAGCGCCAGCGCGATGCGATCCACACCCGCCGACGGCTCCACGACATGCGGGATATACTTCTCGTTCGTGTCCGGATCGAAATATTCCATGCTCTTGCCGCTGAATTCCTGATGCCGACTCAAATCGAAACAGCCGCGCGCGGCAATGCCTTCCAGCTCCTGCACGCCGAACGGGAAGCGGTACGTGATGTCCACGCAGGCCGACGCGTAATGGGCCAAATCCTCCTTGGCGTACACGTCCTGGCCCAGACTGTCGGCCGGCAGCCCGATCGCGGCGTACCAGGCCATGCGGTCGGCCACCCATGTCTCGTGCCATTCCCGGTCCGTGCCCGGCTTGACGAAGAATTCGAGTTCCATCTGCTCGAATTCGCGCGAACGGAAGGTATAGTTCTTGGGGTTGATCTCGTTGCGGAACGCCTTGCCGATCTGCGCGATGCCGAACGGGACCTTCTGGCGGGAGGTGGCCAGCACGTTCGCGTAGTCGGCGAAAATGCCTTGGGCGGTTTCCGGGCGCAGATAGGCCACCGCCGACTCGTCCTGCACCGGCCCGACAAAGGTTTTGAACATGAGGTTGAACGAGCGGGGCTCGGTCAGTTCCAAGGAACCGCAGGCCTGGCACTTGACGCCGGGCGGCAACTGGAAGCCGGCATCCGTCCGGATCAGCTTGAGGCCTTGCTCTTCGCAGAATCCGTCGGCCTTGTAGCGTTTCTTGCAGGCCCGGCAATCCACCATGGGGTCGGCGAAGCCGCTCAGGTGGCCGGAGGCCTCCCACACGCGCGGATGCATGATGATCGAGGCATCGAGCCCCACGACGTTTTCGCGGCGCTGCACGACATCCCGCCACCAGGATTGTCGAATGTTGCGTTTCAGCTCCGCGCCGAGCGGCCCGTAATCCCAGAACCCGTTGATGCCCCCGTAGATTTCCGAGCTTTGAAAGACGAACCCGCGCCGCTTGCAAAGCGATGTCAGTTTTTCCATGTCCGGACTGCCTGCCATAACGATTTCCTCCTGTATCGAAACCGGGCGCATGGTGCCTCAACCGGCCTGTCGAGTCAACCTGCATTTTGAGATTGCCATCTACGCCCGTTCTGCTAGTGTTTGCTTATTTAGGCGGGCTGCGCCCGCAACCCGAAAAAGTCTTCAAGGAGGTCGCTATGCCCAAATTCCGCTATACGGCCATGGATGCCAAGGGTGGCGAAACCCAGGGGGTGATGGAAGCCAGCAACCAATCGCAGGTGCTGGCAGCCATACGCGCGCAGAACTACTTCCCGACCAAGGTGGTGGAATTGGGCCAGGAAGGCGCCGGCAAAGGCCCGGTCACCGCGCAGGTCAAAGGCCAGCCGAACAAGGGCCTGAGCATGGAAATCAAGCTGCCGGCCTTTCTCAAAGGGCGGGTCAAGCTGAAAGCGCTCATGACCTTCACGCGGCAGTTGGCCACGTTGCAGGACGCCGGCCTGCCGCTCCTGCGCGGCTTGCGCATTCTGCTGAAGCAGGAAAAGAACCCCGCCCTGCGCGAAGCGCTCGGCGGCATGGGCGAGGCGGTGGAAGGCGGCAGCACTTTCTCCGAAGCGCTGGCGCAATACCCGAAAATTTTCGATAACCTCTTCGTCAACATGGTCAAGGCCGGCGAAGCGGGCGGCGTGATGGAAATCGTGCTGCTGCGTTTGGCCGAGTTCATGGAAAAGGCGCAACGCATCCGCAACAAGATCCGCAGCGCCATGGTCTATCCGGTCGTCGTGCTCTTTTTCGCCATGCTGATCCTGACCTTCCTGATGATCCGGGTCATCCCGAACTTCGCGGAAATCTTCGACGATCTGCTGGAAGGCAAGGAGCTGCCGGCGCTGACGCAATTCGTGATCAACGTCAGCCACGGGTTCGTCCATCGCTGGTACTATATCCTCGGAACCATCGTGTTAATCATCGTCCTGTGGAATGTCTGGCGCGCCACCCGCCGCGGGCGCTACATTCTGGACATGATCAAGCTGCGCGCCCCGATTTTCGGCCCGCTCTTCTCCAAGACGGCGATCGCCCGCTTCACGCGCACGCTCGGCACGCTCATGACTTCGGGCGTACCCGTGCTGCAGGCGCTCAACATCGTGCGCGACACCTCCGGCAACGCCGTCGTGGCCAACGCCGTTCAACAGGTGCACGACAGCGTGAAGGAAGGCGACACGATGGCGCTGCCCATGGACGTGTCCGGCGTGTTCCCCAGCATGGTGGTCAGCATGGTGGACGTCGGCGAGGAAACCGGCGCCCTGCCCGAAATGCTCATCAAGATCGCCGACAACTACGAGGACGAGGTGGATACCGCCGTCGAAGGGCTCACCTCGGTGATCGAACCGATCATGATCATTATACTCGCCCTGATCATCGGCACGATCGTCATCGCCATGTTCGTTCCGCTCATTTCCATCATCGGCGAAATGTCCGGCTAACACAACCGATAAAGGAGAGGACTCATGCTGCTGCAATACAAAAAACCCGACGGAACCGAAGCGAAGGTTCGGCTGAAAACCATCTCGCACAGCCCGCCGGTAACGATCGGCCGCGACAAGAACGCCCACATTGTGCTGGACGATCCGCAATCGTCCCGCATCAATACCGCCATTCGCTACTGGGACGACATTTTCATCGTCCGCGACATGGAATCGAGCAACGGCACGTTCCTGAACGGCGAAAAGATAGACGTGGCCAAGCTGAGCCCGGGCGACATCATCCGCATCGGCGGCACCGAAATAGCCGTTGTTGCCGAATTGAACCGTTCGGACGTGACCGCCGTGATCAAACAGCACGACTGAACGGCGCCCCATGGACACGGACCGCCTGTTCAACGTGCATATCCGGTCGGAGACGCCATTGGTGTCGCCGGCCGAGATCAAGGCCGATCTGCCGCTGGCGCCGGACCGCGAAGAGTTCGTGCTGACCGCTCGCGGAAAGGTGCGCGCGATTCTGGAACGGTCCGATCCCCGGTTGCTGATCCTGGTCGGGCCGTGCTCGATTCACAACACGGAATCCGGACTGGAATATGCGCGCAGGCTCAAGGCGCTGGAGAAAGAGGTCGGCGACGCGCTGGTCCCGGTCATGCGAGTCTATTTCGAGAAGCCGCGCACGACCGTGGGCTGGAAAGGGCTGATCAACGATCCGCGGCTGGACGGCAGCTTTCGGATTGACGAGGGGTTGCGGCTGGCACGCCGCTTCCTGCTCGATATCGCCGCGCTGGATTTGCCGGCCGGCACGGAAGCGCTCGATCCGGTCGTGCCCCAGTACATCGGAGACCTCGTCGCCTGGACGGCGATCGGCGCCCGCACCAGCGAGTCGCAAACGCATCGTGAACTGGCTAGCGGCCTGTCGTCGCCGGTCGGATTCAAGAATACGACGGACGGCAACATGGAACTGGCCATCAATGCCATCCAGGCCGCCGGCCAGCCGCACCACTTTCTCGGCATCACCCAGAAAGGGCGCATCGCCGTGTTTCGCACACGCGGCAATCCGCATGCCCACATCATTCTGCGCGGCGGTCTGCGCCCGAACTACGACCGAGCCAGCCTGGCCTATTGCCGCGAAAAACTGCGCGCGGCCGGCTTGCCGCCCAATATCGTCGTTGATTGCAGCCATGGCAATTCGGAAAAGAACCATGAAAGGCAGTCTGCCGTGTTTCAGGATTGTCTGCGCCAAATCGAGGACGGAAATCGCGACCTAATCGGCCTGATGCTGGAAAGCCACCTGCTGGCAGGCGCCCGGCCGGGGTTCGCGCCCGGCGAAAACGATGTGCCGGCCGACCAATCCATTACCGACGCCTGCCTGGACTGGGACGCCACCCGCGCGCTTCTGCTCGACGCCGCCGCCCGCATGCGGCCCCTGCTCGCCGCTCGCGGGGCCAGTTAACAGTGATCAGCGATGGCGGGTGTCGGGAGAAAATCTCTTGATCGCCGAAGCTTACGGCAAAGGGGACGACGGAGTTAGAATCGGTGGTGTTTACGAGGCAGTTTGCGTTGGAGGAGGAGGCAAGGCGATCTCGCCTGTTTCGTGAACTTTTCCGTCAACGACATCGGAACTAACTCCACCGTAAACGTTGCCGTAAACTGCTTCGATTGCCCTGCGCGAAGCGCGTCGGCCAACTGTTGGCGGCAAGAGGTGACAAACGGAAATCAGGACGTGACACAACGATCTTTTTCTCCTGCATACGCGGTTCGAGAAGGGAAACGACACACGTTCGAGACGATCACAGCCACAGGCTGTCCCGCACAGGTTGCATGCCATGAAACAGGAAGAATTCCCCATTCTCTTTCGCCCGGCGGGCCGCACCGTGTTCGTGCTGGCCGGCACATCCCTGCTCGAGGCCGCCGCCCGCTCGGACATCGTGCTGCAAACGCCCTGCGGCGGCGCGGGCCATTGCGGCAAATGCCGCGTGCATATCGCCGACGGATACGGGAATCTGGCGGACGGACGAACCGGCTACGAATCGCGCCGCGCGCCGAAACCCGGCGCCGTGCTGGCCTGCGTGGCGCGCGCGAACGGGCCCATGACCGTGGATGTGCCCGCCGAATCGCTGTTCGAGACCCGCCAGCAAATCCTTACCGGCGACAGCGGCCTGCGCGGCGCGCTCGATCCGCATGTGCGCCAATGCCGCTTCCAATTGCCGCCGCCGTCCGCACAAGACACGCGTTCGGACGCCCGTCGGCTCGCCGACGGCATCGAGGGACTGGCCACCATGGTTCCCGCCTGCCGACGCGCCCTGCCCGCTTTTCTGCGACGCCATGCCTGGCAAGGCGCGGCAACGCTGCGCGGCGATACGCTCGTGGCGCTGGACCCGCCCGAAACAACGAAGGCGGCCCATGGCGTCGCGCTCGATATCGGCACCACCACCGTCGTGGCCACGTTGATCGGCCTCCTCGACGGACGCGAGGTCGGTGTCGCATCCGCCTTGAACGGGCAAACCGCAATGGGCGACGATGTCATCGCGCGTATCCGGCGCGTTCGTGAAGATCCCGACGAGCTGCGCGCGCTGAGCGCGGCCGTGCGCGATACCGTCAACGGGCTGATTCATGAACTGACCATGCAAGCGGGAATGGAAACGCAATCTGTCCTCGATGTCACCGTCGTCGGCAACACGGCCATGCAGCAGTTGCTGTGCGGATACGACCCGTCCGCCCTTGGCGAATTGCCGTTCGTGCCGGCGTTCGAGCGTGGCCATGCTCTGCCCGCCCGCGAACTCGGGCTGGATACTCATCCCGAAGCCGACGTATTCGTGTTTCCCCAGATCGGCGGGTTCGTTGGCGGCGACACCGTTGCCGCCATGCTCGCCGCCCGGCTCGATCAGTCCCCCGCCCCGACCCTGCTGGTGGATATCGGCACTAACGGCGAAATCGTGCTGGCGGCCGAAGGCAAACTGCTGGCCACCTCCGTGGCGGCCGGCCCCGCCTTCGAGGGCGCGCGCATCGCGCAAGGCATGCGCGCCGCGCCCGGCGCCATCGAGAAAATCGTGCTGGCCGACGACATCCGCGTCAATGTGATCGGCAACGTCACGCCGACAGGCCTGTGCGGCAGCGCGCTCGTGGACGCCGCCGCCGCCATGCTGGATATGGGAATGATGGACGAAACCGGCCGCATCCTGGCTGCCGACGAACTGCCCGCCGCGCTGCCGACCGCCTTGCGTTCGCGCCTGCGCGAAGCCGACGGCCAGCCTTGCCTGGTTCTGACCGACCGCGACGAATACGGGCCGGACGCGCCCGCCGTGCTCTTGCGCCAAAAAGACATTCGCGAGCTGCAACTGGCCACAGCCGCCGTACGCGCCGGCATCGCCATCCTGTTGCGGCGGGCCGAACTGGACGCCGCCGACTTGGACGGCATCCTGCTGGCGGGCGGGTTCGGCAACTTCATTCGGCGCAACCATGCGCAACGCATCGGCCTGCTGCCGGCCGTTCCGTCAGAGCGCATCCGCTTCCTGGGCAACGCCGCGTCGCTCGGCGCCAAGCTCGCCCTGCTCTCCGTCGAGGAACGACGCTATGCCGACCGCCTGCGCGACCGCGCCGAACACGTGGACCTCTCCCTCGATCCCGAATTCCAGAACGAATTCGGCGCCGCCATGATCTTTCCGGAACCGTAAGCAAAACGCTTGCCGTCTTCAAGTCTTTTTGGTATTACAGATTGCAATACCGAAGGAGGGAAGCCATGAGATCCGCTAAAATCGCCATCACGATCGAGGAGAATCTGCTCGGGAAACTGGACAGACTGGTCAAGGCGCATGTCTTTCCGAATCGCAGCAGGGCCATTCAGGAAGCGGTGTCGGACAAGCTCGCAAGACTGGATCGCAGGCGCCTTGCGCAGGAGTGCTCGAAACTCGACAAGCGTTTTGAACAGGCCATGGCGGAAGAGGGTCTCAATGCGGAGGTCGAATCATGGCCCGCGTATTGAGAGGAGATGTTTTCTGGGCGGATTTGAACCCGACCATAGGGCGCGAACAGGCCGGCTTGCGACCTGTCCTGATTCTCAGTCAGGATGTTTTCAACGAGCGTTCCGGAACAGTCATTGCCGTTGCTCTGACAAGCCAGCCGCAACGGGCTGGTTTCCCTCTCAATCTGGAACTTGCCATCCCCAGGCTCCCCAGGAAGTCCTGGGCCAAAATCAGCCAGATCCGTACGCTCTCTGTCCGGAGATTGACAAAGAAAATCGGCAAAGCATCGCCTGAGGAGCTTGCTCTTGTCATCGAAGGCCTGAACGAAATCATAGGAGATTGAACACAAGGAGGGCTGCGCCCGCAACCCGGAGGTCGGAGGTCAGAGGGCGGAGGACATGGCAGTGGGCAGTGGGCAGGAATCGCCGAAGTTTACGGCAAAGGTGACGACGGAGTTAGAATCGGTGGTGTTTACGTGGCAGTTTGCGTTGGAGGAAGAGGCAAGGCGATCTCGCCTGTTTCGTAAACTTTACCGTCAACCGCATCGGAACTAACTCCACCGTAAATGTTGCCGCAAACTGCTTCGATTGCCCTGTACGAAGCGACTCGGCCAACTGTTGGCGACAAAGAGGTGACAAACGGAAATCAGGACGTGACGGCGACGACTACAGGGGACGACCTGCCCGCAGTGCTACAGCGTTGCAGGCGGGCTTCCGTCACTCGTAATCCGTAGTCGTCGCCGTAGTCGTCCACCGAATCCTCTTGTTTTTTGACGCAGCAATGCGGAAATAAGGCGCTAGCGAACAATGACTATCCACGACCCGACATCGCGCGACATCATCGACATGGCCCTGCGACGCGTTCGCGCGGCCGTCGTCCGCTACCGCCCCCAGGACAGCGCCGATCTCGACAGCCTGATCCGCCTGGGACAAAAGGAAGCCGGCATGGCCGAATAGCGCTTGTTTGCCTGCGAACTCAAATGACAGGAGGACCTCGTCGGATACAAATCGGTAACGATTGTTTTTGACGATGGCGTCAAAAGAACCGCCTTTGCGGAGCGGGGACAACCGTTCGATTCAAAGATAATACAGGCCGTTTGGGAAACCATAAGCAAGTATCAGGTCGGGGCATGGTGACGAATGCCGGTTGTTTCGGCGGACGCGGAACGGGCCGCGCCGCTTCTAGGATCGGCAAGGAGGAACTGGCGCATGAAACAAGTTGTGCTCATTGGCGATTCGATCCGCATGGGATACCAGGAAACGGTCCGCGAAACGCTGGCCGGGCGGGCGGACGTGTGGGGACCGGAACAGAACGGCGGAACCAGCGAAAACCTGCTCGCCCATGTTGAAGAGTGGATCGTGGCACGGCAACCGGACATTCTGCATCTGAACTGCGGATTGCACGATCTCCGGAAAGAGTTCGGGCAGGAGGCGTCCGTCGTTCCCCTTGACCGGTACGCTGAAAATGTTCGAGCCATTCTCGACGGGGCGCTGACGAAGACCAAGGCAACGGTGATTTGGGCTCTGACCACTCCGGTGAATCAGGCCTGGCACCGTGAAAGAAAATTGTTCGAACGCTGGGAGAACGATGTGGTCGCCTACAACAAGGTTGCGACCGATATCGCCCGCCAGCGCGGCATTGCCGTCAACGATCTCTTCGCCGTCGTCATGGAAGCCGGTCGCGACAAAGCGTTGCTTCCCGACGGCGTCCATTTCACCCCGGCAGGCTATGCGCTCCTCGGAAAAGCCGTGGCCGAATGCATATGCAAGCATGGCGGCATTGCGCAATGAATCCGAAAGCCATCACCGCGGCCGTCGCGTTGCTGTGCGTTCTGGCGCCGGGATCGGGCCGAGCCGACCCATGGGACAAGGTCCAGGAAGCGCGGGAACAATACTTGCCCCGCACGGCCATCGAGCGGCTCGAGCCGATTCTCGAACGGGCGCTGGCCGAACGCGCATGGCCGGAAGCGATTCGGGCGGTTGCCACGAAAGTCGGGTTGGAAGCCCGCATCGAAGGCAACGATCCGGAGTTCGCCGTCGTTCGCATGCGGGAGGAAATCGCCACGGCGCCGGAGCCGATGCGGCCGGTCATGCGCGCCATCCTGGCGCATTGGACCTGGGCGCATTTCCTGCGACAGCGCTGGCGCATCTCGCAGCGTACTCCTCTGGCGAAAGAAGGCGACGACCTTGCCTCCGCCAGCCTCGCCCGTATCCTGGCCGAGGCCGACCGCCAGTTCGAGGCGGCGCTCGCCAACCGCGCCCTCCTCAAAACCATCCCTGTATCGGACTACGACGCCCTGCTGCAAAAGGGAACCGTGCCGGACGCCTACCGGCCGACCTTGTTCGATTTTCTGGCGCACGAGGCGCTGGCATTCTACACCGTGGCCGAACAGGCCGCCGAACGCGGCAAGGACGCGTTCGCGCCGACGGCGACCGACCCGATTCTCGCGGACGCCGACGACTTTCTCGCCTGGGAACCGGATACGGCCGACAAAACCTCTCTCCTTCTCAAGGCCGTGCGCCTCTACAAGGAACTGCTCGCGTTCCATCGCGACGCCGACGATCCCGGCGCGTTTCTCGATGCCGATCTGAAACGGCTCCATTTCGGGTTCCATATGGCGAAAGGTCCGGAAAGAAGCGCGCGCTACCGGGCGGCGCTCCAGCGCTTTACGGAGCGAAACGCCGACCATGAGCTTGCGGCGCGCGCCTTTCACGACTGGGCGCAAACTCTGTTCGACGAAGACGATCCGGTCCAAGCGCATGCTGTGGCCACGCGCGGCACAAACGCCTTCCCCGAAAGTTTCGGCGCCCTGCTCTGCCGCAATTTGCTGCGCCGAATTGAAGCCCGAGATATGGACCTCAAGACCGAACGGGTCTGGAACGAACCCTGGCCCGCCATCGTTGTCATCTATCGCAATATCGAAAATGTTCATTTCCGCGCCTATCGCTACGATTATTCCAAACGCATGGCGCAGTGGCCCGAGACGGAACCCGAACAGCCGAACAAGGAAAAAATGCAAGCCATGCTGGCGAACAAGCCCGACTACGCCTGGACAGCGGAACTGCCGCCCACGCGGGATTATCGGCGACGCACGGAATCGCTGGCGGCCCCCGATCATTTCGAGCCCGGCCCCTATTTCATCTTCGCCAGCGCCTCTCCCGATTTTCTGTCGGAAACGGAAGGCGGAATCCGACGCGCTTCGGTGTGGGTCGGCAACCTGGCCTTGGTCATGCGGGAAAGCGAACGGGCCGGCGCGATCAGCGGCCAGGTGATGCATGCACGTACCGGGGAACCGCTCGTCGGCGCCCAAGTCGCGATCCGACTGCAAACGGAAGAAGACGGGCAGCGACAGCTTCGGACCTTGCCTGTCGCGGAAACGGATGCGAACGGTCTGTTCCGGTTCGAGCCGGGCGCGCGAGCGCGCTATTTGCTGCATGTCCGGCATGGCAAGCACGAAGCGGCCATTCGTGAACCTTCCCGGTTCGGCTGGCGCCGTTCCGCCCCGAGCAACCCGGAGCACACCGTCTTGCTTACGGATCGCTCGCTTTATCGGCCGGGCCAAACCGTGCGCTACAAAGGCTTACGCGTGCGAACCGACCCCGAGAACGACAACTACGCCGTGGCGGAAGACCGCGAGGTTACGGTTGTTTTCGAGGATGTGAACCGGGAAGAGGTGGCCAGACAGACGCATCGCAGCAATGCGTTCGGTTCCTTCAGCGGCAGCTTCACCATCCCGGTCGGGCGTGCGGCAGGCCGCATGGAACTGCGAACGGAGAAAGAGGAACGATACGACAGCACGTCATTCCGCGTCGAGGAATACAGGCGCCCGCAATTCAGGGTGGAACTCGATCCGCCGGACAAAACGGCGCGGCTGTTTGATACCGTGCGGTTACGCGGGCGAGTCGTCTCCTATACCGGCGCCGGCCTTGGCGGAGCGACCGTGCGCTACCGCGTCGAACGCATGGAGGGCGCGCCCGCCTGGCGCTCCTGGCATTTCGGCGGATTCGGATATGGATATTCTCCGACCTTGACGAGCGGGACCGTTCTCTCCGCGCCGGACGGCACGTTCGAAATCGCTTTCGTTGCCGAGCCGGACACCGAGATTGCCGAGGAAGAAGAACCGGCGTTTGTCTTCGCAACACATGCCGACGCAACCGATACGGCTGGCGAAACCCGTTCGGCGCAGCGCATGATGTGCATCGGCTATGCCACACTGATGGCCAACATGCGAGCGAACGAATGGCAAACGAGCGAGCAGCCGGTCCGCATCCGCGTCCGCACCTTCGACCCGAACGGCGCCAACGCGGCCGCCGAGGGAACAATAGCCATCCACCGTCTCGAACAGCCGCCTGAAATTGTGCGCGACGAACTGAGCGGCACGCGAAGACCCGGTATGCGTCGGTGGCGGCAGTGGAGACAGATGGGGCTTGACATGCCGCCTCCAACCGAACAGGACGATTGGAAGATGGCCGAACGCGTGGCCGTCCTGCCGTTCCGCACCGGCGCGTCGGGCGCGACCACCAACGAGTTCAGCCTGGGCGCCGGCGCGTATCGCGCCGTGCTGCGCACGCAGGACCCGTTCGGAAAGCCGGTGTCCGCTCAATGGCCTTTGCTTGTCGTCAATCCCGAGGCCGACCGGTTCGGCATCCGGGTCCCCCATCATGTGGCGGCGCCGACTTGGGCCGTCGAACCCGGCAAAAAGTTCACCGCCTTGTGGGGCACGGGATACGAGACGGGGCGCGCCTTCATCGAAATCGAACACCGGGGCGAAATCCTGAAGGCCTTCTGGACAGCGCCGGACGCCACGCAAAAACTCGTTCGCTTTCCCGTGGACGAGCGCATGCGCGGCGGCTTCACGTTCCGTTCCACGTTCCTGCGCGAAAACCGGGCCTATATCTTCTCGCACCGCGTCCATGTGCCCTGGAGCAACAAGAACCTGACCGTCCGCTGGGAACGCTTCGTCTCGAAACTCGAGCCCGGCGAGCGGGAGACGTGGAGCGTTGTTGTCGCGGACCCCGAAGGCAGACCTGCCGAAGCGGAGATGGCCGCCGTGCTGTACGACGCCTCGCTGGACGCCTTTCATCCCCACTCCTGGCCATCGTCGCTCGGTCAATTCTTTCGGCGCGACTTTCCCTCTTTAACCCCTGTCGCCCAGAATGCCGACAACGAGTTTCGGCATGCCTGGGGCTACTGGGACGAGAAGCGGGAACCGGTCGCGATTCGCTATCGCCGCTTCCGGGACGATCTGCCGCCCGTCTGGGCGCGTCTGGTCCTGAAAGGCGAAGACATGTTTTCGCGCGGCGTATTCCATGCGGATTTCTATGGAAGCCGGGAAATTCCCAGCGGCGAAGACTCGAGATCGGACATACTCGAACTATTCTTGGCCGATGCGCCAGCCGAAATGCCGAGGAGAATGGTCCGGGATCTCATGAGCATAAAGCAGGTGAGACCAGACAAAACGCCGCCTTTCACCGAGCTGGACCTGGTTAGGGCCCGTCGCCGACTGGACGAAACGGCGTTTTTCTTTCCGCATCTGGCAGTCGGCAACGGCGTGGCGCGGATGGAGTTCACGGCGCCGGAAGCGTTGACGGAATGGAAGTTCATGGGGTTCGCGCACGACCGCGACATGCGCGCGGGATTGCTCGTTGATCGCGCCGTTACGGCCAAGGAACTGATGGTGCAGCCCAGTCCTCCGCGTTTCCTTCGGGAAGGCGACGAATTGGAATTCGCCGTGCGCGTCTTCAACCAATCGCAGGCTCGGCAGCGCGGCACGGCTCGGCTGACGTTCACGGACGCGCGCACTGGCGAGGCCATGGACGCCGCGCTCGGCAATGCGCGCGCCGAGCAGCCGTTCGACATTCCGGCGCAGGAATCGCTTGCGCTGTTCTGGCGCCTGACGGTTCACGACCGGCCCGGCATGCTGGTCTACAAGGCCGTGGCCGCCAGCGCGCGTCTTTCCGACGGCGAAGAGGGATATCTGCCGGTTTTGCCGCGACGTGTTCTGGTCACGGAATCCGTGCCGCTGACCGTGCGCGGACCGGACACTCGCGCGTTCCGGCTTCCGAACCTGCTCGCTTCGGGCGATTCGGACACGATCGAAAGCAAGACGCTGACCGTGCAAATGACATCGAATCCCGCCTGGTACGCCGTGATGGCGCTGCCCTACCTCATGGAGTTTCCCCATGCGTGCAGCGAACAGGTGTTCAATCGCCTCTTCGCCAACGCGCTGGCCCGGCACATCGCCAAGGCCGATCCGAATATCCGGCGCGTGTTCGACCAGTGGAAAAACACGCCCGCCCTGGACAGTCCGCTGGAAAGAAACGAGGATATTCAGGCGGTGATGCTCGAGGAAACGCCCTGGTTGCGCCAGGCGGAATGCGAAAGCCGGGCGCGCCGGCATGTCGGCATTCTGTTCGACGATAACCGGCTCGACGACGAAACCGACCGCGCGCTCCGCCAACTGAGCCGGCAACAGCTCGAGGACGGCCGCTGGCCGTGGTTCCCGGGCGGGCAGCCCGACAATTTCATCACGCTCTACATCGTCGCCGGGTTCGGCCGTTTGCGGCATCTGGGCGCGACCATGGATGTCGCGCCTGCGCTCCGGGCCCTGTCCGCGCTCGACGAATGGATGGCGGCCCGGCACCGCCGCATCCGACGCGACAAAACCGAACAAGCCAACCATCTGTCCCCGACACTGGCCCTGTATCTGTACGGCCGCGGCTTCTTCCTGGAAGACAAGCCCCTCGACGCCAACCATCGGGAAGCCTTCGAATTCTTTCTCGGCCAGGCGCGCCGGCATTGGCCGAAACTCAATCATCGGCAGGCGCAGGCGCATCTGGCCGTGGCGCTGCATCGGCAGGACGACCGGCCCGCGGCGCAGGCCATCATGCGCTCGATCCGGGAACGGGCGGTTTCCGACAAGGAGACCGGCATGTTCTGGCGCGATCAGGAACGCTCGTGGTGGTGGTACCGGGCGCCCATCGAGACGCAGGCCATGATGATCGAAGCCTTCGACGAAGTCATGGACGATGCCGAGTCCGTCGAGGCTTGCCGGGCCTGGCTGCTGAACCAGAAACGAACCCGGCATTGGGGGTCCACCAAGGCCACCGCCGACGCTGTCTACGCCCTGCTGCGGCGCGGAACCGACCGGCTGACCTCCACCGCGCCTGTCGAGGTGAAGCTGGCCGGCGAGATTGTCCGCCCGGACAAGACCGAAGCGGGCACAGGCATGTACGAACGCCGGTTTGTCGGCCCCGAAATCGCGCCCGCCATGGGCGAAGCCGTCGTGCGCAAGGCGGATGCCGGCATCGCCTGGGGCGGATTGCATTGGCAGTATCTCGAAGACATCGCCAAGATCGCGCCGCATGCCGACACGCCGCTATCCCTGGAAAAGACGATCCATCTCCGCAAGCACACGGCGCAGGGACCGCGCCTGTTTCCGCTCGACGGACCCCTTGCGCCGGGCGACGAGTTGGTCACGCGCCTCGTCCTGCGCACCGACCGCGACCTGGAATACGTGCACCTGAAAGACCAGCGCGGCAGCGGCACGGAACCGGTCTCCGTACTCTCGCAATACCGGTATCGGGACGGGTTGAGATACTATGAAACCACGCGCGACACGGCCACGCATTTCTTCCTGGATTCCCTCCCAAAAGGCGTCTACGTCATCGAATACTCGACCCGCGTTCGCCATCGCGGCTCATACCAAAGCGGCATGGCCTCCGTCCAATGCCTCTATGCGCCGGAATTCGGCAGCCATTCGGGCAGCGTCGGCCTTTCCGCTCCGTAAGCGCGGCAAAAGTTCCATGCTAAACCCGACTCCGGGAACCGACCCGCGCATGCCGTTTGCCGCTATCAAGACCGGAAACATTGCAATCCATGATCTTGCGATTCGATCATGCGCCACCCCCCCGCTCACCCGCTCATTGCACGCGCTCGGACGACGGCGAACAACCCGCTTCCCGACGATAGGCTTTCGAAAATGCGTACACATCGCTGTACCCCAGCCGCTCGGCAATCGCCTTGCACGGCAAATACGTGTTGCGCAGAAGCTCGCGCGCGGCACGTATGCGCAATTCATTGCGGTAACGGACAGGCGTCATGCCTTGTTCGCGCCGAAACACTCGGCATAGATGCTCGGGCGCCGTATGCAATTCCTCCGCCAAAGCCGTCAAAGAAAACCCTCTTTCGCCAAACCTCGCTTCCAACACGCGCTTGGCACGCTCGGCAAGCCGTTCCGACCGATTCGACGGGCCTTCCCCCAAAGCCGCGAGACGCTCGAAAATCCGTATCATGCTCTTCTCGTGCGCCAGCCAATCCGCCGAACGCCCCAGCAGCCGCCGCACGTTGGCCTCCATTTCGCGCTTCAATGCCGACCACGTCTGCGCATCCGGCATGCAGACCGCCGAAAGCCTCGTCGGCCTTCCAAGGACTGCGCCCAGCAACTCGTCGAAACCGATCGCCAATCGCCGACTGCCAGAAGCGAGCGCAAAAGTCAGGGCATGATAACAGACTTCGCCGCCCGGCGGCGTAAACGAATGCGGCATTCCCGGCGAAACCAGAACCAGCGATCCTTTCTCAACCGCGTGCAGACGCCCGGCGCAGCTTACGGCCCCTCGCCCCCCGACATACAGCACTACGTGGTAAACGGCATGCGCATGCTCGCGCCCTTCCGGGCCCTGCTTGCCGACATAGCTCTCGTGAAGGTTGGCCGTCAACAATTCATAGCGGAAGTTCCTGCCTTCGCGATACACATCCAGCAGCGTCGGCATCGTATCCGGCCTTTGCGCTTGCGCATACCCAACTCTATCAATATTTGACAACGACAGCTCAATATTTACCATTGAATACTCATGTCATATCTGGGAATATTGTCAACAATAAACAAACGATAAGAGACAGACTTCGGGAATCGTCCCTGGCATAGTGCGGCTTCGCAACGTCTCCGGACGCGATGCCCGGGCATACGCAACAATTGTTCAAGGAAAGGCGGACCAACATGACAGGCGCATATGCGAACAGCACGGCGGAAACCCGAAAAAAATGCGATGCTCTCCTTGCGGACACGGCCGCGAACGGCGGTCTTGCCCCTTTGGATATCGAAGCCTTCTGGAAAGATCAGGCCGTAGCCAAAGCGGATCCGTTCGGCGACAGCATTCCGCAAGCGCCACTAGGCGCCATCTGCACTGCGGAATGCGTATTCGACGAGCTGGGCATCGAACAGGACGACCGGCGTTTTCTCGAAGATCGTGCCTGGGCGCTGGAAATCAGCCGCCGCTACAACGACAAGGCGGAAGCCATCGTGGGCCGGCGTCTGCTTCCGGAGACGCCGCCAGACCCGTCGCGAAAATGGCCGTCCGTCAAGCAGCTTTACGATATTTTCGAGGCGGAGAACGTATGGGAAGGCGGCAAGACGGGGAGCTGGTGGCTGAAGCCGTCGGCCCATACGGCAGACGAGCTCTCCGCCTTGCTGAACCGTGTGGAGGCTCGGCTCGAATCGCTCCGCGATTTTCTGCTGCCCGACAACTGGGAGAGCGAGAAGCGGCGTCTGCTGGACGCGGGCCTGCGCGTTCCTCTTTATCGGCACCAGCGCGGCCCTTGCACCTTCGCCTGCTCGATATTCGGGGCGGAGAACATGCTGCTGCTGGCCTACGACAATCCCGCCCTGTTCGCCCGTTTCGGCGAGGTTCTTGGCAGGGCGATTCTGGCTCGCGCCCGCCTACTGGACGAAGAGGCGGGACTGACGCCGGAGCAAGCGCAAGGGCGCTGGAGCTGGGCGGACGACAACTGCTGCCTGTTCACGCCGGACATGTACGAAACGTTTGCCATGCCCATTCATCGCGCCGTGTTTTCCCGCTATGCGCCGAGGCCCGAACACAAGAGGTATCAGCATAGCGATTCCGCCATGGCTCATTTGCTGCCCTTGCTCTCTGAACTCGATCTTACCGGAACGAATTTCGGGCCAACCCTCAGTGTGACGGAAATCCGCCAAAGCTGCCCGCATGCCGTGATTGACGGCCAACTCGCGCCATTCACCTACAGTCGCAACGAGGAAGCCAACATGATCGCGGAATTTTTGCGCGATTTCGAACAGGCGCGCGAGCAGCGCGGTCTCAATTTCACCACAGCCGGCTCCATCAACAACGGGAGCCGGCTCGGCGGCATGCGCCTGCTCATGGCCGCCATCCAACGCTTTGGCCGTTACGGGGACGATGGGCAAGCCTGACGGACGCCACGCCTACGCTTGTCTCGCCATTATTTTGCTCCTTGCTTTTCGCGGCTTATTATTCCTATTCATGATTCTTTCCCGATTTTCGTGTAACATTTCCGGCGTTGCGACGCTGGATGGATACGGGAGAGAAGCATGACCGAAAACCAGCCATGGAACCGGGACCGGGCCATCCGCGAATTCGTACGGCTCGAACGCATGCTGCGCGAATTCGTCGGCAGTCTCGTCGCCCACGCGCAGGACGCCGAGGACGTGTTTCAGGAGGCGGCTGTCGTCATTCTCCGCAAAGGCGCCGATGTCGAGGAGCCCGCCCGTTTCCCGCAATGGTGCCGGTCGGTGGCCCGCAACGAAGCCCGCAACTACTGGCGGCGACGCGACCGTCAAAAACTGGAGTTGTGGGAGGATTTCTCGCGCGTGGTGGATCAGGTCTACGCGGAAGCCGATTCCAACCTGAACGAGGACGAACGCCGTCGGCGTTTGCTGGACCAATGCGTGCGTCAGTTGCCCGGCCCGTCCCGGCGCATCCTCAAACTTTTCTATGTCGAGGGACTCGACACGAATACGCTGGCGAAACGCCTGAAACGGTCGGGCGGCGCGGTGCGCGTGGCGCTGACGCGCGTGCGCGAGACGGTACGCCAGTGCGTCGAACGGACCTTGAATGCCGGTGAGGGCGCCCATGCGCAACACGATTGACACGTGGCTTCTCCAATGGGAGGAAGGCGGGCTCGACAACACGGGCTTGTCGGCCTTGACCCGGTTGCTGGCCGACAATGCGGACGCGCGCCGCCAGTTCCGAGAATACCGGCAAATGACGGAAAGTTTCCGGCGCGTGCTGGGCGCGGCGAATGCGACAACGGCCCTCCAACACCGCCGCGTCTGGCCCGGCTCTCTGCCACTGGCCATCGCGGCCGGCCTGATTCTCGCGCTGGGCGCCTGGCTCGCGCTGCCGCGCCTGCGACAGACGCTGTCGGTCTCCACAACATACGCAAGCGTTGTGGAAACGACAGGTCCGGCCTGGAGCCGTAGCCCGGACGGAACCTGGTCCGCCCTGAAACCCGGCGCCATGATTGCCGAAGGCTATCGCGTGGTAACGGAGGCCGACGCCCGCATCGTTCTGTCGCTGCCGGCAACAGGCACCGAAATTGCCTTGGCGGGATCGTCCGTTCTGTCCATGCCAGTCGCCGAGTCGGCAGAGCCACGCCTTCGCATCGATCAAGGGTTGCTCTTCGCAACCGTCGTCCCGACTCTGTCCGGTTCGCCGCTCGAGGCGGAAACGCCGCATGCGCAAGTGCGCGTGCTCGGTACGCGCTTTTCGCTGCGCGTTGACGGTTCCGCGGCGGACGGTGACTCGTCCTTCACGCCGCGCAGCACCCGCCTGGAAGTGGAAGAGGGACTGGTCGAAACGCGGCGAATCGGCGGACGCGACTGGATTCCGATCCGTTCCGGACAGGGCGCCCTGGCCCAGGCCGACGATGCCGGTCTGTTCGTGCTGGGCGCCACCGTGTTTTACGACGATTTCGAGAAGGGGCTTGGCCAGTGGAACCTGCGGGAACTGCCGTCCGGCGCACCGCGCAAGGCAGCCGAACTTCTGCCCGCCAGCCCCGAAACGCAAAAGGCCGTTCGCATCGCACGCGCCAAACGGGACGGCCGCCTGCGTTCCGTCCTGGAAATCAACGGCATGGCCGTGCCGGAACTCACTGTGTACGCCTTGTCGAACGCGACATTCTCCGGCCAAAACCTTGTGGCGGAGATTTCGTTCATCCTGAAAGACATCGGGCGGGACAACGACTTCCTCAACGGCTGGCGATCGCCGCGCAACCCGGTAGCCGTACGGGAGCTGTCCTCCCCGGCGGACCGGCGAGTCGCCATACCGAGAAACCAATGGGTGGACCGCGGCGCGACGGACACGCTGCGCTGGTCCGCAACGCCGCAAGGGAATACGCAGGTCCGAATCACCCGCCTGTCCGACGGACAAAGGAAAGGCGACTACGTATGGGAATACGATGCGGCGGACGCGGTGTCCCTGCCCTACCATCTTGTAGTGAAAAATATTCTGGTTCAGATAGACCATGTAACCATTCGGGAACTCATTGCCGTACATTGAGCTTGAAGAGAGCAGTAACCAGTGATCGGTTATCAGCAATCAGTGTCGCGTCCTGATATAGGTTGACACTTGCAACAGTGAGGAGCAGGTGT
>SLKS01000266.1 GCA_007134465.1 Kiritimatiellia bacterium | reverse complement strand
CTGTTGTTGATCGAGATGGGGCGCCGCGTTCTCATCGCAGGTTTGACTGTCGAATGCGTCGCGCTAAGACGTGATTTTTGCACGACATCCAGATGATGGCCCGGACCGCAGCCGATATCCAACGCCTGGCCCTGGCGGATGTCCATCGATAGCACCTTGCCAATGAATGGATTGTCCACGCAAAAGCGATGCTTGCGGCTCAGGCGCTCGTAGGTGTCCGCGTCGGTCACTTGCGCTGTCATAATCTTCTCGGAATTCATCACGCCCCTCTTTCATCTTTCTTTCAGTTCACGAAACATGGTCGTGCTCACCGCGACCGAAGCCGCAACTTCCGGCATTATAGGCGTCGCAAATTCATTGTTTTCGAATATTCCCTAGCGGTTATCGAAGAGAGCAGGGCTTTCAACGTGTTTTCCAACGGTCGCCGCTTCCGGCTCGGGCGTATCCTGATTCAGGAAAGATTGCGCGGAAAGCAGTTCGCGCTGAACATAGTTGTCCATCAGCATGCTGCCGGACTTAATCATTTGTCCGAAGGAAATGTCGACGGGATAATGCCAGTACCGATACAAAAGCCGATCATTCACGTAACGCCTGTCCTCCAGGCATGCTTCGCCTTGATCATCTTCTGTCCAGAAATAATCGCATCGAACTCGAGCCCATCGTCCGCGCAACATGTCGAGAGCCAGTTTCTTGTCGTCAGGATCGACGGGCAAACTGCGACTACTCCGCTCAGAGACAAGCATGTGGGATTCGATACTAGCGGGGAGGATGATTTCGAGGTCGAATTCCGCGCGAATGGCCGTGAAATTCATGCCTGGCGACGGGGGGCGTATATTAATGTGTTTGTCGGATGCGGGTGGAATCCGTATGGCGAGCGCCGACGAGCCCGGTTGCCGTCCAGCGGCTTTTTCGATGGATACTAAGGGTGCGCGATCCGCCGCGATGCTTTCGACTAACGCGTAGTTGACGCGATGCAAGGACTCCCCTTCCTTCGGGTGGACTGTGACAAGGATATCCGCCATCCACCGAGCCAAGCCGTCGTTTTCGAAATCGTCCTCGAAAAGGATACGGCCCGCAATCCATTTTGTTTCCTGCGCATAGGCTTTCAGTTCGACATTGTCGGACGCCACGGCGAACTGGCCCGCCGCCACGTCCACGCTTTTCTGATCGGTCAGACGCACGAACCGGACCAGCCCGCCATCAACGTCCAGGCGGGTAAAGGGTATGGCCGGAAGTCCCGCCTTCGCCGAGCCTACGGCGGGCAGGCGGGCGTCGAGCGGCGGGCGTCCAGCATCCCCGCGCACCACCATCTCGAACCGTGTGCCTAGAACCGTGGCCAACGCATGCGGCGTCTCCACGGCGAACGGTTGGCCGGACATTTGCGGGGCAACGGCAGCAGACAAGCTGCCCTGATGGAGGAACGTCAGTTTCGAGTTGCGAGTTTCGAGTTGCGAGTTGCTCGCCACATCCACAGTCGTGGCTTTCGCCACCCAGGCCAAAGTCACCGCGCCATCTGCGCCCGTTTCGATGCGCATGCCTTCCCGAATCTCGTCGCCTGTTTTCAGAGCCCGACGCCGGGAAGCGATATCCTGAACACTGAACACTGAACCCTGAACACTTTCTACGCGGGCGATGAGACCATGAAGATATTGCGTTTCTTGGTTTGTCCGGTTCAGCCACAGCCCGAGCGCGAGCAGCAGGCCGGCAGCGGTGGCCAGCGGCGCGAAAATTCGCCAACGACGAGCGGGATGTTTCCCGATATTCTGCGAGAGCAAGTTCAGAAATGTTTCGCGGGTATCCTCGGCGTGGAACCGAGTCTCCAGCGATTCCAAGAAAGCAGATGCCCGGCGGCTGGCATCCATTTCCTGAGAGAGCCGGTCGGACAGAGCCAAATGCCATCGCACCTTTTTCAATTCGCGCGGATTGTTGAGCAAAAGTTCGCAGAGTCGCACCATTTCCGGCGCCGTCGTTTCTTCGTCCGTTACGCGCGCAACAAGGGTATCTGTTTCCGGATACTTCATGACATGTTCTCCGACAGCTTGCTTTCGATGCAAACTCTGAGTTTCGCGCGAATCCACATCAGCATTTGACTCAACGCGTTCGCGTTCGTCCCCAGCGCATCCGCCAAAGGTCCGATTCGGCGTCCGATTCCGTACCGGCTCCGCAGAAGACGGATATGCTTTTCCGCCAACGCCGTCATACATTCTCGCAACGCTTCGACCATATTCGCATGGTGGAGGAGGATTTCATCTTCATCGGCTTCGTCATAATTCGTTGAGAGAATCTCCGTCAGTCTTTCCGAAAGAATACGAGTTCGCCGTCCGAATCGCCGTTTCTCGTTCAGGAGAATGTTACGGGCTATGCCGCGCACCCACGCTCCGAAATCCTTAGTGGGATCAAAACGTTCGATGAGCTTCCACGCCGCCAGAAACGCTTCCTGGGCAATATCATCCACCGAATCTGCGTGTGCGCCAAGCGAACGGACAAACGCCCGCACGCTTCCCTGATGAAGGCGGGCCAGACTGGCGAACTCTTCGCGAGAGATGGTTACGTTAGAGCTCATGCGTATAGCCTCCTTTACATTGTATTGTCGCCAAAACAGAAGTCGTTAGATAAATCAATACAGAAAAAGATGATAGTATAGAAACACAAATGTCCGAACTGAATCGGGAGCAACGAGCGAATATCCCTCGACTTCGCTCGGGGCGACAGGCTCTCGTGATCAATCCCTGCGGAACTGCCATACGGGCGCGGCTTGCCTCGCCGTTTTGTCCGCCCGAAGAGCGTAGGAGGAAGGTTTTGCGAGGCGGGTCCCGACCATGGTTAATGCCGAGAAAGCACGGGCAAGACCTGCCCGCCGGAGGTCCGGCGCAGGCGGGCGCCCATGCCACGGTCTGAAACAGAGCCAAGTCGTTACCTGGCGGAATCAGAAACCCTGAAGGTGTCATTTCGAGCGCAGCGAGAAACAGCCATTCGCATTATGACATCCGGACGCGCCGCTGAAGCGGCGGGATAGCTTCCGGCTGAAGCCGGGACTCTGACAAAACGAGCCGGAGCGCCGCCTTTAGGCGGAAGTTCTCCGGGGCTTTATCGTCCTCGTCGTCGTCCTCGCTCTCGTCCTCGATTTCTCCCTGTTTCTTTATCGTTTGTCCTCGTCTTCGGGGAATCATGGCAATCGGACGCGCAGCCGGTAGAAGCGGGGCGGCGGCGCCGGATCGGAAAACTCCACTCGCATCGTGGCGCCGGTCGGGGCGATGTTGCCGATCAGAACGTCCCAGTCCGCCTGATACGCCAGATGGCTTTTCGCCTGCACGGCGTATGCCCGGGAGGATAGGCGGCCGGGCACATTGGTCGCCGCCGCGAAGGTCAGCGCGAGAACGCCCTCCTCGCCGTCGTCCTGACGAACCATGGCGAGGATTTCGAAAAGGATGTCGTCGAACGGATCGAGCCCGGCCACGAACACCTCGCGCAGCGTCATCTCGATGCCGCGTATGGTCACGGTTGCCGGCGCGTCGCCGCCGGGCCAGTGGAGCGCTTCCCAGTCGTCGCACACGTTGTTGCCGTTCGCATCCACGAAGCCTTCCTCGGTGAGCACGGCGAAGGTATGCGAGACGGGCGGGGCGGCGTTCCACGTGTCGTCGCCGGGCTGCTCGGCCGTGACGGTGACATAGCCCGAGCCGACGAACGACAGCGTTGTGGCGTCCGCCGTCACGACCGTGTCTGGCGAGACCGTGAAGGAGACCGGCAGGCCGGAGTCGGCGGTGGCCGCCAGTTCGAGCACGTTGGTCGCGATCTGATCGGGGATCGGCGCGAAAGCGATCGTCTGGTCCTGCTTGCCGGTAGACCGCACAGTCCGGAAGCCGACGTGGTGGCCGGCGCTGTTCGGGCTTAAAGGATAGCGATAGCCCAAGCGGCAGCCGATGGCGTGGCTGACCCAACTGCCTCCGCGGCCTATCCTTCGCCAGGGATTCGACGGATGGCTGTCGAAACACCATTCCCACACATTCCCCGCCATGTCGTGCAACCCAAACGCATTCGCCTCAAACGAACCCACCGGCGAGGTGTAGGGAGCCCCACCGGCATCGTGCGAAGGATGATATCCTTGCGTGCCGCTGGTGTCATAGCCATACGAAAGAGCACTGTAGTAATTGGCGCGCGAATGCCGAATTTCATTTCCCCAGGGAAAATTCCGGCTGGTCAGCCCGCCGCGCGCAGCGTATTCCCATTCGGCGTCTGTCGGCAGGCGGTATCCGGCCGCCGAAGTCTGGACAACGTTGTTGCTCCGGCCTGAACGGTACACGCTTTCATTGACCGTGTACACGGGCGGCAGGTCTTCCCGCTCGCTGCGGGCGTTGCACCACTTTAGCGCATCATGCCAGTTGACCGTATGCACAGGGTGGTCCGCGTCCTTGCCGCCGCCGATGTTGTCGAAACTGTATCCGTTGCTGATGGCCCAGTCGTAAACCTCGTCCCACAGCGCCTTGGTGACCGGGTATTTGTCCATATAGAAAGTGTTGACCGTCAGGTTGTAGGTTGCCGGATACCAATCGGGATCATGCGACTCGCCATCTGCCAACGAGTTTGTTCCGGCATTTGATCCGCTGACAATGAGCGCCGTAGCGGAATGCCCGGATGCGGACAGGAGGGATTGCGCTGCGAAAACCAGCAACAGTGTCTTCAACGTTTTCATATGCCGCTGTTCCTGCCACCCGAGACTTATCTGTCTCTGTCATAAGAGGAGGACGCGCCTCGGCGCCGCTGAGCCTTCATGCCACGTCATGGACTGGAGTCAATTCCGACAGGCATGATTTTTTCGACTTTTCCTTTCGGACAAAAATACACATCTATTGTCTTGGAATAGAACACGGCATATCGCCAGAGTGTTTCGTCCTTCTCTGTCCGGCTATGTGGTGGACTCGATTTTGTCGTCGGCGGCCCGAGAATCTCCAGGATTTCCCGGGACGTCATTCCGATAGAGAGAAATGGCAGTATTCCTTGCGCTGACACCTCGCGAAAGCCGGGATTATCCTTGAATTCGGATGAAATGTGTGCCAGGTCATTCATCGGGGCTTCTAAATGATTGTCCGTCAAACGAGGGGTCTCGAGCGAACTCGCCTTCTGCCGAGCGCTTGACGCTGTCGTTGGTTTCCTCAAGACCTTGATGGTAACAGGCATCTTGTCGAAGCCCGGGTCTGAACCGGGCGGAAAATCCGGTTGCCAAGTGTTAATGGCCCATGCCCCTGCGGTACAGACACCCCACCTGTATGATTCGTTGACCATAGCCGCGCCCGGATACGACAGAGGTTCATTGTTTGCGCCATAGGTTTCCGCGCCGTTCCCGGTACATGTCTGGCTATGCATAAGGATGGGTTCTTTGAAAAAGGGATGATCTTCCGGTTTCGGCGCATAGTAGAGAATCAAGTCCCCGCGGTAAAGCGGTCCTAGATCCGGTATCGCAATCCCGCCTTCATCATGATGGGAAACAGCGACCTCCTTCGCAACTTCCCAGTCTTTTGAAAAATCCAATGCTCCTTCACCGTCTCCTCCGGTACCGGAGCCATCATACAGGTGCCGTGACGAACCATGGCAATTCCATGTGCCCTGCATGGTGATGGTTGCGTTGAACGCGGTAAAGGTCCAGGCGCCCTCGCACGATATCCCTGTGCCGAAATTCTCCATGTTGCGTGCCAGGTGGTCCTTGTAGATTATGACGGTTCTTTGGTCTTTGCATCCAGTCTTGTTTGCGCCGTCCAGCGCTTCAAGAATCAGCGTTCCTTGACCTTCGTCATGCGGCGCCGTGTGCGTTGGCGCTGCCGTATGCGTGTTTGCGAGCGTTCCGGCGGCCTCGTCCAGCGTCCACTTGAACCCGAGATCGGCAGGCTCGATTCTCCCCTCGATATCCAGGACATAGGGGCCTGTCGCTCCCGCAACCACTCCCTGAAAGTCGAAACGATGTCCCCGAAAGTTCGGGTTCCAGCCATCGGGGTCGGAAAGCCAGGACTCGACAGGGTTCGGGTTCGCATCCAGGGACCCTTTGGGACTTACAATCTCTACCTTGACCACCGTCATCGGATGGATGGTCTCGATGCCATCGGCATGGCCATCAGGCGTGAAGACAAGCTTTAGCGTTTCCGCCCCCACGCTGGCGCTGGCCTCTTGGCCAGCGGTCACTTCGACAGTTTGGTTCGTCGAATTGACAAGCGCGAGTTTTTCGCTCGTTGTGCTCCAATGGAATTCTCCCGCAACGCTGTCGGGCGCGAGAAGGGCCGTAAATGCCGCGGATCCGGAGGCGGACACGTACGCCGACGGATCGCTCACGCCGTCCTCGGCCATGATCGCCACGGTCGGCAATTCAGCGACAGCCTGCCCGGCCGTCCCGGTCCACGCGCTTGCCGCACCGAGCAGGACAGCTGGAATCGCCATGCGCAGCCACCGCTTGTATATCGCTCCCATGACATTTGTCCTCGTTGGTTCATTTTCGGCTTGTCCAACGCCGTCAAGTCGCATGGCGTTGTACGTCCGTTCCTGACAATTGTCTTCCATGATAGAACCATGCATCGTGAATGCCGGCATGCGCCGCGGCATCAATCGCAGGCGGTGGACGCCATGCGCGGCCGGACGGGAACAGGACGTGTCCAGCGATTGCCGGTCGCCATCGGCATGCGAGCAGATGCGGGCTTGCAAGACGGAATACGGGCGTGTTCGCAATTCGTCTCGCGTATGGTTGTCGGCTCGTAAGTTCGGCCTTGTTCCAGAAAGCGTGCCTCCTTGCGCAGGCGCCGCAGAATCGCCAAGCCGAACACTGGAGCCGCGATACGGGCTTTGATTCCGAACGCCGCGTATATGTCCCGCAGCCACGAGTTCAGCCTTTGTTCAATGGCGGCGGAGCCCCGGCAATAGCGAAGGCCCGCCCACAGAGCGCCGGCCTGGACCGTCGCCAGGCTTGCCGCTCTTCTCTGGTAGCGCTGGCGAACCAATGGCCTCGGGTCGTTCCCGTAGCGTTTCCAACCGGCGATGTTTGTGCGAATCCCCCGAAGCACGCTTGGCCCGTTCACCTCGTAGTCGCGACAGAAGGCCTGATCCAAATACTTCTTGGCCTCGTGAACTCCGATATGCGCGTGGCGGTGAACCAATTGCCGCTGCCCATGCCATTCGGGCCAAGGCGCTTCTTCGGGCGACAGCAGTTTCCCTTCCTTCGCCAATTGAGAATAAAGCGGCGTTCCGGGCAGAGGCGTATACAGCATGAACTGTTGCAGATCCGCGTCGTGACCAACCGCGTAATCTATGGCCTTCGAAACATTCTCCGGCGCATGCGCCTCGAGCCCGATAATGCTCGATCCCAAAACGCTAATGCCGTGCGACTGCAATTCCCGCACCAGCGACTGCGTATCCGATCGAGCCAGCTTGCCGTAACGGCTGTTCTCGCCTTCCAGCCCAATCCATATCCGGGTCAGCCCCAGGCGCACCCATTCGTCGGGGCTGTAGCTGCGGATCGCGTTCGCGGAGGCGAAGACGCTTAGTCCCCAGTCTTTGCCGTGCATTTCCATCAGCTCGAGAAGCCGCATCGTTCTCTCGCGGCGCAACAGGAAATTCTCGTCCATGACGAAGAAGTCTTTTGTGTTCAACGCGCGTTCGAGATCGCACATGGTTTGGAACAGCTCGTCGCCCGAGGAAATGAACTCAACGCCACCGCCTTTTCCGCCGAACATGGCGGACGTCGAGCAGAAGTTGCAGCCCAGCGGACAACCAACGGATGGAATCAGTATGGCAGGCAACTTCGAATCCGGCACATCGCCACCTAGCGCCCGCGACCAAATCGCGGAGCGGGCACGGACATGACGAACCGGACGGTTGACGTCTTCGCCCAAAAATGAACGGAACCAGCGAATGCCCTCGCCGCGAACAATATGATCCGCATCTATCCTCTCGGGCAAATCGGCCAGACCGGAGATATGCCCGCCGACAACGATTACGGCTTCGGGCAAATGACGACGCACCAGTTCGCACATCTTCCTGACCTTGCCAATGTTCACAAGGATCGAGCTGATACCCACAATATCGTAGGAATTTCGTCGAATCTCGTCCTCGAACGTGTCTAGCGCAGGGAAATCCAGCAGGACGCATGGCGCGGAGATGTTCTCTTGTATCATTTTCAAGCCCCAACTGCGAACGAAACCGCGGATGGAAAACGGTCCCTGAGCCCTCGTAACCTGATTGTGGTAGAGCTCCATCGGGTTCACGGCGCGGCTGCCATACTCGTCGTCGCCGGCGTAGGGGCCGAACACGCTGCTTAGCAGCACTGTAGCCGCTTTGCCTTTCGGGTGAACCGGCGCCGCCTTTCCTGACGAACCGGTAGTTGGCTCTGACCACTTCTTCTCGGCATTCATACTGTCACCTTTGCCATGCGCTCGCAACTCGCGACGCTGTGTTTCTCGATCTTGCCGATCCCGAAATAAGCGGCTTCATGTTCCGGCATCGGACGCCAGGCGGCCGCCAGCGCTTCCGCCAAAAACCGCTCCTGGGGCTGGGGCCAGAAATCCGGGAACAGCGTACGGCCGGCCGCCCAACGTTCCTTGTGGTCCGGCATGCGCAGATCAACGCGGCCCAAGACG
>SLKS01000307.1 GCA_007134465.1 Kiritimatiellia bacterium | reverse complement strand
CCGGTTGAGACCACCATTTCATTTCCTGTGAAACCTTTCAGGCTCCCTTTTTACGCCTTTTTCGCCAATCCGTGCCGATTTTCGCTAAAATCAACTCCCGAAAAATGGGGAATGTCCACAATCAAGAAGGGGTTGACTGGCGGGCGCGGGAGGTGTATGGAACGAAAAACAAAGCAACGGGAAGACGACGTGGTCATCGTTGGAGGAGACGGCATGGCGCAGCAAGAGGTTCGCGAGGGCTGGCGTACGGGGTTCGGATTCATTCTGGCGGCCGCCGGTTCGGCGATCGGTCTGGGAAACATCTGGCGGTTTCCCTACATCACCGGACAGCATGGCGGCGCGGCCTTCGTACTGATCTATCTGCTGTGCGTGGCGCTGATCGGGCTGCCGGTGATGCTCTGCGAAATCTCGCTGGGCCGGCATACCGGCCGCAATCCGGTGGGCGCGTTTCGCAAGCTCAATCCGAGTTCGTGCCTGCTGGCCCATCTGTTCGGGGCGGGGATAGCTCTGTGCGGCGTGATGGCGCTGCTCATGAAGAGCTGGGGCTGGGGCGGCCTGCTGCTGCTGATCGGCGTGCTGATCTTCAAGTATCGCTGGACGCTGGTCGGCGTTATGGGTGTCGTGGCCGGATTCGTGATCCTTTCCTTCTACAGTGTCGTGGCCGGCTGGACGATCGGCTACGTGTTCAAGGCCGCGACCGGCCAGCTCGCTTTCGAGACGATGGAGGCGGCCAACGCGTCGTTCGTCGGCTTCATCGGTCATCCGGGCTGGGCGATCCTCTGCCATTTCCTGTTCATGGCGCTGTGCGTCGTAATTGTCTGCCGGGGAATCCGGGGCGGCATCGAAAAAGTGTCGAAGCTGCTCATGCCCGTGTTGCTGGGGCTGATTCTCATGCTGATCGTGCGCGGGTTGACCCTGCCCGAGGCGCGCGAAGGCGTACGCTACTATCTCAGTCCCGACTTCTCTAAAATCACGCCGCAATGCATACTCCAGGCCTTGGGGCTGGCGTTCTTTTCCCTTAGTCTGGGCATGGGCGCCATGATCACCTACGGCAGCTACGTGTCCAAAGGGCAGAACCTTTTTAAATCCACGTTGGCGATTGTGGGACTGGACGTGCTGATTGCCTTCTTGGCCGGGCTCGCCATATTCCCGGCCGTTTTCGCACTCGGGTTCAAGCCCGATGTGGGAGCCGGCCTGGCGTTTGTCGCCTTGCCCGCCGTGTTCAATCAAATGCCGCAGGGGCTGCTCTGGGCCTTCGTGTTCTTCCTGTTGTTGCTGGTGGCCGCTTTGACGTCGGGCATCAGCTTGCTCGAGGTGGTTGTCGCCTACTGGGTGGACGAACGCGGGTGGACCCGCAAGAAGGCGACGCTCGTCTTCGGCGGCTGCATCTTCGCGCTGGGTTGCCTGTGCGCGGCGAGCGTGATGGACTGGACGCATATCCAGCCGGTGCAACGCGCGCTGACAACCATGTTCGGTCGCACGAAAGACAGTTTCTTCGACACGATGGAAGTCGTCTCCGACTGGATGCTGTCGCTGGGCGGGCTGTTGATCGCCCTCTTTGTCGGCTGGATTTGGGGCGTGCGCCGCGCCACGAACGAAATACGGCAAGGCTCCGAGAATTTCGCGGACGTGCATCTGTGGAGCGTGCTGGCCGGGCTGAAGGACGATCCGTCCCATAATTCGGATGTGCATGTGATAACCTTGGCGTCCGTCTGGGGCGTGTTCGTGCGGTTCATCTGCCCGGTGGCCATTGTCATCGCCTTCCTTAACACGATCGGCTGGCTGGAGCTGAAAGGCCCGGAAACAATTCCGGAACCGGAGCCGGCCGCCATTGAACTCGAGGCCGAAACGGAAGCCCCCTGACTTCTGTCAAAACGGTATGTGAGCATGGAGAAGAACACGGACGAACAAGGACAAGCACGGACGAACACGAAAGAGGCAGGCTCCGATGTCCGTGCCGGTCCGTGTCCGTCCGTGTTTGCCCAGCGGAAGCGCCACATGAACCACGATGACGACAGCCTGATCCCGAAGCACGGCGGCTATGAGCACACCAAGACCTGGCAACTGGCCGACCTGATCTACGACGTGACCGTGCGCTTTTGCGACAAGTTCGTGGATCGGCGCAGCCGCACGCATGATCAAATGGTGCAGGCGGCGCGCAGCGGATGCCAGAATCTGCAGGAGGGCAGCGTTGACTCTGCCGTCTCGAAAAAGATCGAACTCAAGCTGACCGGCATTGCCAAGGGCAGCCTCACGGAACTCCAGCGCGACTTCAAGAAGTTTCTGAAGCATCGCGATCTGCCCGAATGGCCGCCCAATCATCCCGCGCTGATGCGCTTCAAGGCGCTGCAATGCGCCACGCTGGAAGATTTCCGCGCATGGGTGGCCGCGGAAACGCGGCGGGCCGAGCAAGCGAAGAACACGGAAGAACACGGACAGACACCGACGAACACGAAAGAGGCGGGGTCCGATGTCCGTGGCAGTCCGTGTACGTCCGTGTCATCTTCCCTGGGTGCGGCTTCCAGGTCCTTCGCGGCAGTCTGTGCCGCCAATGGCGCGCTGTCCCTGCTGAACCTTTGTATTCACTTGGTTAAGAATCAAATGGAGGCGCAGGCCGACGCATTCGAAAAGGAAGGCGGTTTCACGGAACGGCTTTACCGTGTGCGTTCCCGGCGACGCCGACATTGAAACGCCTGTCTCGCTTATTCTCGCAGGGAAGTTCTGTCAGCTACCGGTGAGGCTGATAGACTACGTGATAGCGCATGAGATGATCCATCTCAAAGAGCATAGCCATTCTCCAGCCTTCTGGAGGATGCTCGGCGAAGCCATGCCCGATTGGGAAGTAAGAAAAAACGATTTGGCCGCTGCACAAGCGGAACTGGTTTGGTCGGTAGAGGGAGAAGCATGACAGCGCTCGAAGCGGCGCTCAAGGCGCTCCAGAATGAAGGGAACAGGAGGAGGCTCGACCAGCCTTCGCTTGGAGCGGATCTCCAAGCGAAGTCTGGTCGGGGCGGTGGGATTCGAACCCACGACTTTCAGCTCCCAAAGCTGACGCGCTACCAGGCTGCGCTACGCCCCGAACAGTATTCATTCAGCTCCCAAAGTCCCGACCGCCCGCAGGGTGCGTCGGGACGCTGCCAGGCTGCGCTACGCCTTGGCAAGCCAGTCTACGCCTCGGCGAAGTCAAGCCGGCGGAGGTTTCTCGCCAGCTACGCCTTGGCAAGCCAGGCTTCGCTACGCCCCGATCGGATCTCATTCGGGATGCAAGATAGCCGGAAGCGGGCATGGCTGTCCACAAGAATCGCGGCGCTCAGCCGCGTGTCAGGCCGAGCTGGATGATGCGGTGGAGCAGATCAATGTAGAGCAGGCCGACGCGTTCGGCGGCTTCGGCGAATTCGTCGGCGTTGGCCAGTTCTGGGTTGGCGTTGCCTTCCAGAATGTACACGTCGCCGTCCGGCGTGAGCCGGCAGTCGAAGCGCGCGTAGCTGTCCATGTTGAGGGCGCGATAGGCGCGCTTGCAGGCGCGAACGATCTTGCGCGCGGTTCCGTTGTCGAGATCGTCGGCGAATCGGCTGTCAATGCCCCATTTTTCGCGATAGGCCTTGTCCCATTTCGCCTTGTAGGTGGCGATGCGCGGCTGGTCGTCGGGTACGTTCCGGAAGACCATTTCGCGGATGGGAAAGGCGCGCAGGCGATGGTGACCGAGAATGCCGACATAGAGTTCGCGGCCTTCAATGTAGCGTTCGGCCAAGGCGGCCATGGCGAACTTGTCGTGAATGAAGCGGATGCGCTCCTGGAACTGTTCTTCGGTGGTTACATACGAGCCTTGCGATATGCCGGTGGACGCTTCTTCGCGCAGCGGCTTGACGATGAGCGGAAAGGACAGCTTTTTCGGCAGCCAGACGCGATGGCCGGGCCGAAAGACCTGAAAATCGGGAACCTTGATGCGGTGGAAGGATAGAATCTTCTTGGTCATGGCCTTGTTGTTGCAGAGGGCCATGCCGAGAGGGCCGCAGCCGGTATAGGGGATTTTCAGCAGTTCCAGCAGCGCGGGAATGTTCTTGTCGAGATCCGCCCGGTTGGCGAAGAGTTCGACCAGGTTGAACACGATGTCGGGACGTTTCCTTTCCACTTCGGCCAACAGCGGCTGCACGCTGTCGAAGATGCCGATCGTACGGACGGCATGCCCGTTCAGACGCAGGGTTTCCACGACGGCCGCTTCGGTGTACCAGTCGGAATGGCGGAAATACTCGGTATAGTCATGGTCGGCGGGTGGCGGGGCCGCCATGTCGAAGGCGACCAGAATGTCGAGATTTTTCATGTCTTCTCTTTCCGGAAGGTTCCTGTATGCAGGTAGTTCATGGCCAACGTGGCGCAATAGGCGGTGAGTTTCAGCAACGCGTCGGTTTCGTTGTCGGGTCGGACGGTCAGGTTGAGTTCCGCGGCGCGGGCGGTGAGGTCCTTGAGCACGCTGTGTACGATGTATTTCTTTTCGCCGGTGAAACGGCAGACGTGGTCGGCGACGGTTTTGCGATGACGGCGCAGCAATGGCGCGGCGGGCAGGGCTTCGGGGTCGGGATCGCCGGAAAAAATGCGCCGGAGGTAGGGGTCGTGGAAGTCGGTGTAGTCTTCGGCGTAGAAGGAACGTTTTCGCTTGTAATGCGTGCGCAGGGTGGTCTTGAGACGGGCGATGTCCCACAGTTTTTCGCCGGTCGGCTTTGCGGGCGGCCGGGCCGCCAGCGAACGGACGAGCCGGTCCACGTACTCGAGTTTCCCGAGCGCCTCCCAGCCGCGATAGCGTTGCGCCCATTGACTGCGCGGAGTCAGCCATACGGCGAAGGTTTCGGCGAAGTCCTCGTCGGGATGATACTGGGCGTACCAGCCTTGGAGATGGCGGACGAACCGTTTGCTGTAGGGCCGGTACTTGTAGCGGTCGGGATAGTCGGCGGAGAACGGCCCGAACAGCTCGCGCCAGCGCGGACGACGGTAGAGCCGGTAGGCGTAGTTGAGGGCATGGCCGCATTCGTGGCGCAGCAGCATCATGCGCTCGCGCTCGTCGCCACCCTCGACTTCGAGCATGATCTTCATTTCGAGCGCGCGCAGGCGGGGATGCGCGAGATAGAAGGGGATGCCGATCACCGGCTCACGGTCGGGGCAGAGCCATTCGTCGGCCAGATAGCATTCCGGCCGGAACAGGATGCCGTGCGCCTCGAGTTCGCCATGCAGCCGGGCGATGCAGCGGGCCAGGGGCGGATAGTCCAGCGAGATGGCCAGGTCGCAAAAGCGCAAATCGAGCAGCTGCTCGTCGGGTAGATTGGCCGGATCGGTTTTCGGTCGGGCCGGACGCCGGCTGCGGGGCGCGGGCGCGGGCGGCGGGGCGGATTCGGGATTGTCGCCCATGGCGGAATCTCCTGCGCCGGTTTCGGCATTGTCCGCTTGCCTTTTCATGATGTCGCGACCGGGTTGAGCGCCGCCTGTACGGCGTCCACAACCTCTTGTAGACGGTAGGGTTTCGGAAAGAAGGAACGGCACCCGGCCGCGAAACAGGCTTCGACGGATTCTTTCGAATTGTAGGCGGAAACAACCAGACAGGGCAGGGCGGGATTCCGTTCCCGGGCCAAGCGGATCAGTTCCAGGCCGTTGACGGGCGTCATGCGAATGTCCGTGATCAGCAAGTCGAAGGATTCGTTACGGACGGCGTCGGCCGCCAGGCGGCTGTCGCGGAACGAGACCACTTCGTGCCCTTCCGTGGACAGCAGCACCTCGAGCGACTGCAGTACGGTTTGTTCGTCGTCGACGATAACGATTCTCGACATAATGGGAATCCCCTATCCGAAACGCGCCGGGATGTCAAGCGGGGAAGGAGGGGGCGAAAGGAGTGCGCGAGGCTGCGTCTTGACATGCGGGTGGGCGCTCGCTATGAATAGGTCGAATTAGGACGCCAGCGCTATGCCCATTCGAATTCTGTCTGCACATGTCGCCAATAAGATTGCCGCCGGTGAAGTGGTGGAACGGCCCGCTTCGGTCGTGAAGGAGCTGGTCGAAAACGCGCTGGATGCCGGCGCGACCCGCATCGAGGTGGAGATCGTCGCGGGCGGCCGCAAGCTGGTGGCCGTTTCCGACAACGGCTGCGGCATGGCGCGCGACGACGTTCTGCTTGCGATCGAGCGGCAGGCGACCAGCAAGATCGGGGATGTGGACGATATCGAGCGCATCCGTACGCTCGGCTTCCGGGGCGAGGCGCTGCCTTCGATCGCGTCCGTTTCGCGGTTTCGGATGGTGTCGAGCGCCGCGGCCGACGGGGCCGGCACGGAATTGCGCGTCTCGGGCGGAACGGTTCAGGACGTGCGCGAAATCGGCGCGCCGCAAGGCACGCGCGTGGAAGTGCGCGATCTGTTCTTCAATGTGCCCGCGCGCCGCAAGTTTCTGCGCACCTATCAGACCGAGCTGTCGCATATCCGCATGGGATTCATGGCGCTGGCCCTTAGCCATCCGCGCATCGCCATGAGCCTGAGTTCGGACGGACGGAACGTCTGGCAGTTGCCCGGCGGCGAATTGACCGACCGGTTGCGCGATTTGTTCGGCGCCGAGTTCGCGAACCGGCTTCGGCCCGTATCCTTTCGCAACGGCGTCGCGCTTTCCGGATACGCGGGCGTGCCCGCCGCCGCGCGCGCCGATCGTTCCGAACAGTTCTTCTTTATTAACGGTCGGGCGGCGCAGGCGCCCGCGATCGGGTTCGCCCTGAAAGAAGCCTATCGCGGCCTCATGCCTGCGGACCGCTACGCGCCGGTCTTTCTGTTTCTGGAAACCGATCCCGAACAGGTGGATGTGAATGTGCATCCCGCCAAGCGCGAAGTGCGCTTTCGGCAGCCGGGCCCGGTGCGCGATGCCGTGATCCAGGGCATACGGCAGGCGCTTGGCCATCCTGTGGCGCTGGGCTTGCCGTCCGCGAGCGGGCCGGCGGACGACCCGCTGCGCAATCCGGCGGCATCGTCGCGTCCCCCGCAGCCGCGTCTGACAATCGAGAATTTGCCGTCCGCGCGCGCGTTTTCCTATCCCGCCAACGCCTTGTGGACAAAGCCCGCATCGCCGGTCGTGCCGGGCGAATCCGCCGCGCCACCCGTTTCGGCCGCCGATGTTCCCGTCGCGCCGGCCGACGGGCCTGCGGCGGAAACGGAGGCGGGCGCGCCGTGGGCCTGGTGCCGGGTGGTGGGGCAGATCGGCGACCTGTATGTGATCCTGGAAATCGAGGACGGCTATGTCGTGATGGACCCGCATGCCGCGCATGAACGGGTCCAGTTCGAGCGGTTCATGAACTCGTTTCTCGAGGGCAAGATTCAAACGCAAGGCCTGCTTATGCCGGAAACCGTCGCGCTCTCGCCCAAGGACGCCTTGCTCGTGCGCCGTCACCTTTCCCTGCTGCGCGACATGGGGTTTGGCATGGCCGAATTCGGAGGCGATACGTTCGTGGTGGACGCCTTGCCCGCCTGTTTCTCGGGCGCATCCGTCAAGGATCTGCTGGGAGAGCTGGCCGGGCATCTGGAACAGGCGGGCGCGCGCGGAGGGAAAGGCCGGTGGCGCGAAGAAGCCGTCGCGCAGGCCGCCTGCAAATCGGCGGTCAAGGCGCGCGACAGCCTTTCCCGCGAGGAAATCGAGCGGCTGGTCGTGGATCTGGCGCGCACGGAAATGCCCTATACCTGCCCGCACGGCCGGCCCACGCTCATCCATACCTCCTTCAAGGAACTGCATCGCAAGTTCGCGCGCGGATGACGGCTTGCCGTGGCGGAGCGGCCGCCAATCAGCCAGTTCGGCCGAGCATTGCCGGAGCGGTTGCTCAGACTAAACGGCATCTTCTCTTTTCCCTTCTGCTTGCGCAGCAAATAGTCTTTCAGAAGTCAAATGTCAAGGGTTGTGAGGGTTGGCGACAATGCCCCGTTCTCTGAGTACGGTTGGCCGCCCCGCCCAGTTTTCACTAGGCTTCGGCCAGCCGTCGGTGTTCGGCACAAGCCTGAGCAGAGGGATTTCTTTTCTCAAATCGCTTTCCCGGACATCCGGGTACCATTTTGCAGCCGCCATGGAAAAATGGCTCTCGTTTGACACTGGCTGTCCTAGCCTTGCGCACGAGCATAGTCCGGCCAAGAGAAAACAAGCAATAAACGCAATGGGTGCCGGATGTGTCGAAAAAAGGGCTATACAGAAATTGTTGTTTTCCAAAAGCATGGGGTTTGGGGTCCCTTCATAACACATTTTAGAGACGCAGGGGTTCATGGTTTCCTTGCGATTGTCTTCCGCAATTCCTTCAAGATTTCTTCGTCCTATGGAAGGCAGTGCGAAACGCTTTGTCCTTCAGGCGTTCCGGCAGGCTCTTGCGCAGATGGCCCGCCGCCATCTCGCCGCCCATGCTCAGTACCGTAGCCGTCTCCCGCTGGGTAAGTCTAGGATAAAGAGTCAGAAAAAGCGCGGCTGCGGCTCGCGGCGAGGCGCATCGCCGATGTGGAGTCTGGCTCTGAAAAGCCTGTCTTATATCGGAACATTAGCCTGGAACGGTGACACGGTCAAATCCGAAAAACCGACGCCTGCGACAGGGCCCATCCCTGATTCATTGACCAACGATGG
>SLKS01000174.1 GCA_007134465.1 Kiritimatiellia bacterium | reverse complement strand
GAGTTGGCTTCGCGCTCGCTGGCCACGCAGCGGCCGGCGGCAATAAGGAAGCGGCTGCCGGCCGGGAGCATGGCGCCGCGCGGGATCGTGGGCAGTACGCCGTTGTTCAACAGCCGATAGTTGATGCCGGCTCCATCGTTGAGATGTTCGTCGATCGGGTAGAAAGCATGGCAGAGCGCGTCGTCGAACATCCTTCCCGTTTCATAGTCTTGCGTCGAGACGCCGGCCTTGCCGCGAATCGTCGCCGTCTCGCGGATGCCCGCCTCGGCGCAAAGCCAGTCCACTGTGAAAGTCTCGAGGCCGGGCTGTTGCCGGAAGAAACGGAACATGCGCAGCACGGCTTGGCGCGCTTCGATTTCGACCGCCGTTCGGCCTTCGCTGGTCTCGGCGCCGGGCGCGGCGACATGGTTGGCGTTGTTTCCGAAACTCTTCAGAAAGCCGGCCGGTCCGTTGTCGCGCCAGGAGACATCGGTGGTTTTCAGTTCGCCGCTGGCGATGGCCCGGTCGCAGGCGGCCTTGAGGGCTTCGTAATCCAGCGCGTTCGGATCGTAGCCCGAGCAGCGCATCTGCAGCGTGGCCGGCTGGACGATGTCGGGGAAGACCCGTTCGAACCCGGCCAGTCCGACCAGGTTGGCGTCGCCGGTGGCGTCAATCAGAACTTTCGCGCGGGTTTTTTGCAGGCCGGATTTCGTGCAGATTTCGACGGACCATAGTCCGTCTTCGAACCCGACCGACGCCGGCATGGCATGGAAAAGGAGATGGACGCCGGCGTCCAGGACGGCGTTGTCGCACAGGGCGGAAAAGACGGCGATGTCCACGTGAACATGCTTGGGCCTGGCCACGTCGCGCGTGCAGGCCGGATCGGGAACGGGCGTGCCTGTTTCTTCCAGGGTCTTGCGGACCAGTTCCCAGCCAATGCCGGCAATGACGGGATTTCCCCAGGCAAAGAAGGCGGCGGGCGCGTTGATCCCGCCTGCGGTGATGGTGCCGCCGAGCATGCCGTTCTTTTCGATCAGCAGCGTGCGCGCGCCGGCGCGACCTGCCTGAATGGCAGCGACGATCCCGGCCGTGCCGCCACCCGCAACAATCGTATCGTACGCGGAAAGCATGGTCAGCCGTCTTTGCTTTCGTCGGCTTCCGGAAGCTTGCGGTACAGCGTAGCAAGGCTGATTTTCAGGGATTTGGCCGCCTTTTCCTTGTCGCCGTCGGTCATGGACAGAACCTGCTTGAGATATTCCTTTTCCTGGGCGCGCAGAAAGGCCTTGAGCGACTTGGCTTTTTCGGGATCGATCTTGTCGGTCTTCTCGGTTCCGGCCGCTGCGGCGGGGGCCGTCACTTTGGTTGACGCGATGCGTGGCGGCAGCACCTCGCGTGTAATTTTGTCGTTTTGGGCGAATGTGACCGCATGCTTGATGGCGTTCTCCAGTTCCCGCACGTTTCCTGGCCAGGCATAGGCTTCGAGGATGGCCGCCACTTCCGGGTCCAGTGTCGGCGGCTGGCGGCCCTGCGGCGTTTCGGAGCGGAGGAAATGATAGGCGAGCGGGAGGATGTCCTCCTTCCGTTCGCAGAGCGGCTTGATCACAACCGGGATCACGCTGAGCCGATAAAAAAGGTCTTCGCGGAACCGGCCTTCGCCGATCAGGCTTTCCAAGTTGGTGTTTGTGGCGGCGAGAATGCGCACGTCAATGGGAATGTCGCGGTTTCCGCCGACGCGCCGCACTTCCTTCTCTTGCAAGACCCGCAAAAACTTGCCCTGAATGGCCAGAGGCATGGAGCTGATCTCGTCCAGAAGTACCGTTCCGCCTTCGGCGGCTTCCATCAGTCCTTCCTTGTTGGCGGTCGCGCCGGTGAAAGCGCCTTTCATGTGTCCGAACATTTCCGATTCCAGCAGCGGCTCGGGCAGCGCCGCGCAGTTCACGGCGAGAAAACGCTTTTCCTTGCGATGGCTGTAGGTGTGGATGGCGCGCGCCACAAGCTCTTTGCCGGTGCCGCTATCGCCTTGAATCAGAATGGCCGCGTTTGTCGGCGCGACTTTCTTGATCATCTCGCAGACATGCTGCATGGCCGGGCTTTCGGCCACGATGTTCTCCAGATGATAGCGCGCGCCGAGCTGGGCCTTGAGTTCCGCGTTTTCCGTCACCGCCTTGTTGTGTTCCAAGGCGCGCCGCACTGTGATGAGCAGCTCGTCCACCTTGAACGGCTTGGTGATATAGTCGTACGCGCCCAGCTTCAAAGCCTCGATCGCCGTTTCCACCGAGCCGTAGGCCGTAAGCATGATGACGGGCAGGGCGGGCTTTTCGCGATGAACCATCCGCAACAGTTCCATGCCGTTGATCGGAACCATGCGGATGTCGGACAGCATCAGATCGAACTCTTCCGACTCGATGTGTTCCTTGGCTTTTTCCCCGCCCAGCGCCGGCGTCACCTGATACCCCTCGGCTTTGAGCAGGGTCGAAAGCACGCTCAGGATGCTGGGTTCGTCGTCTACAAGCAGAATCTTGGCCATAATCCAAATAAGATAGCGGCAAGTTTCATTTTTGCAAATATAAAAACAGCATAAAAAACGCTGCCATTATCCGCCTTGAATGACCTCGCCGATTTTGAAGATGGGGAGGAACATGCAAATGACAATGCCGCCGATCAGAACGCCAAGCACGATCATGAGCAGCGGTTCGAGCAGAGACGTGAGCCCGGCGAGCATGGTTTCGACTTCGTCGTCGTAAAAGTCGGCGATATTGTCCATCATTTCGTCCACTTTTCCGGTTTTTTCGCCAGCCTGAAGCATGCGGACCAGCATGAGCGGGAAGACGGTCTGATTGAGCAACGCGCTGGAGAGTACGTCGCCCTTTTCGAGGGACGCTTTGCTTTTCATGACAATTTCGCCGGTGACGCGGTTGCCGGTGGCGCCGGCCACGATGTCGATCGAAGTGAGAATGGGAACGCCGCTGCGGATGAGCTGCCCGAATGTGCGGGCAAAACGCGAAGCGGCGACTTTTTTGTTAAGTTCGCCGAACACCGGCGCAGCCAGCATGAATTTGTCGAAATTGTACGCGCCCGACGGCGTGCTTTTCCATTTCTTGAAAGCGAAGACAATGACGGCAAACACGACGATAACGACCAGCGCATTGTCGCGAATAGCGTCGCTGATGTTCATCAGCACCTGAGTAGGCGCGGGCAGATCGCCGCCCAACCCGGAAAACATGTCGGCAAAAACTGGCACAATGAAAATGATGAGTCCCGCCGAAATGGCTAGGGCCAGGCAGAGCACGATGGTCGGATACATCATGGCGGACTTTACCTTGCGCCGCAACTTGGCGCTGTCTTCCAGGAATCCGGCCAGTCGATCGATCGTTTCCGCCAACTGTCCGCCGGATTCGCCGCCGCGTACCATGTTGCAGTACAGATCGTCGAAGATCGAGGGGAATTGCCGCAAGGCGTCCGACAGCGCGGATCCGTTTTCGATATTCTTGCGGACAACCCCGATGACGTGCTTGAAGTGCGGGCTGTCGGCCTGTTCCTCAAGCGCTTCCAGCGAGGCGATGATCGGCATGCCGGCGGCGAGCATGGCGGATAGCTGGCGCGAAAAACTGGGCAAACTCTTCTGAACGATCTTCTTGGCGCCGGGCACCTTGTTCGACTTGCCTTTGGCGCCGGCCTTGGGCGCCGCTCTGACTTCGGCCTTGGGCGCTGCCGCGGCAGTGCGCATGCTTCTCGATACGACAGGGCTCATGAGCGCCTCCTCGCTTTTCTTTGCACTGTGCCATACCCTCCCATAAAGGCCGCCGCCTGTCAAGCGAAATCGCTCTGGGCAAACGCGGCGCATCCCTGATTCATTGACCCGAAATGGAGCCGTCTCGAACACAGCGGCTTTCCCTTGGTTGGTTCTGCAAGAAAGAGCGCTTTGCGGAAAGAGTGAAGGGAGGATGACGGAAGAATCGTCCTCGGTGAGCGAAGCGAACGGCGCTCGTTCTCTTTCTCGACAAAGCTGACGGGAGAAATCGAGGATGAGAACGACGACGAGGACGATAGGTCAGCCAATCGAGAGCAGAAAAGCTCGCTTTTTTTAGGGCTAGATTCAGCACACCCTCATCGGGAACCGAAAAGGAAGCAGAAACATCCCAAGAGGAAAAGGATGGAGCCGGCAAGACTCAAATAATTGCCGCGGATAGCGCTGTCGGCTCCGTACACAAGCGCGCAGCCTACAAAAAGCGTCCATCCGATCCTTTGGCTCCGAGGGTTCATTGTCTTATCGCTCAAGGTGTTTCGCGTTGGGGCCGGCCTACCAGAGCACGGTGCGCCAGAATTGGGGTGCCGGGCTGCCGGAGAAGGCGTAGTATAGGCCGTTTCCGGCCATCATGACGAATCCGCCGGCCAAGTCGCCGACAATGAGTCCGATCATGGCCGGCTTGACTTGCGTGAATTTCTGTCCGCCGCCGTATTTCATGACAGCTATTTTGATGGCCCAGCCCAAGAAGAACGAGAAGCCGAAGCGCGCGGCGAACCATGTGCCGAACACAAGGACGATGATTGGATGCAGCGGCCACCAGGCGAAGCGCAGGCGCAGTATGCTGAGAACGATCAGGGCGCTGAATCCGATGGCGACGCCGGCCAGGAAGCGCCGGTCGGGTCGCATCCGTCGCCAACGCGCAAAGCCCGTTTCCCGTTCCGATGCGACCGGTTCGCCCGCCAGATTCGCTTCCGTGATGGAGCGGCTGGCTGTGTCCCAGATGTTGATGCCGTCGGCGCCGCGGCGCACGGCGGCCGGGTGGTGGTAGTCGGCCCAGAGCGCTGTGGGGATGGCGATGGCGATCGCCAGCAACAGGCCTGCGCCGAAAACCATGCCGGTTTTGCCGATTTTTCGTTCGCCGACATCCGCGGACATCTTGAGTCCGTTGACGACATAGGGCATCATGCTTTCGATCACTTCCACTTGGACCAGGTACATGAGCATGCCGAGTATGATGATGATGCGCGGGCCGAGCGAGGTCATTCCGAACAGGCCGATCAGAATGCCGGGCGCTGCCCAGCCTGGTTCCAGTATGAAGGTGGCGCATTCGGCGTTCATGCGCGCGCAGACGAAGACCAGTAGCGCCATGACGCCCCAGACCAGCGCCGCCAGACTCCAGTCCATGCCGGCGGCGGTCAGGATCGCGACCGAAAGGATGGCGAACAGAAGAAACAGACGGAGCGCCCAGACGGACGACGCATGGGTTTCCTGCGGCGCCGAAAAGGTCACGGCGGACTTTAGCGTCTGCCAATAGTAGCGCCGGCCGACATAGATGGCGATGAACGCCATGCCCAGATAGGCGCCGAATGTCTGCCAGGGCAGGTAGCCGCCTTGCATCGTGCTGCCAGAAAGGTCGGCGCCGAACCCCATCATGGCGAAGAGCACGGCTACGCTCAGCACATTGGCCAGGCTCAGGCTCAATCCGATATCCGATGCCAGCAGAAAGGCCAGGCCGATGACGGCCGGATAGATGCGCGGGCTTGCGAAATGGCTGGCGCCGGGCGTGCTCATCAGTTCGGGGAAAGCGTCGCGCAAAGCCGAAAAATCGAACGAAAGCGGGATTTCCACGCTGTTGGGGAACCAGTTGTTGAGGTAGTTGATCATGCGGATGGCAAAGGGAACGGCCAGACCGATCCAGAAGATTCTGTTGCGGAACACGGCCGGTTTGCCGTCGGCATCGGCGCGCAGCAGGGTCGTGGCGATTTCCGCCAGCGGATAGCGCAGGCGTTCCTTGTCGGCCCATTGCCGGTGCACGACGACGCCCATGCAGATGTTGGCCAGCATGAACAGCGCGATGAGCGCGCCCCAGAACGTCAAAGGTTTGCGCCAGGCCTGCCAGGGCACGTCCCGGAACGGCAGAATCCTGTCCGGCTCGCCCGCCGCGGAAAAGAAGCCTTCGATGATCTCTTCGTCGTATTGGCCGTTGTTGGCCAGCATGCTCGGCGGCGTATGGGCCAGTACGCCGGTTTCCTGCCAGCCGGGTCTGATTTGTTCCTGACGGATGGGGGTGACGAGCTGGCGCGGGAAATAGCGCATCATGCCGGCATCGGCAATGCCGCAGCCGACCAGGGCCAGGCCCATCACGATGGCGATTTCGCCCGGCGCAAAGGCGAACGAAGCCCTGATCCTGCGCAGAAGCGGATTGACGGCCATGACGAAGAAAATCAGCGCGCCGAACACGCTGACCGGCAAATGTCCGCGAATCAGGCCCCAGGAGCCTGGAATATACTTGCCCGCGTACTGGCCCCAGGCCCCGAGCAGCACGGCGACAAGGATGCCAACGAGCGCCGATCGTTTCGTCATGCTTTCTCCTGCGAAATGAGACGGAAGACATCGTCAAGCGACGAACACACGCTATATCAATCCTTATTTCGCCTTGCCGGAAAAATATTTCTTTTGCAGAGCCTTGGTTGGTCGGATGGCGAACGTGGTGGAGCCGTAATTGGATCGTCCGCGATGAACGGGAACTTGGGGGTTGGCTGGAAAATGGCGGGTATGGTCGGTGACGGCGCTGTCGTTAAATTGATATTGCAGCATGGCGAGCATGGCTTCCTCGTTCTGGAAGAACAGCTCCGCGTGACGGTCGGCGTGTCGGTCGTTTATGTACAGCAGCGTCAAGGTCCGGTCGCCGGCTGGCGAAGTTCTCACCCGCGGCTGGTCGGGCGCGGTCAGCGTGACGCGCACATGAAAATCCCGGAGCAGATTCGAGAAGATCGGCTGCAGGTCCCGATAGGCTTGCCGGTCGAGCGGCGTGGCCGAGGGCGGCAGCGTCGAATCCTTCTTTTCCGGGCGCGGCGTGTCGTCCGCCGGCTGCAAGCTAACGGACAGCACGGGGCGTTCCGACCAGCCCCGCGGCAAACGCCCCGTGATTGGTCTGAAGGAAAACCGCGCCATGGGCGCAGGGCGTCTGTCCTGGATGAACGGGTTGGGCAGGCGCAGGTCCTCGACATCCGGGATCGTGTACACGGCCACGCTTTCGCGGCCGCCGTCGGGCATGTCGCTCGTTTCGTGACTTGCGAGAGCCGCGCCCTTGCCCATGGTCTTCGCGCGCTGTTGCGCGGCCGCGCGTTCCAGATGCGCGCCCGCGCCCGGCCCGCCGGCCTGCCGGTCCAGCTCGAGCAGTTCCCGCGACACGCGCAGCCGTTCGGTCACGGTGGCGCCGCCGTCGTGGCGCAGCGCCACGTCCAGGTCCAACTGAAAACAGCCGGCTGCGGCCAACGCCGCCAGCGCCAGGCACAAACGCAATCCAGTCTTATGTATCATGGCTTTCCCCTTGGAATTCTTTACTCGCAATCCGTAATCGTCGCCCGTAATCGTCAACCGATCTTCCCCGCATTCATAGTGGTATAGGGGGACTCCCGACAGAGCCCTACTTCCCCGAATCCAGCGTCAGTTCGTGGCCGCCGAGCAGGGCCATGGTTTGGCGCTGCACGGTGGCCGAGGCGCGCCCGTGTTCGCCGAACGAGCCCGTCCCCTTGGCCCGTACCGTGTGCAGCAGCTTGCCGTCGCCAATGTTGAACGCTTTCAGCTCGAAATCCTGCCGGTCCTGGATTTCCGCCACCAGCGCCGATCCGTGCAGGGCCGGACGCAGCCGCACGGTCGGACGGCTGCCGTAGCCCGTCTGCTCGTTGGGCCGGAACAGATTCTTGCCCGTCTGGCAGTCCATGCCGGCAAAATAGAAGCCCTGCCCCGCATGCGGCCGGATGCCGTACAGCTTGCCGTCGAGAATCGCCATGGAATGGAGCGGCCGCGGCGACCGCCGGTCCTTCGGATCCGTATGCCACAGCACGTCGCCGGTTTCCGCCGACAGCATGTAGATCGCGTTCACGTCCCAGTCCTTCTTCAGCACGGCCAGGAACCCGTCGCCCATGGCGAACCGGAACGGCGGCTCGCTGGTCATGTCGTTGTTGTCCACCAGCCGTTTCCAGACAACGCGCATCTCTTCCACGTCCAGCATGATGTAGTACCAGCCGTCCGTGACCAGCAGCCGACTCCCCTCGCGCGCCATCGGCAGTTCTTCCGGGCCGTCCTCCACCAGCGGATGCTCCGCGTGCAAGGTCAGGTCGGGCAGGCTCAGCCGCCCCAGCAGGCGGCCGGTGGCCCGCGAGCGGGTCGTGAGACTGAACGGCTGCTGCCGCACGCTGACCCAGCGGTCGCCGTGCACGTATGGCGCGCCGTAGAGCGCGCCTTCCTCGCGCGTCTGCCAGGCCACCTCGCCGCGCGGGTCCTCCGTGCCCAGGTAGAGCGCCACGGTTTCCGACGGCCCGGCCAGAACCAGCAGGTTGCCGCTCTGGGTCGCGTGCCGAATCTCGAAGGCGAACGGCACGCGATAGCGCCATTTCAGCGTGCCGTCCTTCAGCCGGAAGGCGAGCACGTCGAACAGCCCGTGCGTCACGACCGTGTCGCCATGCACGTAGGCGTCGAAAAAGCCGGGCTCGTCGCCCAGCCCCTCGAGCCGCAGCTCGTCGAACCGGGTCTCGCCGCGCACCTCCGTCGCCCGCCAGCGGGTCTCGCCCGTGCGCGCGTCCACGGCGTAGAGCAGGAACTTGTTGTCGAACCGCGTGCGCACGCGCCCGCCCAGAAAGAGCAGGTCCGGCTCGATGTCGTGCCGGCCGTGCCGATCCAGCGTCAGCCAGATCGGACTGCGCTCCTCCTCGAAGCTCGCGCT
>SLKS01000170.1 GCA_007134465.1 Kiritimatiellia bacterium | reverse complement strand
CACCGATTACTGATTACTGGCAACTGGTCCTAAAATAAGCGAGTTTTTCTGCTGCGAGCACGCCAACGCCAACGCCTGCGGCAATTGAGGCGGGGCGCGCATTTCACCCATATTTCAATATGCGAGAATCGCGCACCCCTCCTCAAGCACCGCATCCGCAGACGTTTGCGCACTCTCGCGACGAAACCCTCGCTTATTCCAGGACTGGTCGCCGGCCCCTCGCTCCCCTACGAGCCTGGATGCGCGAGCGGCAGGCCCTGCGCGCAGAGCGGGCAGGCGTTCGGCTCGAACGTCTCGGGCGCCATGCGCAGCAGAGAGACGGCCGGCCGGCCGAATGGAACCGAGCCCGCGCTGCGGTCCACGAGCATGGCGATGGCGGCGGCCGCCGCGCCGTTTTCCTCGACGATGCGCACGGTTTCGCCGACGCGTCCGCCGCGCGTAACCACGTCTTCGGCCACCAGGTACCGTTCTCCCGCTCGAATGGCGAATCGGCGCAAGGCCAGGCTCCCGTCGCTGTTCTTTTCGGCGAAGATGAAGGGAACCCGCAGCGCGCGCGCCAGCTCGTAGCCGACGATGATGCCGCCGAGCGCCGGGGCGATCACGCCGTCGAACGCGGCGTCTTCGCCCAGCTCCGCGCGCGCGCGTTCGGCCAGCGCGTCGCATAGCCGGGCGGCGATGGCGGGATCGCGCAACGCCTGCGCGCACTGAAAATAGCGCGCGCTATGCAGGCCGGATCTCAGTTCGAAATGGCCCTCGAGCAGGGCGCGCGTATCGCGGAACACGGTCAAGACTTCGTCGTCGTTCATGGCGTTTCTCCCGAGAGGCGGTCAATTCTCTTGTTCCGGTTGACGATAGCGGCGACGCGAACGGTGAACGATAGGGAACCCCTCTGCCCGTTGTTCGATCTCGTTCGCCGATTCCCCGTTTTCATGCCTTTCATAAAAACATTTGACCGTACCGGTGCGAATCGGGGCCGGTTATCCTTTGCCGATGACGATTCCGCGCCGGATATAGGTGGGGATGTCCAGATCCTGGCCGTTCTGAATGGTGGGTTCGACATCCTTGAACCGGCCTTTGCCGGGCATTTCCAGTTTCAGCCTTGTTTGTCGCGCGCGCGGCAGGCGCGCGCCTTCTTCGGGCGCGTTTGTTTCCGGTTCGCCTTCCGCGGGTTCGGGGTCGGGCGGCACGGCGGCGACGCGTTCGGATTCGCTGGCGGCCGGATCGGGCACGATCGCCGTCAAAGCGATGCGGCCTTCGTGATCGGAACTGACTGCGGTGCCCACGAGCATTTTGCCATCCGGCCCGACGCTTTCGGAAACCGCCTGGGCCAGGAACCCGACTTCTTTCAAGGTCATGTCTTCGCCGCCGACGATGCCGAGCATGACGGCTTTGGCGCGGGCCAGGGCGCGGCCGTTTTCCAGCAGCGGATTGCCGGTCAGCGCGCGCAGCGCCTGGGCGGCCTTGTCGGCGCCCTGGCCTTCGCCGTAGGCGAACACGCCGATGCCGCCGTGACGGTTGAGGAGGGAGCGAATATCGGCGAAATCCAGGTTGATGAGGCCGGGTTCGACGATCAGTTTTTCGATGCCGCCGATCCCGGCGGCGAGGATGCCGTTGACTTTCCGGAACGCGCCGGCCAAAGCGGGGTCGTCGGCGAATTCGGCCAGCCGGTCGTTCGGCGCGAGCAGCAGCGAATCCGCATGGCGCGCCCAGTCTTTCATGGCGGCGCGGGCCGCACGGTTGCGCGCGGCGCCCTCGAAGAAGAAAGGCAGTGTGGCCATGGCCAGCGCAAGAGCGCCTTCTTCGCGCGCCGTTTCCATGACGACCGGCGCGGCGCCGGCTCCGGCGCCGCCGCCAAGGCCGGCTATGACGACCACCATGCCGACATCGGCGAAGAGGGCGCGCAGCATTTCCTTTTCTTCGAGCGCGGCCAGCCGGGCCGCTTCCGGATCGCCGCCCGTGCCCATTCCGCAGCCGGCGCTTTCGCCGATCTGAATTTTGGCGGCCGCTCGGCATTCGTCCAAGGTGCGTGCGTCCGAATCAATGGCGACCAGCGCGGACGGATGGACGACCGTATCGAACAGGCGATCCACAATGCGGCACCCCGCTCCGCCCACGCCGACAATTCTGAGCACCGGTTCCGTCATGGTAATCCCTAGCGTCTTTTGATCATGCCCCGTATCCGATCCATCCATACGCCGAACGCATCCGAAGAGCGCCGTTCGCTCAGGCACATGAACGCATACTTGATCAGTCCCGCGCAGACGGTGTATTCCGGTCCGTCCGTCGCCAGGGTCAGGCCGCTCAGGTTGCGCGGCCGACCCGTATGGCAGGGCAGTCCCGCTATCCGTCCGGCCAGCGTGCCGATGCCGGTCAGCCGCGATCCGCCGCCGGTGAGCACGATGCCGGCCCCGATACGGGACGGGACCCCGGCTTTCTCGAGTCGGGCTTTGATCATGCCGAGCAATTCGTCGCAGCGGGCATGGATGACGGTCTGCAAGGCGCTGATGCTGATCGAGCGGCTGGGAAACCCCACTTCCGCAGGCAGCGATACGCGGCGCGAAGCTTGCGCAGGGTCGGGAATCGCGCTGCCATGCTCGCGTTTCAGGCGCTCGGCGCGCGCCATGGGAATGTTGAAGGCCAGCGCAATGTCGTTGGAGACATGGTCGCCGCCCACGCCGATCGCGCCGGCCGCCGCGACAACGCCGTCGGCATAGGCCAGATAGTCGGTTGTGCCGCCGCCCATGTCCACGACGATCACACCGCTTTTCTTTTGTTCGGTTGTCAGGGTCGCCAGGGCGGCGCAAATGCCGCCGAACACCACCTCGCCCGCATCCATCGAAAGCGATTCGACAATGCGAACCGCATTGCGGATGCGGGAACGAATTCCGTGCAGCGCCAGCATGTCGAGTTCCAGCCAGGCGCCGTCCATGCCTTCCGGATTGACAACCGGTTCCTGTCCGTCCACGCGGTAATGCTGGCAGATCGTGTGCAGGATTTCCCTGTCTTGCGCCAGATTCACGGCGCCGGCCACGTGGACGACCTGATCCATGTCGTCTTCCGTAACCCCGTGTTCCCGGTCCATGATCGGGGCCGTGCCGCGATTGACCATGCTTTGAATATGTCCGCCGGTGACGGCCAAGTGCACCTGCCCGATATGGACGCGGGCGTTCTCCTCGGCTTGCTCCAGCACGGCGCGCACGCATGCCTGAGTCTGGCCCATGTCGACGATTTCGCCTTTGCGCACGCCGGCCGATTCGCGTTCGCCCATGCCGATGATCATGACATGGCCGTCCTCGCGCAACTCGCCCACCAGCGCGATCGTCTTGCTCGTGCCGATTTCAAGTCCTACCACAGGCGGAATGGCCATGGATCGTCCTTCCTTAACGCGACGTAAAGGGCGCGTTGGCCGCGAAATCGTCCAAGGTCAAATTCACGCTGCGCAGCCGCATGCCGTTCTCGTCCGCATGGCGGAGCATCTTCGCCAAATGCTTCAGGCGCTCTTCGAGATCCGGCGCCGGCCCCTCGTCGCGGACGGTTCGTTTCCACCAAAGATCCACAACGGTACCGTTGGACAGGGTCAAGCGAAGCGAATCCGCAAGCCCTTCGAAATGGCCGCGCGCGCTTATCCGTACCAGACGCTCGTTCTCGGAAGCGAATACGCGCCGGAATTCCGCGATGGCCTTTACGGCATCGCGCAGCAGTCCGTCTCCTTGCTGGCCCGGCCGCAGCGCCGCACCGTCGTATTCCACGATATGGGGCATGCCGGTCCGAAGCGAACGGCGTTCCACGAAGGCGACGGCGTCTTCGTCGAGAAACAGGTCGTCTCCGCGCCGTTGCCGCAGGAAGGCGATGGGCGTCCTCTCCCGCACCGTCATGCGCAGAGTGTCGGGCAAGATGCGTTCGATGTCCACGGTCTTGAAGTTCGGGGTCTTCTGCAGCAAATCCTGGCGCAAGGCTCCGATATGGACGGCGAACAGATTCATGCCTTCCGTCAGCCTCTGCGTTTCATGCTCCTGTATCCATTCCTGTACCAGCGCGCGCGAGATGAACGCGCTGTCGTCCGTCCGAATATCGATCTGACGAAGCGTGAACATCGGGTTTCGCGGAAACAGCGCCTGATAGGACTGGTGCAGCAGAAAGCCGACCAGTCCGATCACGGCCAGCGCCATGGCCGGAAGCAGAATCCAGGGCAGTAGCGGTCGCGCGCCGTCTCTTCGCCGCGCCGGGCCGCCTGTCAGTCCCACGCCCAGCCGCGTGGTCGGCCGCGCACGCTTGCGCGAACCGCGCGTCCGCCGCCGACCGGTCAGATTCTCGTCCTCGAACCACATGCAGCAACCCCTCGTTTCCGTTTTCAATGTCCATTCCATACAGGAAACGACGACGCCTGAAAAGAGAATTCTTGCTTCTGTCAATCCGGTCGGGATCCCGCGCCAGATTGCGCCGTCCGCGCCGGCGCCAGTCCAGCGCCAAATTGCGCGCGATCGTTCGGATCCATGCCGCGAACATGACACGGATCGGCGCGGGGTGTCAAACGATTCCACCCTTCACGAATCAGCGCCACCGGTGGAACCGGTGGCAGGAGGAAGCCCCCTGCAAGGGGCTGTAAAAGGGGCCGCACACCAAGATTCAAGATCGAGAAAGCGGGTCGGTTATGTGTAACCGGTCAAGGGTGGCGGTGAAGAAAGCGGGCAAGTGTACGGGCAAGCGCAAGAGCGCCTGTGGCCTGCTGCTATAAGGCAGGCGCTCCGATTCCATTCTCACCGGCAGAGCCGGTGGATTAGTGATGATTTAGGCTTGCGGGCCAAGAACCGGCGGCGTATATCTTGAACCCGATTGGCAAGTCTGTCGCTGCGGGAGCGCCCGCGCTTATTCCGTGCCGTCGGAATACAAGGAAAGGAACGATGATGACCGCTCTTACGCCCGATGTCCGCGACCGGTACCTGCAACGCGCGCTGCGAGCCGCCGATTGGTTCGCGAGCAGCCAATTGGGCTCGCACCGGCCCGACTGGAACGCGGACCGCGGCCGGTTCATGTACTATTACTACATGCCCGAAAAGAAGCATGTGCCGGGCCTGAACTGGACCATGGGCCGCGCGTTGTTTGTTCTTTCCGAGGCTTACAAGCTGACCGGCGAGGCGAAGTACCGCGAATCGGCCGAACTGGGCGCGGCCTATATCGCCGCCCTGCAAGTGATGGATCCGCATTTCAAGCGAGCGGTCGGCTGCATCAAGGAAAGCATTCCGCAAACGAACTGGACCAGCGTGCTGGATGCGGCGCAAGCCGCCTCCGGCCTGCTCATGCTGCATGCGGTAACCGGCGACGAACGCCATGCGCGCCGCGCCCGGGCCTTCGGCGAATTCCTGTTGCGCAACTACGATCCGGAGAAAGGCGGATTGCCCACGCGCGTCGAGTACGAACCCGAGGAAACAATCGTACACAGTCATGCCGGAATCACGATGTATCATTGTTCGGCCATTCCGCTGTGGCATCTGTATCGGCTCGACGGCGACAAAGCCTGGCTGCCGCCCCTGATCGCGGCCGCCGATTTCGTGCTGGCCCGCCAGCGCGCCGACGGCGCGCTCTACTACCGGGAAAACCCGCAAGCGGCCGGCATCCCAAAGATCAACCATCACGAGGGCCGGGGCGAGGGCGACGACATCTATGTGCTGCGCAACGACGATGCGATTATGGTTGTGGTTCTGGCCGCGTACGAGGCGACCGGCGAAGCCCGCTACATCGAGGCCGCCGTTCGCTACGCGCAATGGATCATGGCGAACGCGCCGCAGGAACGGCCGTTCTGCGCGTTTCCCGTCCAGGCCAACACCGTCCTGGATATCGGCAAGGCCTCCGGCAACGACTGGACCGATTGGGTTATGAAGCATCTGGACAAACACCTGCTGGACCGGCAGGTCCTCGGCGGCGACGATCCGCTGGCCGAAGGCGGTTTCCGGGGCGAGGACGAGGAAGACGAAGGCGGCATTTTCGGCGGTACGTCGCTCGACTACGTGACCACGCGCATGACCTGCTACTCGGCCGGCACGCTGTTCCGACTGTCCGGCAAGGGAACCGGCGCCGGCTTCTCCGTGCAGGGCCTGTAGCGGACGCAATCCGTGTGGAACGTAAGATCGTGCGTTCGTGCGTTCGACTTTCTTTATGTCTTTGTGTTTTATGAAAACGAATGAAATGGAGGCCCTGTGCATCGAATGAGAGAGCTTGGCATGATCGTAGCAGCGCTGGGGTTGGTCGCGATGGGAGCGTGGGCGGTTGGCGCGGATGTGCCGGGCTGGCGTTTAGACGGCGCCGGCCGCTATGTCAACGCGCGCCCGCCCCTGACATGGAGCGCCCAGGACAACGTGGTCTGGAAGCAGCCGCTGGAACGCTGGTCGAACGCCTCGCCGGTCCTGCTGGGCGACCGCATCTTTATCGGCATGGAACCGTCGTCGCTCGTCTGCCTTTCGCGCAAGGACGGAACGGTTCTGTGGACTCGGCCCAACCCGATCGAAGACACCTTGGACACGGACGAGGCGCGGGCGGACTATGCGGCAAAGCAGGCGGAACTGGCGAAGGCGAACCAGGAACTGAAAGATGCGAGGGCGCGACGCAGCGCCATGGCGAAGCAGGTGAAGGAAACGCCCGAGGACGAAGCCGCCCAGGCGGCCATGAAAGAGCTGACCAAGGAATTCAACCAGGCAAGAGACCGTCAACGCGCGTTGCAAGCGCAGGTCATGCCGCCCACCCACGGCACGAACGGATACACGACGCCGACGCCGCTGACGGATGGGCAACGCGTCTTCGCGCTGTTCGGCACGGGCGTGCTGGCCTGCTACGATCTCGAAGGCCAGCGCCAATGGATCCGCTGGATCGGCACGCCGGTGGACCGGTACGGACATAGCGCATCGCTTGTCTTCAGCGGCGGCCGTCTGATCGCGCATGTGGGCCGAACCGTCCACGGACTCGAGCCGGCCAGCGGCAAGACGCTATGGACCGCGCCGAGCAGAGGCACCTACGGGACGCCGGTCGCCTTGCGCATCGGCGAAGAGGATGCCGTCCTGACGAACGGCGGCGACATTGTCCGCGCGCGCGACGGCCGCGTCCTTTGCAGCAAAGTCGGATCCATGCCGTTCACCAGTCCGATCGTCGCCGATGGCGTGATCTATTTGGCGGATCATCCGGCGGCCCGCGCCGTGCGCCTGCCGACGGAAGCCGTTGACAGCTTCGAGCCGGACGTGCTGTGGGAAATCCGCTGGAAAAAACGCCCGCACCGCGAGCGCTATTACGCCTCGCCCGTCGTTCACGACGGATTGTTCTACGCCTTGAACCAGAGAGGCGATCTGCTTGTGCTGGACGCGGGCACGGGCGAAGAAATCTATGTGCACCGCATTCCGGAACTGAAAGGAACCATGTACCCGAGCCTGACCCTGGCCGGCGACTGGATGTTCGCCAGCAGCGACCAGGGCGTAACGGTCGTGTTCAAGCCCGGCCGCGAATTCGAGGCGAAAGCCGTGAACCGGCTCGAACCGTTCCGCAGCTCGCCGGTGTTCGCGGAGGACCGCCTCTATATCCGCACGCTAAAACATCTGTTCTGTTTGGCCCCGTGACAACCAGCGGAGAACGCATGACAACCGAGCAATGGACCGTGACAAGAATCAAGGCGGCCAAGGGCAAGCGCAAGCTGCCCTGTCTCACCGCCTACGACTATGCCATGGCGCGTCTGGTGGATGCCGCCGGCATCCCGCTGGTTCTCGTGGGCGATTCGCTGGCCATGACCATGCTGGGCTATCCGAACACGCTGCCGGTGACGGTCGAGGAAATGATGCACCATTGCAAGGCCGTGTCGCGCGGCGCGCCGCATGCGCTGGTGGTGGCCGACCTCCCCTTTCTTTCCTACGAGGCTTCGGTTGAACAGGCGGTATTGACCGCCGGCCGTTTCGTGAAGGAAGGCGGCGCGCACGCGGTCAAGATCGAAGGCGGCGCGTTTCGCGGGCCGACCGTCGAGGCGCTCGTCCGCAACGGCATTCCCGTCATGGGCCATATCGGGCTTACGCCGCAGAGCATCCGGCAAACGGGCGGCTACAAGGTGCAGGGCCGGGCCGAGGCCGATGCGGAACGGCTGGCGCAGGACGCGGCGGCCTTGGATCAGGCGGGCGTGTTCGCGCTCGTGCTCGAATGCGTGCCCGTCGCCCTGGCCGAACGCATCACCGGCTCGATTTCCGTGCCGACCATCGGGATCGGCGCCGGCCCGGATTGCGACGGGCAGATTCTGGTGATCCACGATCTGCTCGGCATGTACGACAAGCTGTCCCCGAAATTCGTCAAGCGTTACGCCGAACTGGGCGAAACCATGCGGCAGGCCTTCGCCGCCTATCGCGCCGATGTCGAAACCGGCGCATTCCCGGCTCCGGAACATGGGTATTAACGCCACTTCGCGTGTATGTCTTCGCCATCTGCATTCGGATTCGGTTGACGATTACGGATTGCGATGGGGGAGCAAATCGTCCGCCGTAATCGTCGCCCGTAATCGTAATCCGATGTTTTTCACGCCCTCCTTTGTTCCCTTTGTTGCCTTCTGTTCAATTCCTTTGAGTTGCGGAAAAAGCCCGCCTTGAAACCTGGTGCTTCCGGCTTTAGCGTGGGTTTTCGGATTGTCTTTTTGCAAGGAAGGAATAGTTTTCCTTT
>SLKS01000322.1 GCA_007134465.1 Kiritimatiellia bacterium | reverse complement strand
CTTTCCCAATCCGCAGGCTGAAGGCAACTCTTCGGCACAGGCTTGCTACGCCTGCTTCCTTTGGCCTTCTCGCTTCCGCTGCCGCGCCCCTCGGGTAGAGTGGCATATTTGGAATTGCTGCCCCCTTCGCTTCGTTCTTGACCCGGCGTCGCGCAGGGCGCTAGTGTGGCGCGCAATGGAATCGAAGGCGCTGCCGTTGCGGCGTCTGAACGGATGCGAACAGCGAAAGGACACCCACCGTCATGGCGAAGAAACAGGATTCGGAAAAGAAAAGCGGGCTCGGACTGGATGCCGCGCTGGCGCAGATTCGCAAGGAGTTCGGGGAAGGCGCGATCATGCGCATGGGCGACGTGGATTTGGCCAAGAACGTGAGAACGGTTTCGACCGGATCGTTTTCGCTGAACGTGGCCTTGGGCGTTGGCGGTTTGCCGCGCGGGCGCGTTATCGAGATTTTCGGACCCGAATCTTCCGGCAAGACCACGCTCGTTCTTCATGTGGTGGCCAACGTGCAGAAAGAAGGCGGCCAGGCGGCGTTCATTGACGCCGAACATGCGATGGACCCGCTCTATGCCCGCAAGATCGGCGTGGACACCGACCAGCTTTTGATCTCGCAGCCCACGTCCGGCGAGGAAGCGCTGGCTATCGTCGAATCGCTGGTGCGCAGCGGAGGCCTGGATGTGGTCGTCGTGGATTCGGTGGCCGCGCTGACGCCGCGCGCCGAGTTGGACGGCAACATGGGCGATTCGCATGTCGGCTTGCAGGCGCGCCTGATGTCGCAGGCCATGCGCAAGCTGACCAGCCTGATCGCCAGCACGCAAACGCTGGTGATTTTCACCAATCAGATCCGGGAGAAGATCGGGGTCATGTTCGGCAATCCGGAGACGACCCCGGGCGGGCGCGCGCTGAAATTCTACAGCTCGGTCCGGCTCAACATCCGTTCCATTGGCGCCATCAAGGACGCGTCCGGCGCCGTGATGGGCAACCGCACACGCGTGAAGGTGGTCAAGAACAAGGTGGCGCCGCCCTTCACCGAAGCCGAATTCGACATTCTCTACGCGCAGGGAATCACCTGGGAAGGTTCGGTTCTCGATTGCGCCATCAAGTACGGCCTGGTGGAGAAGCGCGGCTCCTGGCTGGCGTTCGACGGCGAGCAACTGGGCCAGGGGCACGAGGCATCGCGCGCGAACCTGGAAAAGACGCCCGAGCTGACCGAGCGCATCATCGCCAGGATTCACGAGAAACTTCAGGCGAAATAGCCCTTCTCGCCAAGGCCCAGCAGCTTGGCCATGATGCCGCCCATGATGTCGGCGCGGATCTCGCGCGAAAGGCCGAGCGCGTCGAACAGCGCCTGGTAGTCGGCATGGACACCGGCCATGCGGGCGGGCGAGACATCGGTGCCGAACACGATTTTTTCGAACGCGCCGCGGCCCAGCGCGTCCTTGTACACCGGATCGTCGCCCCACCACAGCAGGGATTTCAGATAGGCGGGCGAGCGATAGCGAAGCGTCGAGCCGCTCAGATCGCTGTACAGGTTCCGATTCCAGCGCAGCATCATGGCGGCCTCGTCGTGCCACGGATTGCCCATGTGCGCCATGATCACGTTCCAGTCGGGGAAGCGCCGCAGAACACGGTCCAGCTTGATCGGCTTCATGCGTTCGGTGTCCACGTCCATGAGCGCGTCTTCGTCGCTGCGGGCGACAATCCCGGTATGGAACAGGCCGGGCAAGCCATGCCCGGCGCAGCGTTCGTACACGGGATAATAGCGCAAATCGTTGTAGGCATCGCGCGGATAGATGAACTTGACGCCGCGAAAGCCCTGGTCGGCGGCTTCGTCAATCGCTTCCGGCCGATGCATGCCGAGCACGAACCAGGCGAACGGAATGAATCGGTCCGGATGCGCCCGGCTGGCGGCCAGCACGTCGGCATTCCTTTCGCAATCGACATCTCCGCTGAAAATCACCAGTTTATCTATGCCGATCGCGTCGGCGGCGTCGAGCAGGTCTTTGACCGAATTCGCTTTCGTTCCCAGATGCACATGCGAATCAATGATCATTCTTGCCTCGCTTTCCGATGAAGATACACGTTTTGCTTGTAAGTTATCCGTATTGTTTGCGAGTATGCGGCCAGGTCAACGTAGGCGTTAGGCGCTAGGCGCTAGGAGTTAGTGGCTAACGCCTAACGCCTAAGGACTAACGCCTTGGGTTGCGGGCGAAGCCCGCCTTAATCTATTGCAATCCGTCTCCGATCGCATGCGCGACGAGTCCCGAGCACAGCTTGGGTTCGAACCAGGTGGATTTGGGCGGCATGATGCGGTCGGCATCGGCCACGGCCATGATCTGCTCCACGGCGACCGGCGCCAGCGCGAAAGCGAGCCGGGCATCCTGCTCGCAACGCCGTTCCAGTTCGCGCAAGGCGTCGGCGCCGCCAACGAAATCCACGCGCGGGTCGGTTCGGATGTCGCGAATGCCGAGGATCGGTTCCAGCGCCCGCTGTTGCAGAACGGACGCGTCCAGCCGGTCCACGGGATCGTCCTGCGCCGCCGGCACGGTTCGCGCCCGCAGCCGATACCAGGCCCCGTCCAGCAAGAGACCGAACGAGCCCGGGGCAAGATCGGGCGGCGACGCAACCGGTTCCGTCTCGAACGCTTCGGCGAGCCGGGCGAGAAACGCGGGCGGCGTCAGCCCGTTCAGATCCTTGACCGTCCGGTGATAGCCCAGCACGCGCAATTCGTCGTCCGGAAACAGCACGGCCAGAAAGCGGTTGTATTCCTCGTGGCCGTCATGGCCGGAACGGGCGGCCCGAAACCTGTCGCGTACGCGCACGGCGGCGGCGGCGCGATGATGGCCGTCGGCGATATACAGGCGCGGGATGCTTTCGAACTGGTCCTGCAAACGCCGAACCGTTTCCGCCTCCGTCACCGTCCACAGCGTGTGGCGGACGCCGTCTCCCTTGATGAAATCGCATGTCGGCTCGGCTTGGGCGATGTCGCGCAGAATTTCGCGACCCGATTCCCGGCGCCGGAAGGCCATCAGAACCGGCCCCGTCTGCGCGCCCACCGCCTCGATATGGCTTGCCCGTTCGTCTTCCTTGTCGCGCCGGGTAAGCTCGTGCTTGCGAATGACGCCGCTTTCGTATTCGTCGGCGGCCACGCACGCGACCAGTCCGGTCTGAGTATGCTCCGGCAAGGCGAGCCGATAGACGTAGAACGCGGGGTTCGGTTCTTCGGCAAAGATTCCCTGGTCTTGCATGGCCAGGAAAGCGGCGGCCGCCAGCGCGCCGCGCTCGTCGAGAGCCGGCGCCGAGCCGGGCGGCGTCAGGATTTCCGGTTTCGTCACGCGCAGAAACGTGTCGGGATTGTCGCGGGCGATCGCGCGCGCCTGCGCCTCGTTCACCACATCGTACGGCGGCGCGGCCACGCGCGCCGCGCGCGCGGGGTCCACGCGCCACCCGCGAAAAGGACTGATCGTCGCCATGGCAACTGCCTCCTCGGCTATGTCGTTTCCAAAAACCTGAACACCGGCTCCAGCGCAGCGAATTCCTTGTTCAGCGCCTGCACCAGATCGTCCAGCGCGGCCTCGTCAATGGCCAGCCGTTTCAATATGCCCGGCAGCAGCGGCAGCAGTTTCGGATCGCCCGGATGACCGATCCGGCACGCATGCGCCAGCGTATAGGCCAAATTGAGCAGGTCGGTCGTTTTCGAACCGACGGGGCCATGATGCAGGCGAATCGCCTGACCAAGCGCGCCGCCCAAACGCCAGGCTTCAGCGGCCCAGGCCCCGACCTCGGCATGGGTTGCTCCCAGCGTTCGCCGCTCGGCTTCGAGCAGAAACAGTCCCTTTTCCTGCGCCAGGCGAAAGGCCTGTCCGAATTCCTCGGGACAGCGCTGTTCCAGAATGATCCGACCGATATTGCACAGCAACCCGGCGGTGAACAGGTCGAGCTTGTCGTCGGGCGCGAACGTTCGCTGAATATGCCGGGCCGCCACGGCCGTGCCCAGCGAATGCTTCCACAGGCCGACCCGGTCGAATTCCCGCACGCAGGGCCGACTGGTCATCACGCCGGCCATCATGATGCCCGCGCACAGATGCCCCAGCTTTTCGCAGCCCAGCATGACGATCGCCTGCTCGACATCGGTCACCTTTCGTTCCAGCGCGAAGCTGGCCGAATTGACCATCCGCAACACCTTGGCGGTGAGCACGGAATCCGACCGGATGGCCTCGGCCATTTCCTCGCCGGAAAAGTTGGGGTTCGCGGCGATTTCCCGAACCCTTTTCACCACGGGCACAAGGGTGACCAGATCCTTTTCGGAACGCAAATCTTTTTCGATATTCCGCCGCAATGTTTCAGGATTCGTCACGATAGGCATCCTGGAGCTGCCCAATCAGGCAGTATTTCAGCATCTGCATCTGGCCGTCTTTCTCGCCGATACTGGCGAACAAGCCCTCGATGGCCGCGCGTTCGCGCTCGTATTCCGGATTGGTCGCCAACGAAGCGGGCGGTCCTCTCCGGTCCGCATCGTCGCACACCACGTCGGCAACGGCAAGACCGCGCCGCTTCAGTGTTGCGAGCATGGAAGCGGTCAGCACGGAACCGGTGCTAAGCAGGATATGGCCGTCCTGAACCAAGTCCCGACACAGCGCCGTGCCGGGCTCGATCTCATCCAGCCGCCGTCTCATGACGCCTGGCCTTGCGCCGCTTCGCGAGCCCAGGCCGCCGCGCGCGCCTTGGCTTCCTCCGTATTTTCCTTCAGGGGCGAGCAAAAATCCGTTTCGGCCAGGATCTCGTTGCCGGCCAGCGCCGCGCGCATCTTGCCGAACGCGTCGCCTTTGCCGCCGCCATGGCAGAGAAACAGCGCCAAACGCTTGCCCGAAAGCGAAACCTGCGAAAAGAAGGAACGCCAGGCCGGCGCATAGCAGCCAGCCCAAACCGGCGAACCCAGAATCAGCAAATCGTACTCCGCCGGATCCCGCGTCAACGGCAGCAAGGCAGGAGTTTTTTTCGTCATGACCTGGAAGCCGCCCGCAAGAATCCTGGCGACAAGCGATTTCGGCATGCCCTTGACCGGCTTCAGTTCCATGGTGTCCGCGCCGATGGCCTGCGCCATTTCCTCGGCCATGCAACGCGTGTTTCCGTCCAGCGAATAATAGATCACCAGCGTTTTCATGATGCTCCTCCCGTTCGGTTCGGCCGTTCTGTTTCCCACCCCTTGCGGTGGACGCGTACGGCGACGCTTACGGTGGACGATCGGAACTTCCGTCGTCCGTTCGCGTCGCCGTTCGCGTCCACCAATCCTCCTTTTGATTCTTTCAGAAAAACTTTTGCCCGTTCGGTTCGATGGACGATGCGGCTTCCTTGAAAACCAACGCGCAAAAACGTGTGTCTTCACTGGAAAACGTCTGTCTACCGAAATCCCGGAAACAAGGCAATGAATATTGTCTATAGGCTTGCCTGTCATGCGGGACTATGGCATGCATGCCTCATGTTCCCGCTGCGAGACGACAATCCGACTGTGCACGCTTCCGTGATCACGTTTCTGCTGATCGGCATTAACATCGCCGTGTGGATATGGATCCAGCGACTGGGCATGAACCCGCATTTCTCCCGTTCCGTTCTCGAGTACGGGCTGATTCCCGGCGAATTGCTCGGACGCCTGCCGCAGGGCAGCCGCGTGGCGCTGGGCCCGAACTTGGTCTATACGGCAGGCAGCCCGGACGTTCGCACGCTGATCACCTCGATGTTCATGCATGGCGGTTGGCTGCATCTGATCGGCAATCTCTGGTTTCTGGCCATCTTCGGGGACAACGTCGAGGACGCCATGGGACCGTTCCGTTTTCTGGCGTTCTATCTTGTGTGCGGGCTGGCGGCGGCGCTGGCGCAAATCGCGGCCGGGCCGTCGAGCCCCGTACCGATGGTGGGCGCCTCCGGCGCGATCGGCGGCGTCATGGCCGCCTACGTTCGGCTCTATCCGCGCGCGCCGGTGCACGTGCTGGTCTTTCTCGGCTTCTTCATCACCCGCATAGTCGTGCCGGCTTTTCTCATGCTCGGCTACTGGTTCGTCCTGCAAGTGCTGGGCGGATTGACCGACAGCGGCGGCGCGCGCGGCGGAGTTGCGTTCTGGGCGCATATCGGCGGATTCGTCGCCGGATGGCTGCTCGTGCGCCGCTTCTGCCATCCCGTCCGCCTCGCCCGCTGCCGCCGCAAGCGCCTGCGCGCCATCCGCGCCTGAGTCGGGCGCCACAGGCGTTAGTGCCTTATCCTTCCGCCTCTGCCATAAACAGCGAGAAATTGGAGGCGGCATTTACTCCCAAACCCACATACCCACACACTTGGGTTGCGGGCGAAGCCCGCCTTGAGCCTTATTCTCGCTGAAAATTGACAGATTCGAGCTGTCCATGAAGAGTTTGGGACTAAGCGCCATTCAGGCCAGGCGGCCCGTTGTTTCGGCTATCCCGCGAGGACGGCGCGGAATCCGAACGGTTCGAACGCGTCGCCGGGCAGGCCGAAGTTTCGGGCGGCCACTCGACAGTCCTCGGCTCGGCCATGCCAGCTTCCGCCGCGAATGACGCGCGTGGACCCGCGTTCCGGGCCGCGCGGATCGCGCGCGGGCGCCGTTGCGTAGTAGCCCTCGCTCCACCAGTCCCAGCACCAGTTCCACACGTTGCCGGCCATGTCGAACAGTCCGTAGCCGTTGGCTGGGAATGCGCCGACCGGATTGGGTCCGGGCCGGTCGTCGGTGCGGAAACCGGGATGCGCGCCGAGCGCGGCCGCCTTGTCGTACGGACAGGAAGGCGCGCCGTCCTCGCCATGGCTGTAATAGTTCGCCCGGTCGTGATCAATGTCGTCGCTGTCCGCCCACGGGAAGCGCCGGCCGCTCGCGCCGCCGCGCGCGGCCTTTTCCCATTCGGCTTCGGTCGGCAGCCGGTAGCCGGCGTCCCAGCGCACCCATTCGTTGCGAAGGTCCACGCGTCCGGCCCGATACACGCGGGCGTCGTCTTCCGAAAGCATGTAGGCTGGCGGCAAGCCTTCCTTTTCGCTGCGCGCGTTGCACCATTTCACGGCATCGTACCAGTCCACGCCGTGCGCCGGGCGATCCGGCGCGGCATGATGCTTGCCTTTCGATCCCGTATCGAACGTATAGTGCCGCCGCTCCGCCCAGGCGCGCACTTCGTCCCACAACGCCCAGGACACCGGCCCGATATCCATGCGGAACGCTCCGACATGCACGCGGTGCGCCGGCTGCTCGCCGGGAGCGTGTTCCGGAAGGCGGCAGCCCATCTCGAATTCGCCGGCCGGGACCGGCGCCATCGCGGCGCGATTGCTTTTTTGGGAAGATGCGGTTTTCATGCGGACAAGTGTTTCACAAGCCCCGAAAAACCGCAATGCAAAAACGGCGCCGCTTAAAGCCACCCGGTCATTTCCGCCAACCGACGGCTGTAGTGGATGAAATGCGGCCAGGAAATGTCCGGCGGCACGCCATGGTCGCAGCCCGGGATGTAGCCGCCCGCCCGCGCCACCGGCTCGAGCCGGGCCAGTTCGGCTTCGATCGTTGTCCCCCCTTTGGCCATGCAGCGCTTGTCCACACCCTGCCTCCAGGCCATGCGCTCGCCAAAGGTTTGCCGATAGGCGACCAGATCGTTGCCCGCCGCCACCTCGATCGGGTCGCACACATTTATGCCCGATTCGATCCAGATCGGGATCAGCTCGTCCACTTTGCCGTCCGAATCCATGTCCACCAGCGGCACGCCTGCCTGACGCGCTTCGCCCGCCCAGCGCGTCCAGGCCGGCGCGAGAAACTCGCGTGTCATGGCCGGGCTGATCATGCTCTTTTCCTTGTAGGCCATATCCTCGCACATCCGCACCGCATCCACCACGCCGCTGTCCAGCGCGCGCGCCATCGTCCGCGACACGAAATCGATCCAGAACGCGATCATCTCCCGCACGAATTCGGGATCTTCGATCAGCAGCATGCACAGCGGCTCGAATCCGCACCATTCGCGCAGTTGCCAGAACGGCCCCGAAAAGGAAAGGGTCGCCACCCCTTTGCGATCGCGCAAGCGAACGACACGCTCGTCGAAATCTTCCGGATAGCGATCGGGATCGGTTGCATCGTAACGCTCTTTCATGGCGGCGAAGTCGGCCCGGTTCTCCACCGGAAACTTGTGCCATTTGCGCGTGACGAAATCCACCGCACGGCGAATGTAGGTCACATCGTAGGCGTCGGATATTTCCGTGATGTTTCCCATCCAGTCCTGCACAATATAATGCCCGTCCCGATGCTCCAGCACCTTCTCCTCGAACGTCGGCCGCATGCGGAAGTCCACGTCGAGCCCGCAAGCGGGCGTCCAGCATTCGCCGGGCAATCCGACCGCTTCGGCCAGCGCGTCCCGCCATGGCCGGTCTGTCGGCATGCCCTCGGCCGACCAGCGCTTGAGCGTGGATTCGCGCGGACCGCCCGGCTCGAAAGGAATGCGGTCGGGCGTGCCGAACGTCAAGGCGGCCACATAGCGTTCGCGCGGAGTTATGGTCGTTTTGTTTGTCATAGCTTTTCTCCTTGCCTTTCGTGTTTTCGGCCGACGAGAGCGGTGGACGATTGGGACTCTCTCTGCTCGTAATCCGCTATCGTCGCCCGCTCTCGTCAACCCGTTTCCCGTTTCATATTGTTCATTCGTTTTTTTTTGCCGGCGCCTTCCCTAAGTCGAGACTAAGGTGTAAAT
>SLKS01000050.1 GCA_007134465.1 Kiritimatiellia bacterium | reverse complement strand
GCCGCCGCCGTGCGGCGGCGGGCGGGGGGTGCGGGGCGAGCGAGAAGGCAACCCGCCATCCGGGGGCGTTGCCCCCGGCTCTGCTGCATAACCCTTTCAGGGTTGGCGTTCAATCCATCTTTTCCGTTTTTCGAACCGCATTTTTTGTGACTTATTTCGAGGAAGAGAACGAGGTCGGAAGCGAACGGGCGGATTCCGCGATTTCTTCGGGTGACAGCGCGCGGTCGTAGATGGCCAGCAGCAGGATGTCGCCCCGCCAGGCCTGATGGCCCTGTTTGCGGATAATTTCGTCGCTGTCCGGCGCAAAGAGCAACTCGAACCGCGATTTCGCGAGCTGGCGAAAAGCCGAATCGTCCGCGAGGGGCTGAAAGGCGTCCATGGTCCCGTTCGTAAAGAAGCGCATACCGAACCCGTTCTCGTCTTCGCCCAGAACATAGGCGAGATGGACGGGGGCTTCGGCTTTGCCCGGACGCCTTGTTTGTGTCCACGTCAGGCTCCAGCGCCCGATTACGTTACGCATGAACAGCACGGAATGCGTTCGGGAAACTTCATGGAATTTCGCCCAGACGACAACGCTTGCGGCTTTCTTCTCGCTCATGGCGTGCGCCAATTCCCTGTTGTTCGGGTCGGCTGTGATGTTCGCCGGATTGTTGACGCGCAAACGCCCGGGCAGCCATTCGATGTTGGTTGGATTACGGATCGTCAGATTCATCGGCTCGCCGATGCCGGACACATCGTAGATCGTGTTCCCCTGGCCTTCGTTGAAAAGGTACAGGGCGAGCAATCCGTCTGTTGTCATGTTCCTCGGTATGGATGCGCCCTCCGCAGACGGTTGAAGGGTTGGAACGGGAACCAGCTCGCGAACGACGCAGCGATACAGGAAGACTTGGCCTTTTTGCACGCTAAAGCCAACATATCCATGCTGCAATGTTGCCCGGGCTTTCATATGCGGTTTTCCGTCCAATTCAGTTTTCAGAAACGATGCGTAGTCATCGTCGTCGGAAGGCGTGACGGAATAGCGATAAGTATTCAACAGGAAAGGCTTGCGGGTGCGGGTCGGTTTCGGATCGGAGGACGAGAGCCGTTGCATGGCTTGGACATGGCCGTAATACGGGCCGGCTTCTGCCCCGCCGTATGCGGTCAAAGTTCTGTATCGGAATTCGACCGAGTAGGCAGGCGTCGCCTGAAAAACGTTCTCTTTCAGGGAAATCAACGCCCATCGCTCCGCGTTCTTTTCGACGCGCATCTCGATTCCTGTCAAAGCCCGGCCGTCGTCTGTCAAGCCCGAGCCTACCCATGGACCGGAGCCAAAGGATATCCCGTCAACAATACTGGAAGATTTACGAACCATGTTGTCGCCATCTACGCGAAGCGAATTTGGGGTCCAGTTCTTGAACCCGTCCCGGAAATCGTCCTCGAAGAGTATGCGGCCTTCGATCCATTCGGTATCGGCGGGATACGCTTTCAGCGGCAAATCTTCGCCCGCCACGGCGAACTCGCCCGCCGCCACGACCACGCTTTCCTGATCGGCCAGCCGCGTGAAGCGAACCTGCCCATCTTCAACGCTTAACCAGGTGCTCTCTCCTTGGACATTGGATGTTCCTTGTTGGATATTGGATGTTCTCTTTACATTCAGCCGAAACCGCGTGCCGAGCACCGTGGCCAGCGCGTGCGGGGTTTCCACGGCGAACGGCTGCTCGGCCGGTTGCGGGGCGACGGTGGCGGTCAGAGCGCCCTGGTGGAGAACCATATGTTTCTGGAGAGACACGGACGAGGCACGGACGGGCACGGACGGAACACCGGCCGGCATGGAGAGAACGGACGATTCCGCCAATGCCAGCCGAGCCGTGTTGTCGAGCCAGGCGAGGGTGGCGGCGCTGTCGGGGCCGGTCTCGATGCGCATGCCGAACAGAATGTCGTCGCCGGGCCGCAAGGGACGGGGCTCGGTGGCGGTGGCGTCCGCGAAGCCGAACGCCGTGCCCTGCACGCTTTCCACGCGCGCGACAATGCCCTGGGCCACGATGGGGTCCGGGCCTGTTTGGCTCAGCCACAATCCGATTCCGAGCGCGGCGAGCAAAGCCGCGGCGGCGGACAGGGTCGGCCACAGCCGAAGCGAACGCTTCTTTGTCGGCTGTCGTGCCGCGCTTTCGCGGGCGAACAGTTCCTGCAAGCACAGGCGTTCGTCGGCCAGCGCGTACAGGCGAGCGGCCCGTTCAGGACGTTCGTTCAGCCATTGCCGCAGCTCCGCCTGCTTGTCCGGCGGCAATTGCCCCTCGACATAGGCCCACAGCAGCGCATCCTTGTTGTCGGGACCGGCTGTCATGACAAAGCCATCCTCTTTTCTATGCAGGCCATCAGCACGGCGCGAAGACGAAAGGTTTGCACATTCACCGACGTAACGGTCAGCCGCAGCCGCCGGGCCACCTCGCGCGCGCCGAGGCGTTTTCCATAGCGTAGCGCAAGCAATTGCCGAGCCTTTTCGCCCAGCTCGGCGCGACATTTCGCCAGCGCGGAAAGCCGATGCTCGTGCCAGCCGTCATCCGTCATGCGATCCTCGTTCTCGGCGGCCGTTTGCTCTAAAATATCGAGCGCCTCGCCGATCAGGACAGGCTCGCGCGCCTGCTTCTCGAAATGCCGTTTCAGCATGTTGCGGGCAATGCCGCGCAGCCATCCGCCCAGATTCGTGCCCGGCATGAATTTATGCCGATTATTGTAGGCGACGACCAAGGTGTCCTGTGTCAGGTCTTCGGCCGTCGCCAAGTTCCCGGTGGCCGCCAGCATTTGCCGCAGCAAACCGCGCCGGTGCGTTTCCAGCGCTTCCTGGGTCCAGATGTCGGTTGGCTCGGAATTCATGGGCTTCCTTTCCCCTCTATCCGCCACAATACGGAAATCTTACAGGGAAAGAAGAAAAAAGTCTCCAATTCCTGTTGCTAGTTGGACCGGAATCGCTTAATTTTACTCTGTTCTGATGGTCAATACGCACCTTATCCGTGGATCTGACGAGCCAGGCCCTGCGCGCGCATGGCGTGGATGCCGCGCCCTGATGGCGGCGCCAGCGAAACCATGCCTTGCTTGCGCGCAATAATCTCTGCCGCTCGGTTAAGATTCGAGGGGGAACGGACATAATGTTGGAGAAGCAAGCAAACCGCGACGAGGACGGGAAAGCATGTTGACCGAACCGGAATTGATGAGGCAGATCGTGAACCACCGCAAGGCCTTGCTGGCCTACGTGCTGACGATCGTGCGAAACTATCATCTGGCCGAGGATGTGTTTCAGGACGTATGCGTGGTGCTCGCGCGACGCCGAACGGAATTCACGGAAATCCCCGATTTCTGGCGGCTGGCGCGCGGTATTGCCAAGCGGCAGGCGTTGGCCGCCCTGCGGAAAAGCAAGCGGCACGCGCCCATGTCGCCGGAAGTCATGGCGCAGCTCGAAGAGCAATTCGACGCCAGCCAGTCCGCCATGAGCCATGTTGAACAGGCCTTGGCTGCCTGTATCGAACAGTTGCCTGAATCGTGGGGGAAAATCGTGCGCTTGCGCTATTGGGGACAACTGTCGGTCGCCGCCATTGCCGTCAAGCTGGGCAAAACGGCCAACAGCGTTTCCGTGACCATGAACCGGGTGAAAAGCGCTTTGGCGGAATGCATTCGCGTTGCGGGCGAAGCCAACGGAGAAATGCCGGCATGAAATCGCCAGACGACGCCTTGTGGAAGTATCTCGACGACGACCTGACGCCGACCGAGCAAAGGGAGCTGGATCGGGCCATGCGGACCGATCCGAGCCTGGTCGGGAAACTGGTTCGGTTCGCCATGCAGGAAGTGGCGCTGCGCGAATTGAGCGGCGCAACGGCAGGTATGCCCGTTCGCCATCGCTGGCGGCGATGGGCGCCGCCTCTGGCGTTGGCCGCCAGCCTTCTGGTCGCGCTTGGCATCGGGCTGTGGCTGAACCGGACAACGCCGGAAACCATTGTGGCCCATGACGTTATCGCCAGCGTCGAGCATGTTCAGGGCTCGGCGTTCGGCTTCGCGGACGCCGACGCCACCGAACCGCGTCCCCTGCGGATCGGCGACGAGATTCTGTTCGGCATGCGCATCGAAACCGGCCCCGACAGCGCCGCCACCCTCGCCTGGCTCGACAATACGGCTCGGCTGGCATTGGCGGAATCGACCGTTATCTCCATGCCTGCCGGTGTTCCGTCCGTGCCCGTCCGTGCCTCGTCTGTGTCTCTCCAGAAACGGATGGTTCTCCACCAGGGCGCTCTGACCGCCACCGTCGCCCCGCAACCGGCCGAGCAGCCCTTTGCCGTGGAAACCCCGCACGCGCTGGCCACGGCACTCGGTACGCGGTTTCGGCTGGAGGTGCGCGGAGAAACTGGGAACGGGAAACAGGACGCCCGACGTTTGACACTCGACGCCCGCTTGCCCGCCGTGGACGCGGAACATCCAGATTCTTCTCCCAACCATCAACCATCAACCATTCTTCATGTCGAGGATGGGCGGGTTCGCTTCATGCGGCTGGCTGATCGGGAAAGCGTGGAAGTAGCGGCGGGCGAGTTCGCCGTGGCGGGCGACGATTTCCCTCTGAAACCGTATCCCGCCGACACCGACTGGATCGAAGGCCGCCTCGTATTCGAAGACGATTTTTCCGACGGACTCCGCCATTGGTTTCTCGGACAAACCCGTGTCAATATGGAAACCTTGATGGGGGCTGACGAACCGTTCGCGCAGACCGAGGGACGGATTATCGAAGCGGCACGGTTCAGAAGAGACGGTAGGGAGATCCCCGGCATTCGAATGGCTGCAGACGACAATGCGGGTGTGTTCCCCTTCCTTATGGTCAATCGTCCCGTCACGGAAACCGCCTATGTCGTCGAATGGGAATACGCCATGCTTAAGCCAGGCAAGGCTGGCCCTGCTCATCCAGGACAATCGGTGGACGACGATCTTCTTTTTCACGAAAAAAGATTGCGCGATTTCAAGACCGATTTCAAGAAAAGCGAGCTCTGGTTGACAGTGCGAGTGGAACTGACGCCGCTCGATGTTTCCCATCGCCCCTACACCCTGCGCAGAAGGGTCTATTACAGCGGAAGACTGGCCTCGGTTGCCCGCACGGCGTTCCAGAAGGAGCTTGTCGGGTTTTCCATGCAAAGCGGCGATGTTTTCTTGAGCCGCTGTACGATTCGCGAGCTGGTTCCCGTGCCGTAACGGCGTGCCGTTCCATAACGAAACACCCCTGCTTTTTCATGATTCTGTCCGCAATGATTCTGTCCAAATCCGCAGCGATCACGATTCTCTCGCGCCCTTCCTTGACAAGATGCAAGCCTTGCTAATCGCAGGCGATGGTAGACGAGCCGTCCCGGCTCGTTCGGACGAGGCGGGACGCCTCGTCTACCATAGGGTCCGCTCCTGTCGGGATCGTTTTGCAAGGCATATTCGCAACTTGGACTGCGAAAGCCTGCCTGTTGGAGGCTCGGCGTAGGCAGGGCGCTGTCTCCGCATCTCCGCAGTTATTCCCATCCTCTGTGTTTCCGATGGTATTCGCCCGTGAACATGAGCGCTTTTCTTTTCCAGCCCGGTTAAGATTCCGAACCGATCCGGCATAGAGTTCTTGATGGAGGGAATGTTCATGACAACACCAGCCGAACCGAACGAAATCCCGGCGCCTGACAAGCGTATTTTAATGGTTGGCGAAGGGGTTACGGCGGCGCATGTGATTCGGCCGCTTGGGATTGCGCGGGATTTGGACCGGACGGAGTTCGCACCCGTGTTCGCCGCCGACCCGCGCTGGCGCGGGCTGGTCGAAAACGAAGGGCTGCCGTTCGAGCCGCTGCCCTGCATCGAGCAGGACGCGTTTCTCAAGCGGCTGGACCGAGGCGCGCCGCTCTACACGCTGGAGGAGCTGCAGGCCTACGTGCAGGACGATTTGCGGCTGATCGCGAAAACGAAGCCGGACGTCATTGTCGGCGATTTCCGGATTTCGATGGGGATTTCGGCGGAATTGAGCGGGATTCCGTATCTGGCCTTGAACAATGCGCACTGGAGCCCGAACGCCGTGTTGCCGCTGCCGGTTCCGGAGCATCCGCTGGTGGCCTTGGCGGGGACGAAGCTGGCAGGCAGGCTGATCGGGCTGTTCATGCCGCATTTTCTGCGCGTGCAGGCGCGGGCGATGAACCGGCTGCGGCGCTGGTACGGGCTGGCGCCTCTGGGCGGAGACGGGGCGCGCGCGGTATACACCTGCGGCGCGCGCGCCCTGTACATGGACGTGCCGGCTCTGTACGGGAATCAGCCGTTCGCGGCGAACGAGCATTGGATCGGGCCGGTGTTGTGGGCGCCGGAAACGGCGCTGCCGGACTGGTGGGACGCGCTGCCGACGGATCGGCCGCTGGCCTGGGCGAGCGCGGGCAGTTCGGGCGACAGCGGAGCGATGGACATGGCCGTCTCGGCGCTGCGCGATGCGGGCTTCGCGGTCATGGTGGCGACAGCCGGCCGCATGCGGGCGCCTGCCGGGACCTACGCGGCCGAGTTCATTCCGGGCCTGCGCGCGGCGGCGCGGGCCGATCTGGTGGTGTGCAATGGCGGCAGCGGTCTGGTCTATCAGGCCCTCGCCTGCGGCAAGCCGGTTCTGGGCCTGCCGCGCAACATGGACCAGTACTATGTGATGGAAGCCGTCGAACGGCAGGGCGCGGGCTGGCTGCTGCGCTCGGGTACGGCCACGGCCAAGGCCGTGGCGGCCGCGGCCCGGACCATGCTCGAGGACCGGGCCATGAGGCGTTCGGCGCGGGAACTGGCTCGGGCCATCGCCGCCATGTCGCCCGCGCGGCGGCTGGAAGAGATCGCGCGCGAAACGCTCTCCGACGGCGCAACGGATGCCGCGCCTGCCGCAGCGGTTGTCCAGCCCGCCCGCTGGCCAGCGCGCGAGCCGGCCCTCGCGAGCTAATTGTACAAGTCGGGCTGGCGCAGGCAACCGAACTCGAACCACGAACGAACACGAATAAAGAGTTTAAGACGGGCTTCGCCCGCAACCCAATTTCATTTTGTCACCATGAAGGGCATGAAGAGCGTGAAGGAAGCCGAACGAAAAAATTCATATCTTCATGTCCTTCATGCTCTTCATGGTGCGCATTCCGAAAGCTGCACGCAAAAGCGTGTATCTTCTTGAAAAAGGCTCCAACAGGCGAACAAGGAGATCACTCATGGCCACGATCTGGATATGGAATGCGATCGCGTCGCGGCGGCGCAGCGCCAGCGACATTTTCGTCGAGAACGGGCTGGGCGTACTCAAGGCCGGCGTGGAACGAGACGGCCATGCCGTGCGCGTGCTCGACTGGGCCCGCGGCGATTTCTACAGCAGGCTCGCCCCCGCCATTCTCGCCCGACCGATCCGCGCGCTGACCCTCAGGCTGATGGCCCTGAGCCGCCGGCGCCGGGGGCTTCCGTTCAAGACGCTGGGCCTGGCCACAATGTGGCTGCAGCAGGCCATGGCCCTGGTCCAGCGCCGACGCATGGCGCGCGCGCTGCGTCGGCTCGCCCGCGAGGTCGCGAGCCGCGGCCTGCCGGTCTTCGGCATGAAGGTCTGGTACGGGGAAGCCTTCTTCTGGGCCAAATATCTGGCGCGCGAGATCCGGCGCCGTTCCCCGCAGACCCTGCTGGTGGCCGGCGGCTACCACGCCACGCTCTACGAAGAGGATTTCCTCAAGCATAGCCCCTTCGATCTCGCCGTGATTGGCGAAGGCGAAGCCGCGCTGAGCCGCATTCTGAGCGAAGCCGACGTCGTCGGCCGCGCCGACCGCTCGGCCCTGCTGGCCCGGCTGCGGGGGGCGATCGCGGACGGAAGCCTGGCCAACGTCGTGTACCGGGACGGCGAAGCCGTCCGCAAGACGGCCAAGCGCTCGGGCTCCCTGGACGAGCGGGCCGCGCCGGTCTATGGCGACATGGCCGGCAAGGCGCTCTTGCATGTGCTGCTGGAGAGTTCCGGCTGCGCCTGGGGCAAGTGCAGCTTCTGCGTGCACCAGCATCTGGAGCCCGAATACGTCAAGCGCAAGGTGGAGAAAATCGTGGACGAGATCCGCGCCATGCGCGCGCAGGGCATCGGCCTGTTCCGGTTCGCCGGCTCGGACACGCCGCCGGATTTCGGGGCGGCCATCGCGCGCGGGATCCTGGACGACGGCCTGCGCATCGAATACGCCATGGGCAGCCGAGCGCGGCCGAACGCGCGCGATCCGGAAGTCTTCGCGGACCTGGCCGACAAGTACGCGCTCATGATCCGCTCGGGCCTGCGGGCGGTGTTCATGGGCGGGGAAACCGGGCACGACCTCGTCAACGACCGGGTCATGAACAAGGGTCTGAACCGGTCCGACCTGATCTGGACGATCCGGGCCTTGCGCGAGGCGGAACGGCGCGAAGGGCGGCATGTGGACATTTCACTGGCCATGATCTATCCGACCCCGCTGATCGAAGGGGTGAGCGACGAGGACGTCATGGCCGCCAACCTGGAGCTGCTGCGGGCGGCAAGGCCCGATTCGGTCATGGTCACCCCGCCGGGCCCGTTCAAGAACAGCGACTGGTTCCGGAACCGGACGAGCTACGGGTTCGCGTTCGAGGACGCGGTGATCGGGCAGGCGATGGAATACGAGTACGTGCTGTACAAGCCGCCGGAGCTGTGGCCGGACCTGAACTACTCGCTGGGCGGGCGCGGGTTCAAGGCGCTGCTGCGCGCCTGCGG
>SLKS01000232.1 GCA_007134465.1 Kiritimatiellia bacterium | reverse complement strand
TGGATACCTCGGCGTGGATCGAGTACCTCAGGGGCGGTGTGCCCTCCATAGTGAACAAGGTCGATCTTTGTTTGGATCAGAATCTTGTCGCAATCGGAGACCTGATATACTGCGAAGTAATGCAAGGCATTCGTTCGCCTCGCGAGAGACACGATGTTTCGGATATTCTCCTGTCACTTACCCAGTTTAACATGGTCGGTTTCAGCATGGCAGAAAAGTCGGCGTCCAACTACCGACTCATGAGGTCCAAGGGCGTCGTCGCGAGGCGGGGTCTGAAGGAAGCCCAACGCGAAAATGCGGGGCGATGAACAAGAACCGGATATGAGGTGTGACAGGCTTGGGGCCACCGGGCACGTGACTAGGGAAGTTCTCCATTCTCCCATTGGGGCCTGTTTTATAAATCCGGCGTCTACGCATGGAAGGCTACGTATCTTACCCCGGGAGGTCTGCCGCCCAAGTCCCGAACCGATACAGGGGCAGTACGTGCAGCGCGACACAACCAGAGAGTCGTCCCAAGGCTGGCTGGCCCTCGACTGCGAGAGCGATCTGGGCGTGTACAACCTGTCCACGGAGACTCCAGCGCAAACCATGGAGACGATGGAGCGGATTGTGGTTCCATCAAACGTCAGGGAAGCCTGCCGGCGCGTGAAACGCAACGGCGGGTGCCCGGGCGTGGACGGAATGAGCGTGGAGGGGCTCGCGGAGCGCCTTCGCACACACTGGCAGCAGATTCGCAAGGCTCTACTGGATGGGACCTACAAGCCCAGCCCGGTCAACGGTTGCTGATAAACGCACGGGAAAAACTCGACTTACGGTTTGACGAGGGGGCCAAATGGAAGGACAGCAAAGGAGAACTGTGAACCCGCCGCCCATATCGAAAGAGGGACGAGCGGAAACCCTCGCCCTAAAGTTGTCTGCACAAAGGAGCGTCGGAATGACAGCGGATCGAAAAAAAACCCCCGCCGGCGAACCGACGGGGGCGATGAAGTCCGGGTTGTCCCGGGAATGCGGAGGGTTGGTCAGAACAGCATGCGCCAGGCGGCGCTGGCGGTGAGCATTTCGAGCTTGCCCGCGTCCGTGTTCTTCAGTTCGGCCGATTCGACGCCGAACATCAGCTTGTTGCCGTTGCCGGAGATGTAGTAGTTGATGCCCGCATACAGCGACTGGTACTGATCGCCCTTTTGCGGTTCAACCTTGCTGACGACATTGCCGTCGGCATCCTTGGTCTCTCGCGCGCTCAAGCTCGGGATGTTCCGCGCGTAGCGGCTCGGGGCGCTGATGCCGCGGGACTTGTCGGTTTCCGCCTGTTCGAACCGCAGCACGCCCTGAATATTGTCCGTGAAACGCAAGGAAGGCATCACATAGAAACCCTTGGTGTCGTTCCCGTCGGCGTCGCCCATGAAATACTCGGTGCGCAGATCGAACGCCCCTGCCGCCAGATGGGCGCCGACCACAATCACGTCGTCGAATTTGCCGCCGACCGAGCCGTCGGGATCGTCGCTGTTCAGCCAGTTGGCGCGAATCAACAGCTTGTTATTGTCGCCGACCAGATCGTCCAGCTTGAGGCCGACCATGGCGTTGAGCAAGTACTTGGAGTCTTTGCCGCCCGCATTGCGGTTGGCTGTGTCCGTGTAGATGCCGGCGCCATAGATCAGCATGGGCGCTTGGCCGTCCAGCGCCAGTCCGTTCAAGGCGCCGGGGGCAGCAACCATGCCGTTGATCAGGGAGCGTTCGATCGTCAGAATTTCTGCCGACGACGTGTTTTCCTCTATACTGCTGTGCGGCTTGTCCACACCCACGCGAATATAGGCGGCCTTGTGCTCGCGCCATTGCAGAAAGGCTGTTCGCATGGATAAACTGGAGCCCGGGACCAAGTTCGCTTCGAGCTGGGCGCGTACGCTATCGAACAGCGTGCCGCGCATGCCCATGCGCACGCGCCGGATCTCGAACGTGTTGTAATCGTCGCTTCCTTCGTCATTCTTGGCGCTCGCGTAGCCGAACTGCGTTTGCACCCGGCCGCGAATCGCCAGATCCTTCACGGTTTTTCCCGCCGGGCGAATTGTCTGTTCCTGAGCCGCCGTTCCGTTGGCCAGAACGGCCACCAGCGCCAGCGCCATCCATCCTGTCATGAATCGTTTCATGGTCTTGTCTCCTGTGTGGGGTTGCGTGAGTTTTCTGTCTGTTGCGTTTGCCGCGCGTTCAGCGCGACGCTTCCCTGCGTTGTTCGACTGACATTCGTCCGGTATCGCTTAGCCGCTTCACCCCCTTTCGAGTTTGTGGCTTGGTTCGCCGTCGTTCAATCTCAGCCTGCGCCTGGGGACTTTCCCGCAGGAAAAACAACGCAAACATGAAGAACGATTATTAAGATTCGATGAGCGAACGGCAAGAAAAAAGTTTGTCTTCAAGCCCGGGAAGCGCTCGCGTTTTTCGGATCCCGTCGCCGCGCGCGCCCAGGGCTCGCGCGAGTCTAGCCCTAAAACAAGCGAGTTTTTCTGCTACGAGCACGCCAACGCCAACGCCTGCGGCACCTGAAGCGGGGCGCGCATTTCACCCATATTTCAATATGCGAGAATCGCGCGCCCGCCTCAAGCGCCGCATCCGAAGACGTTTGCGCACTCTCGCGACGAAACCCTCGCTTATTCCAGGTCTAGCGGATCGTTCATGCTGCGCTAACAATTCGGGCGCAGCGTGTCTTCCGATTGCATCCGTTCGCGGCTGCCGCGCGCGGCGCTGTTTGCGAGGCCCCATGACAGATTATTCCGAAGTCCCTCTCTCGCCTGCGGGCGGACCCGAGCCGTCTTGTTCTTTGCCCTGTCCGGGTCTTCCGTACGGTACGGACGGGCTCGTGCAGCCCGAGCGGTTGCCGTTCGGGCCGGGCGACGCGACCGCCGGCGCCGAGAACGAGTTGCTGACAATCGTGTACGGTTCGCGCGAGTCCGCCGATTTGGCCCGCTCCATCGAGGAATCGGGCCTCTATCGCAACTGGGTTCGCCGCGCCGCCGTCGGCGACGCGCCGCGCCGTCCCCTGGCCGATCTCGATCATCACGTGGCGCGCGAGCGGGACGGCGTATGGGAAAACAGTTGGATCGTGTTTCCGCTCGATGCGCTATGCCCGTTCGCGCGGGAAACGTTCGAAAACGATCTGTTCGCCGATCGGAACGAGCGGCGCGAACGGCGCGGAGACGCCGACCGTTTCGTCGTCGAACGCCATGGCGCAGCCTGCGCCCGCGTACCGGTGAGCTACGCGCTCAAGCTTGCCCTGGCCGACGCGCTCGGGTCCGATCCCGCCTGGCCGGCCGACATTCGCGCCTACGGCGAACGGCTGATGCGCCATTTTCTGAACGACAACACCTCGCCCGAGACCTATTCCTTCCATACGGTGCGGGACGAGACCGGAAAGGAATCGCTGGGCGAGCGGCTGGCGAACGAGACCTTGCGCCGGTTCCTGCTTTCCCAGTGGCTGACCCAGTACGCGAACGAAAAGTTCGAACTGCGCTCGCGCGGACAGGAAACGCAGGTGTGTCTGGCGCCGCTGACCCCTTGGCGGCAACGGCGCCTGAACGAGCTGATTTCCGATTCTTTCTACCGGTCCCTGTTCATGAGCCCGTGCCTGTCCGGCTGGGATCGCGGGGAAGAGAAGCATCGCTACATGATCCTGTGCCACGAGGCTCTGTCGCGCAGCCGTCTGCATACGATGGGCAAGTTGCGCGAATGCGGCATTCTGGCGCGCAACCTCGTGACCTTGCCGACCGTGTCCAACACCAGCCTGGCCAATAACGGAACGCATGTCAGTCTGGGCAGTCGGCTTTTGACTGAACGGATGCAAGCCGCGTCGCCGGATTTCACGCCCGGCGACGAAAAGCGGTTGGGCGATCTCGCGGTCAAAATCGCGGAGCATTTCCTGCCGCTGTTCGCCGGGCTCTATTCGGCGGCGCCGTACCGGTACGATTTCGCCGACTTCCATCCGGAACACGTGCTCGGCTTTCTCCCGCACGAGCTGGACTATACTCACTTGCGCAGGATTTGGCGGCGCTGGAAAGGCAAGGCCGACTTGCGCTGCTGCGGCCTGTCCATCACCCCGTTCGGGCCGGCCCGGCTGGATCGCGTTGTCGGGCGCCTGTTGCGGCTGCGCGGCGATTGGATTCCCGATCAGCGCCTGCTGGACTACCTGGTGGCGCCGCTCAGCACCGACCATTGCCCGGCGTTGGACGGGGAAGAAGGCAACGACGAGCGGCTCAAAGCCGATTTGGCGGAAATGGGCGTGTTCGATCCGCGCATGTCCTTCTATGCCATGCTGCGTCAGAGACGGTTCGCGCGCATGGGCTTTTGCGGATTCGAAACCCGTATTTTCAGTCAGTTTTCAGGCCTGTCCCGCGACATGGCCTCCGCCACCGACCTGCAGCGCCTGATTCTCGCCTTGTCCTTTCATTATGCGCTGTCGGGGCAGGTAACCCATGCGGACATTCCCGACACGCCGGAGACGGAAAGCGAGCGGCGCCAGATGTTTTTCGGCGCGGCCATCGGCCTGCCGACCTTCTTCGTGCGCCGCGACACGCCCAACCTATTTCTGGCGCGCGTCTTGCGGCAGACGGCGCGCATCCGGGACAGCCGTCGCTATCCCGGCTGCGTTCGCGTCTATCTGGCGGAATACCGGCGCGCATTGGTTGCGCTGCTCGAAACGGACGGGGCGGCTCTGATCGAAGCGCTGCGCCTGGAGGATACGGTTCAGGACCTGAAACGCCGGGCCGGGCCCGGCGAGGAGGGCACGGCGCTGCGCCACCTGATAGAAGGCCTACTGAACGAGGCGGGCGCCCGCGCTCCCCTGCGTGTTCCCGCCGGTGTTTTCAACGACGCGGCCGAGCGCTACTACCGCGGCGCCCTGCATCGCCGTTTTGTCGCCGAAGCGTTCGATTTGCTCGAGAAGGACGCGAAAAGGCTGGCCGATCAGGCGCCGGCCGACGCGGCGGAGCGCCGGGCGCTGGAGACGATCCTGAAGAAAGAGGACGTGCAGGCGTTTCTCCGTTCCGTGCGCGGGCCGGCGCTGGAGGGAAAGATGTCGCTGTCCGTTCTGAAAAAACTGATCGGGCTGACGCTGCTGACCATCCGGGCGGAAGCCGAAAGAAACGGGGAGGGGCCATGATCCATCAATACGTGAACCGTTCCGACGCCGAACTCCGCTACGAAACATTCAGCGGGGATCCGTTCGTTTCCTTCCTCTATTCGCGCGTACGCGAGAAACCGGCTTGGTTGTACCGCGCGCTGACGTCGTCGCGCCTGACCAATCTGCTGGCCGCCGCCCGCTTCGATCGCCCGCTGTCCCGGCCGGACGCCATGCGCCGCCAGTGGGCGCGTTCGCTGGGCGTGGACTTTTCCGAATGCGCGGACGATCCGGCGACGCTCGATACCCCGCGCAAGGTGTTCGAACGCAAAATCCGCTACTGGGACTGCCGGCCCATGGATCCGAATCCACGCGCCGTGGTCTCTCCCGCCGACGCGCGCGCGCTCGTCGGCTCCTTCCGGCAGACTTCAGCCCTTTTCCTAAAGGACAAGTTCTTCGCCTTCGACGAACTGCTGGGCGACAGCCGCACGGAATGGCTGCGCGCGTTCGACGGCGGCGAATACGCCCTGTTCCGGCTCACGCCCGACCGCTATCACTACACGCACACGCCCGTGGCCGGGATCGTGCGCGACGTGTACGATCTGGACGGCCGCTTCCAATCCTGTCATCCGGCCGTGGTGGTCGCCCAGGCCTCGCCCTATTCCAAGAACCGGCGTCGCGTTGTTGTGTACGACACCGATGCCGGCGACGGCACGGGTGTCGGGCTGGTCGCCATGATCGAGTTCGTTGCGCTGATGATCGGCGACATTGTGTCCCTCTACAGCGCGACACGCTACGAAGACCCTGTCGCCTTGCGGCCCGGCATGCGTGTCGAACGAGGCTGTCCCTCCGGTCTCTTCCGGCCCGGCAGCTCGACCGTCGTGCTGCTGTTTCAACGGGACCGCATTCGTTTTGCCGACGATCTGGTGACGTATCAGTTGGCAAGCGAGGCGAACAGCGTTTTCAGCCGGGCCTGGAACACGCCGGCGGCGGAAACCGACGTGCGCGTTCGCGAAACCGTGGCTATGGGGCCGAGCCGCAGGATGGCGGGTTCCTTTTCGTGAGCGCACGGGCAAGAGGCCCGTGCCGCGATTCGGGAATGCGCCAAACCGTTTTCCAACGAGGTCGGGTTGTCTGAAGGGAAGGAAGGCGGCGGAGCCGCTTCGCAACAGGAGGAACGAGGATGAACGGATGGATCGTGGCCGGACTGGGCGCCGCGGCGTTGGCGCCCCTGTACGCATGGGCGTTCGTGTTTTTGCCGCGCGAACGCTGGCAGATTCTGGCGACGCTTCCCGTGGCGCGCCGGGAAGACGGGGAATGGCGCGGAGTCAATCTCACCTGGTACGGACTGCTGATCGGCTGCGCCATGGCTGACGGAACCGCGTTGGCTCTGTTGCTGGCGGGCGCGGCGAACCGGCCGCTGGCCTATCCGGCCCTCGCGCTGATCCTGCTGCTGGGCGTGTCCGTCCCCGCCGCCAGCGTGGTCAATCGGATTGTCGAAGGACATTGGCACGGGTTCACGGTGGGCGGAGCGGCGTTTGCGGGCATGTCCATCGGCCCGTGGCTGCTGTGGCTGACCAACCGCTGGCTGTTTCCGGAAAGCGCGGAGATGGAGACCTGGCTGATGGTCGGCGCGCTGGCGCCGGCTTACGCGCTGGGCGAAGGGATCGGCCGCTTGGCCTGCATCAGTTTCGGGTGCTGCTACGGACGGCGGCTCGATGCCTGTCCCCGGTGGATGCAACGTCTGTTCGCGCGCGGCCACTTCGTGTTTCGGGGCGCGCTCAAGAAAGCCGCTGTCGAGAGCGACTGCGAAGGCGTTCCGCTTGTGCCGATCCAGGCCGTTACGGCGATCCTGTCCTCGCTGGCCGGCCTGATCGGCATGGCGCTCTTTCTGAACGGACGGCTGGCCGGCGCCTTTGCCGTGCCGATTCTCGTTACGCAATTGTGGCGTTTCTTTTCCGAATTCCTGCGCGCAGACTATCGAGGCGGCGGCCGGGTTTCGGCCTATCAGCGGATGGCGGCGCTGGCCGCGCTGGCTGCGGGCATTACGTGGCTGCTGGCGCCAGGCGCCGCAGGCGAACCGCTCTCGGTGGCGGCCGGGCTGCGGTTGCTGTGGACACCGGGCGCCATGCTGCTGGTGCAGGCTGTGGGCTGGCTCGGGTTCCTGCGCATGGGGGTAAGCTCTGTCACCGCCGCTAGGATCAGGCTGATCGGGACGAAGCCAACGGTTGCATGAGAGAGACGTATCGCGTATCGCCGGGAATGGACAAACCTGTTGACGAACAGAGTCGTTATGTTCATGGTACGCGGCAAAGTTGAAAGGACAAAGGAGACAAGGAGCATGAAAGACTTCAATTTGAAGGACATTATCGGACTGATGCGGCGCACGGCGCCTTTTCTGATCTTTCGTTTCGCCATCTACATGGGCGTCACGGCCGCATTCGTGCTGGCCACGGGAACCGGCGCCGGGCTTGGCTACGGCATCGGCAAGATTGCCGGGAACGAGGCGGCTGGCAGCGGCTGGGGCGGGCTGATCGGGTTCGGGATCGCGGGCGCGGCCCTGGTGTTCTTCCGCGAATACCTGCTGTATCTGGTCAAAGCAGGCCATATCGCCGTGCTGGTCGAGCTGATGGACGGCAAAGATCTCCCGCAAGGCCGCGCGCAAATCGAGCATGGCCGAAAAGTCGTTCGGGAACGGTTCGTGGAATCGTCCGTGCCGTTCGGTTTGGACCAGTTGATCAAGGGAATCCTGCGCGCGTTCAACCGGACCTTCTTCACGATCGCTTCGTTCCTGCCCCTGCCCGGCGTCAAAGGGCTGGTCAAGTTCGCCAATACTGTTCTTACGCTTTCTTTGACCTACTTGGACGAGGTGATTCTGGCCTACAACATTCGGACTCGCCGCGAAAACCCGTGGCAGTCGAGCCGGACGGCTCTGATCGAGCCGATTGCCATGACCGCGCTCATGCAGGTGTTCTTCAAGGCGACCGAAGGCCAGGAGCCCAACCCGGAATGGGAGGAGAAGCTGGATCGCGTCTCCGGGAAATTCAACGAACTCAAGCGCAAGGCGGCCGACTGGGCGACCGGCCGACCGGCGCCCGATTCTGCCGTTGCGCCGCCCGCGCCGCCGAACTGATATCGTTCCAAGCCGAGCAGTATTCTTCCGATTGCCTCTCTCCTCAACGGCTTTTCCCGCTCATGCCGTCCCGTCCGCCATGGCGGGGGCTGAAGCCCCCGCAAGACTTCCGCCTGAAGGCGGAACTCCGGCAAGCGAGCAAGAGTCTCCCTTCCGTTTGCGTGGTCGGAGTCCCGGCTTCAGCCGCCGGGCAGGCGAAAATCTCGACCGACATCCCGGCTTCGTGTTCTCCCGTCAGTCTTGTCGAGGACGAGAACGAGAACCGTATTCTTTCCGGTTTTTCCAGGCTGAAAGCCTGACGCATCTCAGCCTAGGCCCAAAGCAAGCGAGGTTTTCGTCGCGAGAGTGCGCAAACGTCTGCGGATGCGAGGCTTGAGGCGGGTCGTGCGATTCTCGCATATTGAAATATTGGTGAAATGCGCGACCCGCCTCAAGTCCCGCAGGCGTTGGCGTTGGCGTGCTCGCAGCAGAAAAACTCGCTTGTTTTGGGCCTAGG
>SLKS01000335.1 GCA_007134465.1 Kiritimatiellia bacterium | reverse complement strand
CTGTAGTCTTCGCACAACGCATAGCGGCCGCAGGGACCGATGGCGCCCACGGGCCGCGGCAGCGTCCTGATCCGGCGCGTCTTCCGGTCCAGCACGCGGCAGACAAACCGATCGCCCTCGCGGTCGTTCCAGACGATTTCGCTATCGGATCCCGGTCGCCACTGGAGCATGCAGCCCTGCTGCCAGCTCCAGGCTCGCGATTCGCCAAGGCGGATCCATCTGTCGTTGTCCTCCAAGGCGATCATGCCGATTTCGACACGGTCGTCGCCCGTTGGCAGGCGATGTTCGAAATCAACGCGCATTCCGAGCGCATCGCGTTGCGCCGGATCGAACTGGAACTTGTCGTAGTAGCCGAACCAATGGCAGCCCGGTTGATCCGTGATCGGCCGAGCCTTCGGATGCTCTGTCGTCCGCATGGCAGAATTCCCCGCGCGTCTCCGCCGTTCAGCTTTAAAGACTCTACGTTTGCGGCTCGACCACGATCTTGATCGAGGCTTCGGCGCCGTCGGCCATGAGTCGGAAGCCTTCGCCGGTTTCGGCCAGGGGCAGGCGGTGAGTGACGAGGCCGCTCACGGCCACGCGTTTGGCGCGAATCAGTTCCAGCGCGGTCGCCAGGTCGGCGGGAGCGGCGGCGTAGGAAGAGGTCACGGTTACGGAATTGCGCCAGAAATCGTTGAGCGGCAGCGGCAAGTCCTGGCCCGGCTCCGTCGTGGCGAAGCAGAGGATTGTGCCCGCGCGGTCCACGGCCGCCAGCGCCTGCCGAAAGGCGGAGAAGGCGCCCGTGCACACGATCACGCAATCGGCGCCGCGGCCGTCGTTGCAGGCGCGGACGGCGGCAGGCACATCGTCGCGCGCGTCGAAGACATGATCGGCCCCGCACAGCCGGGCCTGGTCGAGCCGGAACGCATTGACATCGGTGGCCATGATGCGGCCCGCGCCGCTGGCGCGCGCCAGCAGAATATGCAGCAGACCGGACACGCCGCTGCCCAGCACGAGCGCGCTTTGCCCGGCGGCCAGCCGCACATGCCGCTGTCCGCGCACGACGCAGCCAAGCGGCTCGATAAAGGTTCCCTCTTCAAACGATACGCTATCGGGCAGCCGAAACGTGCCGCGATCGGTCTGCAAGGCGGGAATGCGCACGTATTCGGCGAAACCGCCGGGATCGAAAGAGGTCGTGTGCAACGTCTCGCAGACGGTATGATGGCCGGCCAGACAATAGCGGCAGGTGTTGCACGGAACATGATGGGTGGCGGCCACGCGGTCGCCGGGCTTGCATTGTTCGACGCCCGCGCCGACCTGCTCGACGACGCCGGCGATCTCATGGCCCAGCACGCGCGGCGCGGTGCGGATACGGTACCATTCCAGCACGTCGCTTCCGCATATGCCCGACGCCAACACCTTCACCAGCAGCTCGCCCGGCCCGACAACCGGCACAGGCCGCGTTTCCAGCCGCACATCGCTGTTGCGATAATAGACCGCCGCTCTCATGCACAGTCTCCCGTCCGCCCGTCAATCCGCCCGCTTGATCGCCTCGTCCAGCCGCCTTTGCAATGTCGGCGTCCATTCCTTTTCGGACCCGATCAGCAACAGGCCTTTCGGCGCCAGCGCGTCCAACGGCCGAACAGCGGGATGGTACATGTCAATGTACAGACTGTTCGTTACCGATCCGTCGCGGGCGACGATCCCGTAGTGGTCTATCACATGCTCGCCGCCGTCGCAGGGGATCGTCCCCACATTCCCGACGCGCCAGAAATCGAACGGCTCCATGGCGGGCGTACGGAGATGACGCAGAAAAACCCGCGACGCTTCCGGTCCCAAGCCGCCGCCCAGTTTGACCGGATTCTCCCGTGTATACCCGTAGGTCGGGTCGTCGGACACGCGCCCGCGCAAAACGCGTTTCCGGTCCTCCACCGGATCGTACTCCGCCACCACATGCACCCGCCCGAGCAAGCCCTTGTCGGCCGACTCGATCAGGGCAACGCCGCCCTCTTTGCTCCAGCGCACAAATTTCCCCGCCACGCGCCGCCCCTGATCGTATCGGCCTTCGGCCAGCAATCGGCCCTGATTGTCCCAGCATCGGGCAAGGCCATGCGGCTCCCCGCCGCGAATCGGCATGAGAGAGCTTGGCTTGCCGTTGGCAAACCAGGTTTCCACCGTTCCCGTCCCGTCCAGCAGCTTGACCGCCGTCTTGTTCGTGCCGCTGGGATACCATTCGGTCATCGAATACTTGTCGTCGTCCTGAATCGTCTCGGATTTTCTCTGCCCGCATTCGTACCAGACCCGCTCCCGCCCCTTGTTCTCGTCCGCCTCGATCTCGACTTTTTTGCTGCCGTTTTCGTGCCAGCTTTCAAAAACGCCCGTCGGCTTGCCGTGCGCAAACTGCGCCGACATGCTTGTTTGGCCGTTTTCATGCCAAGCCGTAAATGAGCCATGCCGAACTTCCGTTCCGTCCTTCCGCACATAATACTGGTAGGCCAGCTTCCGCTTTCCGCTTTCGTACGACTCCTCGCGCGTGCGCACATCCGGGGTCGGAAGCGCCCAGGCCAGCATGCCGGTCGCGCACAGAAAGACAACGACCCGCAACATGATGCCGGCCTTCGGCCCGAATTCCCTGCCGCGATTCCGCCTCCGTAAAACAACGGCGGCAGGACTCGCGAACCAACAAGCTCGCGCATGGCTGAATGGCCTGTGCTTCATCTGTCGCCTCAAGGCATTCATTCAATACACGACGGGCGCGAACACATCGTAGCCGGCCAGCTTCTCGCGGCCGTTCAGAAAGCTCAGCTCGACCAGGAAGGCGATGCCGGCCACGCGGCCGCCAGCCTTTTCGATGAGCGAGACGGAGGCGGCGGCGGTGCCGCCGGTGGCGAGCAAATCGTCCACTAGCAGAACCTCGTCGTCCGGCGCAAAGGCGTCCTGATGAACGGCGACGGTGGCGGTTCCATACTCGAGATCGTAGGTTTCCTCGTACGTCTTGTAGGGCAGTTTTCCTTTCTTGCGCACGGGAACGAGGCCGAGCCCCATGCGGTCGCACAAGGCGCCGGCGAACAGAAATCCGCGCGCGTCCACGGCGGCGATCTTGTCCAGCTTGCGATCCTTGAATCGGTACTGCAGCAAGTCCAGCGCCAGCTTGAACAGGTCCGGGTCGCCCAGAACCGGGGCGATGTCCTTGAACACAATGCCCGGTTTCGGAAAATCGGGCACGTCTCGGATGGCCTTGACAATACGATCCGCATTCATTCCGTCACCTCCATGCTTCGGGTTTGTTCAACAGTTTCCGACGTTGCTTGAGAACAGGATCGGTGGTCGGTATGCGGGCCATCCCGGCCAAGGTTTCGCGGATGGCCGCCAGCAATTCCGGATAGGATGCGATCCGTTTTTCGCGGTTGCGCCGAATCATGCCATCGATCAACGCGACAAGGGCCGGGTCGAATCCCTTCATCTTGTCTTCCGTCCGCCGCCGCAGCCTGCTGGTGTGGCCCTTGACCAGGTTTTGCAATTCCGTCGGGGTGAAATACTCTTCGCCCGTCAGAACCCGGTACAGGGTCATGCCGAGCGAGTAGACGTCCCCTCGCATATCTTCGCCTTCCCGCAACAAACGTTCGGGCGGCATATAGATGGGACTCCCTATCACGGGCAAATCGTTCCGATCCCAGGCGTCTTCGATCGTCATGCACCCGCCGTAATCAATCAGTATCGCGCGATGGTCGGGCGTGCGCACTATGACATTCTCCGGCTTCGTGTCCCGATAGACAAAACCCGCATTGTACAGGAAAGCCAGAGCCTCGGCAACATCGAGCGCATAGTGCACATACTCCTCGTGGCAAGGCGTTCTCTTCAGGCGTCCGGCGTATTCGTTGAGCCGCTCGCCGCGCACGAAATCTTCCACGAGAAACAAGATGCCATCCTGTTCCCCTACCGCGTGAATATCGGCCAGACAAGGATGCGGCTCCAGCGAATAGGCCATATCAAGTTCCTGCTCGAACAGGCTCTGGATGTACGGATCCTCGCATTGGGAACGCTGCAACACTTTCACGGCCACCTTGCGTTCCGGATCTTCATCGGCCCGGCCCAGATACACGGAAGAAAAACCGCCCGCCCGCAACGGCCGCATCACCCACCAGTTCAACAGTTTCCAAGGCACGAAAACCCCGGACTGGCACAAGGGACAGCGAACCATGACCAGCGGCTGCTGCCCGGCAAAGGACAGGCGAGCGCCGCATTTGGCGCACATCGTTTGCCCTTCCCTGTACGCCTGAAGCTGGCGGACAGCCTTATGATCGTCGCCGCCCGTCAACAAGGAACGAATATAGCGCCCCGTCTTCATAGGCTGCCCGCCAACGATGATGTCCTATTCTGCCAAGGCCGCTTGCGCCGCCGCCAGACGCGCGATCGGCACGCGATAGGGGCTGCAACTGACATAATTGAGTCCGGCCTTGTAGCAGAACTCGACCGAAGCCGGGTCGCCGCCCTGTTCGCCGCAGATGCCGATCTGCATGTTCTTGCGCGTGGCGCGGCCTTTGGTCACCGCCATCTGAACGAGCTGACCTACGCCGTCCTGGTCTATGGTCTGGAACGGGTCGGCCTTGAGGATGTTGCGATCCAGGTATTCGCCCAGGAATCCGCCGATGTCGTCGCGGCTGAACCCGAAGCTCATCTGGCTAAGGTCGTTGGTGCCGAACGAGAAGAATTCGGCTTCCTCGGCCATGCGGTCGGCCAGCAGGCAGGCGCGCGGGATTTCGATCATGGTGCCGACCATGTGCTTAATGGCCTTGAGTTTTCTCGCGGCGCATACCTCGGCGTACACACGGGCGCAAATGGCCTTCTGATCGCTCAGTTCTTTCCTGTCGCACGTGACCGGGATCATGATCTCGGGAACCGGCTTCTTGCGTTCCTTGATCAATTCGGCCGCCGCCTCGAAGATGGCCCGCACCTGCATCTCGGTGATTTCCGGAAAGGTGACGCCCAGCCGGACGCCGCGATGGCCCATCATGGGGTTGTTCTCGTGCAATTCCTCGCCGCGTTTCTTCACGTCGGCGACGGAAATCTTGAGCGCCTTGGCCAGCTCGGCCTGCTTGGCCGGGCTTTGCGGCACGAACTCGTGCAGCGGCGGATCCAGCAGCCGAATCGTCACCGGCAACCCGTTCATGGCCTTCAAGGTGGCCTTCATGTCGCGTTTCACATAGACGGCCAACTGTTTCAGCGCCGCGCGCCGTTCCCGTTCGTTCGAGCTCAGGATCATCTTGCGCAGCAGGAACAGCGGCTTGTCGCTGCCTTCGCCGTAGAACATGTGCTCGGTCCGGAACAGCCCGATGCCACGCGCGCCGAAGCCGAGAGCGATGCGAGCGTCTTCCGGCGTATCGGCGTTCGCCCACACCTGCATCGTTTTCACTTTGTCCACCAGCTTCATGAATGCCTTGAAACGCGGGTTCTCCGTGGCGTCAATCATGGCAAGCTGGCCGTTGTACACCAGCCCGCGCGTGCCGTTCATCGTCACGAACGAGCCTTCCTTGTACACGGTTCCGCCCACTGTCATCTTCTTGCCGCGCGCATCCACTTTCAGTTCGCCCGCGCCAACGATGCAGCATTTGCCCCAGCCGCGCGCCACCAGCGCCGCGTGGCTGGTCATGCCGCCGCGCGCCGTCAGGATGCCGGCCGCCGCGCGCATGCCTTCCACGTCTTCCGGATTCGTCTCTTCGCGAACCAGAATCACCGTCTTGCCGGCTTTGGCCCACGCCACGGCATCGGCAGCGGTGAAGACCACCTGCCCGACAGCGCCGCCGGGACCGGCCGGCAAGCCTTTCGCCAGAACCTTGGCTTTCTTTTCGGCCGCCGGGTCCACGAGCGGATGCAGCATTTCGTCCAGTTGCGCCGGTTGCACGCGCATCACGGCCGTCTTGCCGTCAATCAGCTTTTCCTTGAGCATGTCCATGGCCATGTTCAGGGCCGCCGTGCCCGTGCGCTTGCCGACACGGGTCTGCAGCATGTAAAGCTTGCCTTCCTGTATGGTGAACTCTATGTCCTGCATGTCCTTGTAATGCTTCTCGAGCCGCTGCCGGATCGCGGCCAGTTCCCGGTACAGGGCGGGCATGGCCTTTTCCAGCGAAACAAGATGCCGGTTCTGATCGTTCTTGGTGGCTTCATTGATCGGGGACGGCGTGCGAATGCCGGCCACCACGTCTTCGCCCTGAGCGTTCACCAGCCATTCGCCATAGAATTTCTTCTCGCCTGTGGCCGGGTTGCGCGTGAAGGCCACGCCCGTGGCCGAAGATTCGCCCATGTTGCCGAAGACCATGGCCTGCACATTGACGGCGGTCCCCCATTCGTCGGGGATGTTTTCAATGCGGCGATAGGCGATGGCGCGCTTGCCGTTCCAGCTCTTGAACACGGCGTTGATGCCGCCCCAAAGCTGCTCCATGGGATCCTCGGGGAATTTCTTGCCGAGCACGGCCTTGATCTTGCGCTTGTAGGCCTCGCACAGTTCCTGAAGCGCGTCGGCGGGAATGTCGGAATCCTGCGCGTATTTCCCTTTCTTCTTGAGGGTTTCCAGCAAATGCTCCAGTTGCGCGCGGATGCCTTTGCCTTCCGCCGGCTCGACGCCCTCGGCCTTTTCCATGACCACGTCGGCATACATGGTGATGAGGCGGCGGTAGGCGTCGTACACGAACCGGGGATTGCCGGTGAGACGGATCAGGCCTTCGATCGTTTTCGGGCACAGGCCGATGTTCAGCACCGTCTCCATCATGCCGGGCATGGATTTGCGCGCACCGGAGCGGCAGGATAGCAGCAGCGGGTTCTTGGGATCGCCGAACGAGGCGCCCATGGCCTTCTCTGTCTTCCGGAGCGCCGTTTCGACTTCGGCTTTCAGCCCGGCCGGATGTTTCATGCCGTTACGGAAATAGTCCACGCACACTTCGGTTGTCACCGTGAATCCGGCGGGCACGGGAATGCGCAAGGCGCACATTTCGGCCAGATTCGCCCCTTTGCCCCCCAACAGATTCTTCATGCTCGCGTCGCCGTCGGCCTTGCCTTCGCCAAAGAAATACACTTGTTTCGCTTTGCCTGCCTGTTTGACCATGATGCGTTTGCTCCCCTTGCTGCGGTTAGTGTGTCTGCGGGCGCCGCGCCTGCGAACGCCTGTTTACCGAAAAAGAACCCGACATGTAGCAGGGGAAAACGGAAAAGAAAAGAAAAAACGTTTTTTTCTTGTGCCTCGCTTCCGTATCGGGCATGAAGAAAAGTCATGAAACCGTCGTGCTTGCCCATGCTTGCGCTTTGCCTTCTGGCCTCCGGCGCCGTGGCCGGACCGCCGGACAGGCCAACGCCTGTGGCGGACCGTCGCGCTGCCGATCCGCTGGCCGCGCCCGGCGAGCAGTTCAAGCCGCGGCTTGGAGCCCTGCAATACCGCATAGTCTGGCGCGGCGTCACGGCCGGCGACATCGTCCTGAACAAGGACTTCAGAGACAACCGCCACACGCTGTCGCTGCGCGGCGAATCGAACGAGCATATCGACCGCGTCTACCGGGTTCGCTATCAGGCTATCTCGCAGATGTCCGCCAACCCCTTTCTGCCGCTGCGCGCCGTCTATCGCGAGAACGTCCAGAACGACCGCAAGCATTTCCAGCTCGATTTCCATCCAGACGGAACCGTTTCCGTCACGCGAGACCGGCAGCGGCCCGGGCGCGAGCCGTCGGCCGACCGCTATGAACTCCGGCCCGGTCTGTTCGCCGCGGACCCGCTGGCCGGCCTGGTTCTGCTCATGAAAACCGACTGGCGCGAAGGCATGACCCTGCAATTCGAGGTCCTGTCCGGCAAGGACCGCTTTCTCGCCTCTCTACGTTGCGTCGGACGCGCGCGCCTCACGGTCATGGACATCCGGCGCGAAGCCTGGGTCCTGAGCCTGACCATGACGGAAATCACGGAGGGCGCCAATAGCGCCAAGCAGGAGCCCGAGCACGAGCCGGTACGCATTTTTGTTTCCAACGATCCGTTTCGCGAAATACTGCGGCTGGAAGGCCACACCCCGCTCGGCGAGGTGCAGGCGCGCTTGCATCGCTTCTCGCCGCTGAAAACACGATGAACAGTTCTCGCTCTTGACAGCGCCGCCGCCCGGCGCTATGGAGTCATTCGTTTATGAACGAACATGTCCACATCGTTATCGAATCCGGCGAGGACAAGGGCAGGGAAATCTCCGTTCCCGCCCAAGGCGCACGCATGGGCCGTTCCTCGCGCAACGACGTGACCCTGAGCGATCCGCTGCTTTCCCGCCATCATTGCCGCGTGTTTTTCAAGGAAAAAGAAGGCATGTGGGTCGCGGACCTCGGCAGCGCCAACAAGACCTACGTCAACGGGCAGGCAGTCGACGAGACCCGCATCCGCGCCGGCGACAGCATCATGCTGGGCGATACCGTCATGAAAGTCGTGCGCGACAGCCTCGGCCCACAGCCGCCCGCCGATACCGGCGCCGCGACGTCGGCAGCCGGCGCCGCACCGGCGCCCGAACCGGTTCCGGCGCCCGAGCCAACGCCGGGGCCGATTGTGGATTTGGGTCTGGGCGCCCCCCCACCCTCTGCCGCCAACCCGAAAAATAACATGCGCGAACGGCTGATTCTGCTTCTGATCGCTCTTGTCGCCTTCGTCGCCACCATTCTGGTTTGGAAACATGTGGGCAAGGAACCCGTCGGCCCCGATCCAACCGATGTGCCGCCGGCCGAGCGGCTGCCGCGCACTTTGGAAATCGTCTATGAAAAAGTGGATGCGACCCCCAAGAACATTTTCCGTTACGAGCTCACGCTCGACCGGGACGGCATG
>SLKS01000225.1 GCA_007134465.1 Kiritimatiellia bacterium | reverse complement strand
GGACTATTTCGCAAACAACACCGTTTCGGCGTGCCGTTCAATGACGAAACACCCAAATAACCACATGTCCGCCGTAGCCTGAAAGGCGAAGGAGGAAGCCCGAAAGAAGCCCGAACCGCCTAAGCCCAAAACCGTGTGAAACACGCCTTTTTCGGTTTTCGGATTTAGGATTTCCTTCGTGCTTCCGTCAAGGGCGTTCCTTTTCCCCCTTGCGGTTTGGCCGGGTCCTTGTGTATCTTGCGGGCCTTGTTGAATTCTTGACGAAATGGAGTTGCGATGAAGGCCAAGGAACTGAGAGAGATGTATCTGGCGTTTTTCAAGGAGAACGGGCATGCTGTTGTTTCCGGCGCGTCGCTGATCCCGGAGAACGATCCGACGGTGCTGTTTACGACGGCGGGCATGCACCCGCTGGTGCCCTATCTGCTGGGCGAGCCGCATCCGGCCGGGCGACGGCTGTGCAATGTGCAGAAATGCGTGAGGACCGGCGACATTGACGATGTGGGCGACGTGTCGCACCTGACGTTTTTCGAGATGCTGGGCAACTGGTCGCTGGGCGACTATTTCAAGGAAGAGGCGATTGTCTGGTCGCACGGGTTCCTGACGTCGAAACGCTGGCTGGGTTTCGATCCGGCGTCGCTGTCGGTGACGGTGTTCGAGGGCGATGCCGACGCGCCGCCGGACGAGGAGTCGCGCGGCATCTGGAAACGGCTGGGCATTCCCGAGGCGCGCATTCACGCCTTGCCGAAGAAGGACAACTGGTGGGGGCCGGCCGGAACGACGGGTCCGTGCGGGCCGGATACGGAGATGTTCGTGGATACGGGCAGGCCCGCTTGCGGCGCCGCTTGTCGGCCCGGCTGTTCCTGCGGCAAGTTTTTCGAGATATGGAACGACGTGTTCATGCAGTACAACAAGACGGCCGACGGCCGCTACGAGCCGTTGCGCCAGCACAATGTGGATACGGGCATGGGCGTGGAACGAACCATCGCCATGCTGCAGGGCAGGCCGACAGTGTATGAAACGGAGCTGTTCGCGCCGACGATCGAAGCGATCGCCGAACGCAGCGGCCGGACGATGGCGCAAGATTCCGAAACGACGCGGGCCTTTCGCGTGGTGGCCGATCACGTGCGCAGCGCGGTGTTCATTCTGGGCGACGACCGCGGCGTGGCGCCCGGCAACCTGGGCCAGGGCTACGTGTTGCGGCGGCTGATCCGGCGCGCGGTGCGCTTCGCCAAGGCGCTGTCCATGTCGGAAGGTTTTTTCGCGCCGCTGGCGGCCAGCGTGATTGACGGCTACAAGGAAGCCTACCCGGAGCTGGAGCGGAATCGCGAACGGGTTCTGACGGAACTGAACGAGGAGGAAGCCAAGTTCGAGAAGACGCTGCACCGCGGCTTGGCGGAATTGGACAAGGTCCTTGCGCGCATGAAAGAGCACGGGCAGGCGGTCCTGCCCGGCCGCGTGGCGTTCCGGCTGTACGACACGTGCGGGTTCCCGCTCGAATTCACAGAAGAAATCTGCCGGGAACATGCGGTGGACGTGGATCGCGCCGGATTCGACAAGGCTTTCGAGAAGCATCGCGAGGTGTCGAAGCAAGGGTCGGATCGCGTATTCAAGGGCGGTCTGGCCGACGCGTCGGAATCCGCGACGCGACTGCATACCGCCACGCATCTGCTGCACAAGAGCCTGCGCGACGTGCTGGGCGAGCATGTGGCGCAAAAGGGGTCCAACATCACGGCCGACCGGCTGCGGTTCGATTTCTCCCATCCGGCCAAGATGACGCCCGAGGAAATCGCGCGGGTCGAGGCGCTTGTCAATGGCGCGATCGAGCGCGATCTGCCGGTGTCCATGGAGACCATGACGCTGGAGGAGGCGAGACGCGGCGGCGCGATCGCGCTGTTCGGAGGCAAGTACGAGGAACAGGTCAAGGTCTATCGGATCGGCGACTTTTCGGAGGAAGTCTGCGGCGGGCCGCATGTGAAGAGTCTGGCGGAACTGGGCCGGTTCAGGATTGTAAAGGAGGAATCTTCCAGCGCCGGCGTACGGCGCATCCGGGCCGTGCTGGAACCGGCGGATCGTCTTGTGGAACGGGAGATTAGCGCCTTAACCAAGAAGACATCCTGTTGCGTTTGAAAGGACAGTTTTGACAGGAAAGGAGCGCCAAATGAAGCTGTTCGTGATGGCGGATATGGAGGGGATCAGCGGCATATTTCAACGATCGCAAACGGGGCGCGCGGAAGCGAATTTCGAGACGGGACGCCGTTTTTTGACCTGGGACGTGAACGCATGCGTGGCCGGTTGCTTCGAGGGGGGCGCGAGCGAAGTGATCGTGCGCGACGCGCACGGGGCCGGCTACGGGTTCGTCTGGGAAGAACTCGATCCGCGCGCGCGTTATGTGCAGGGCGTGTCGGAACGGGAACGCATTCCGGGCATTGCCGGTTGCGACGGCCTGATTCTGCTGGGCTACCATGCCATGGCGGGCACGCGCGAGGCCGTGCTGGAACATACGATGTCGTCGGCCGGCTGGCAGAATTTTTGGATGAACGGCCGGAAATGCGGGGAAATCGCCATTGACGCCGGCATCGCCGGCGACCACGGCGTGCCGACCGTTATGGTCAGCGGCGACGACAAGACATGCCGCGAAGCGAAACGCTTTCTGCCGGGCGTGGTGACGGTCGAGGTGAAACGGGGGCTGGCGCGCGAAGGCGCGCTGCTGCTGAGCCGAGAGGAGGCGCATCGCCGGATTCAGGCCGGCGCGGCCAAGGCAGTGGGCCGATGCCGCGCCCTAAAGCCGTTTCGCGTGAAAAAGCCGGTGACGTTCCGATTGGAAAAAGTGTCGAAGGGACGCTTGCCCCTGCATCGGCCCGGCGTCCGCGTCGTGGACGGCCGCACCTACGAGGTGAAAGCCGCCACGGTGGAAGAGGCTCTGAACCTGCTGTAGCGGGCAGGAGGAGTGAACAGTGGCCAGTAATCAGTGACCAATGGCCAGTAATCAGTGATCAGGCGGGCGAAGCCCGCCTTGGGGGTGTGGGGCGATGTTTTCCCGACGGCCGATGGTCGGGTTGGTTCTCTGTTTCGCTGCGGGGATTGGCTGCGGCGGAAGGGTTTCCGTGCCGCCAACCTGGCCGTGGGTTTCGGCGCTGGCCGGTTTCCTTCTTTCTGTGGCGGCGCTATGGCCGGCCCCGGTCCGTTTCGCGGCGGCTATGTCGGTTGCCCGTGCGTTGTCCATTGGACTGCTCGCGTTCGGGACCGGTTGGATTCGGGGCGATCAGGTCTGGCGCGTCCGGCAGCGCGACCATGAGCGGCTGCTTGCCTATGCGGGGGAACGCGTGCGCGCGACAGGCCATGTGGCCGATCTACCCGCGCATTCGACACGAAACGGGCGTCCGCGCCGGACTTTCCGCGTGGCGCTGGAAACGATAGGCGACGCGGAGGGCGAATCGCATGCATGCGCGGGCGAGGCCATAGTTGTTGCGCACGGGCCGCCGCCGAGAGCGGGGCCGACAGCCTACGGGCAGCGTTGGCAATGGGAGGGGCGTCTGGTTCATGCGCCGTTTCTGGCGGACGCGGCCGAAAGCGAGTCGCGCTTGCGCGCCACGCGCGCGCCGGGCCGCTACTGGCTGCATGTCGGCCCGGCAGGCCAGCGGCGGCTGGACGAGGCGCGCGGGTGGCGCGCTGCGGCGCAAACGCTTCTGCGCGGTCGCGCGCTGGCGGCGGAGCGGATCGGGCTTGGCGTTGCCGGGCGGGAAGAAGCCGTAGGACTTGTGCGCGCCTTGCTGCTGGGCGAGCGCGCCGGCATCGCTTCCGGGCGCCGCGAGCTTTTTTCCGCGACCGGTTCCTGGCATGTGTTTGCCATCTCGGGTTTGCATGTGGGCATTCTGGTTCTGTTGCTGGCTACGGCCTTGCGCATGGCCGGCGTGTCCCGCGAGCGTTGGATATGGTTTCTGGCCCCGGCGCTGGCGGCCTATGTGTGGGCGACCGGCGCGCGGGCCAGCGCCATTCGTGCCGGCCTGATGGCCTCGTTCTATTTTCTGGCTCCGGCGCTGAACCGCAAGCCGGACGCGCTTTCGGCCTTGGCCTTGACGGCCGGTTTGATTCTCGCGGCGGCGCCGGGCCAGCTCTTCGAGCTCGGCTTCCTGTATTCCTTTGTTGTCACGGCGGGGCTCATGGCTCTGTTTCCGCCTTTTCATGAAGCGGTGTGCCAAGCGTTCCCGGGCAAGCGCTACGACACAATCCTGCCCGAACGGAAACCGAAAGGCTGGCTGGGGCTGGCACAGGACACGGGCGCCGGAGCGCGGCGCGGCGCGCAATCGCTGGCGGCCCTGTCGCTGGCGGCCTGGGTTGCGTCGGCGCCGCTGGCATCGCATTGGTTCGGGCAGTTCACGCCTGTGGCGCTGATCGCGAACCTGTGGGCGGTGCCGATGGTGTTTCTGATCGTTCTCTGCGGCGGCCTGTCGTTGACGCTGGGTTTGATCCTGCCAATACTGGCCGACATCTTCAATCACGCGAATGTGGCGCTGGCCCATCTTTTGACGAGCGGCCTGGCCGCGCTGCGCGCGCTGCCCGGCGGCCATTGGGAAGGCTGGCACGCGCCGACGTCGGCTGTAGCGGGCTGGTACGGTTTTTGGCTGGCTTTCGCCCTGGTCCGGCACGGCCGGCAGCCGTTGCCGCAAGCCGAGGGTTTGTCCGAGAAAGGCCTAACGCCTTGAGTCGCGGGCGTAGCCAGCCTTAACATATTTCACGCCTACAACTGGATTTCGATGTCCAGGTCCTGGGCTTCGACGATGCGCGGCTGATCGGCGACCGCCTCGTCGCCGCCATCGGCGGCCAGAATCTGTTCGGGCGACTGGAACGTGGGCAGGTAGCGGTAATAGACCATGAGCTGAAGCGCGCACAAGGCGGTATCCATCACGCGTCCGGCCGGTCCATTGTTGTTGCACCAGTAGCCGATGTCCACCATTCTCCCCTGTAAATCGGCGATGCCGTTGGGAATTACCGTTTGCGCATTGACCAGCGGAACGGAAAATTTCCTGTTCCATTCGCGCCACCCTTCCCCGCCCTCGTGGAAGCGCGCTTGCGTATCGTAATAATGCTGATAGGTTCGCCTGTAGCTCGCATCAAACACGAACTCTCTACGTTCGTTATGCGAATGAAGCGCCCTTTTCACTTCTTCGCTCTCGCCCGCGCCCAGCAGTTGAAGCGAGAGAATTCCCGCGCCCGAAAGGATCGCGCCGGCGCGGCCCGGACCTGAATAGCCGAATCCTCCCCCGGAGGTATCGCTGCCGCCATGTCCAAAGTTTGCCTTCCATCCTCTAATGGCGTTTTGTATGGCCTTTTCCAGTCCCGGCCTTTCTATTCCGGCCATCTGGGCGGCTTTCAGGGCTTGGCAACACCAACTGTTAATGGACGAGTCGTTACGTGTGCTTGACGGGTTTAGCCCGTAATCCCAGCCGCCGGAAGGATTCTGTCCCTTGATGATGACATCCAGTCCGGCTTCCACCGCTGGACGAATCGAGGGAATCTTCGTCATGCCGTAGGCTTCGGCCAGCGCGTATGTCGCGGCGGGGTTGGCGTAGGCTCCGGATTTGCCGCGCGAGTCCCAGATGCCGCCGGGTCTTTGGTTTTCGACCAGCCAACGAATGGCGCCTTCCACCGTTTCCCCGAATTCCGGGGAGGCCGGCGTTTCGCCATGGGCCAGAAACGCCAGCAGCGCATAGGCGGTATTCGCGGTCGTCGCTCCTATCCCTGTTCCGCCGCCCGCCGCCGCCGGAAGTTCCGGTCCAACGGCCATCCTCCTCCTGATGCTTCTTCAGCCAGCGCAGCGCGCGCAGGACGGCGCCTTCCGTGTGGGGGCCGCCGCCGTGCCGGCCCAGCATGCTGCCGCGCGCGCCCGGACTGCGGCTGCCGAAAATGCCGCGCATCGTTACCGGGCTGCGAATGATGGCCACGGAATCGAACTGCGCCGGCTGCGGACTGAAATCCACGTCCGGCCCCACCGTCGTCTTGCTGGTGGACGGAATGAAATTGTCCATCGGCTCCACGATATGTTCCGGGTCCGGCGGCTGAATTTCCGGCTCGGGAATGTCGATCGGCTCCTCGAGTTCGGGGATGGTTTGATCCTCGACAATGCGCACGTTGACTACGGTCTGCCGTTGCGGGGCCATGCCGGCCAGCGCCACCATCAGCAGCAACGCCAGGGAGGGAACCAGCACCGCCGCCGCCGGCGAAATCAGGCGCCGAACCTGCAGCTTCGCCCATTTGTAATCGCCGCTTTCCTTCGGCTGCTTCAACCCGTACAGCACTTTCTGGATCTTTTCGCGAAACGTCAGTTTTTCGAACAAACCCATCATGTCGTATTGCGCCAGCAGCCCTTCGCCGCCGTTCATGGCGTCCATGACATAGCCCTCGGCTTCCGGCTTGAGCTTCAGTATCGAAGTGGTGCTGGCCATGACGTCCGCGATGGAGCCGGACAGTTGACTGGCTTGTCTCAAGAGGGCGGCACAGCGCGTGCATTTCGACAAATGATTGGCCACCAGCGTCTTGAATTCGCCTGACAAGCCGCCCATGATATAGTCGTCCAGCTGGTTGGCGCAGGATTTGCAGTCCATGACGAGCCTCCTCCTGTTGCGGGCGGTTTTCGCCCGTTCACCTTGTTAGTGGGGAATGCGGCCCGAAACGTTTCAGGTTTTTTTCAGGGATTTGCGCAGAAGGTTCAGCGCTCGCCTCATGCGAGTCCTGACCGTGGGGCTGGGAATGCGCAGGCGGCGGGCGATTTCCTCCTGGGTCAGGCCCTCGTAGAAATGCAGGAGCATCACTTCGCGGTACAGCATGGGCAGCATGCGCAGCGCCCGAGCCAGCGGAGACAGTTCCTTGTCCGCCGCCTCGAAAATGGCGTCCGGCGCATAGGTCACCTTGGCGGTCGGGAAATTGTATGTCCACTTCATCAGCTTTTGCCGACGGTGATGGGAACGGACCAGATTGAGCAGAATCCCGTACAGCCAGGTATAGAGCGCGCTGTCGCCGCGAAACCGCTGGATGGACCGGACCGACTGCGCCAGCGTTTCCTGCGCCAGCTCCTGCGCGTCGGACGCATTGTCGCAAAGCAAATAGGCCGAACGAAGCAGCCGGTCGCCATAGGTTTTGACAAGCGCCTGCACGCCTTCCGCGCGACCGGTCTTGAGCGCGGCGATGATGTCGGAATCGTCCATGGCGCCATACTGTCGGCGACAAGAACGGAAATCAAGCGCTGTTTTGGCAAGGATCGTGACAACGATGAAGCCCGACGAAGATCGCGACAAGGATCGCGACAACGATGAAGCGGGATCGCCCGCTTCCTTCCTTCATCGTCTTTGGCCGAACGCTTCGTTCAATTGTCTCCCGGAATCAGTAGCATCCCACAAGCCCTTGTATCCGGGCACACGAGTCCCGCAAGTCATTGATTAGCAATGGTTGAAGTTTCGGTTTTTCCAAATGGCGTTTGATATTTTTTTTGCGAAAGTTTCCTTTGTTCGATTTTAGCCATTTGCTGTCCCATAAGTCAGGAAGGTGTTTGTCCGAAACCGGGAAGAAACGCCTGATGTGGCGCCCATAGCAGTCGGATGGAGCCTCCTGCTGTCCCATAAGAACGGAGATAGTCGAGAAGGTGGCGACGCTGCCACAGCACAGCCCGCAGGCACGTGAACAGCCGTGTGAAACTGTGCCCCCAGTCGCTGCAGGCATGCAGGAAGCGCAACAGCACGTACATCAGCAGGCCCGTCCATATCTGCCACTCGATCGCCTTGCGGCTGTGTCCGAGGAAGTCGCCCAGATGCAGAGTCTGCTTGATCTGCTTGAAAAACGTTTCGATACTCCAGCGCGCCCTGTACAGATCGCAGATGCTCGACGCGGCCCACTCGAAGTTGTTGGTGAAAAACTCCATTTCCCGGTCTTCGCCGTCAATTTCGACTATGGCAAGGATCCGGCGCAGGCGTTTGGGGTAATCCTTGCGCTTGCTTGGATTTTCAACCAGAACGATGTCGTCGCGCAGAATGCGGCCCGACGGCTTCTTCAAAATCCGTTTCACGCAACGGAATTTCATGCTCTCCTTGACCCGGCTGACCCAGAAGACACCCCGTTCGCTCAGATCGAACAAATGGTCGTAATCGATATAAGCCATGTCGAAAACCGCGATTTCGCCCGCTTGGAGGCCGGCGCACAACTCGCGCGCCTTGCCGCTGTCGTGGCCCTTGGCGGAATCCACGGCTGCGAAGGCGGGCAGGAAGCTGTCCAGATTCAGACGCAGATGCAGCTTGGCCGCCGCCTTGCGTCGCCGATGCCTGGCCCAGTCCATGCAGTTCGCGAAAAGCTTGATCGTCGTGGAGTCGAGCGCATACACCGTCCGCTTGAACCGACGAGGCAACCGCCGGAACTTCGCGCCGCCAAATCCCGGTCGCAAGCCTTCGCAATGATCGAGCATCGCCCAGAACAGTTCCTTCGCCATTTCCGGGTTGCGCGTCCTGTTCGCGTGCGACAGCCCGTTGCGGCTCGGCGGCTCCGCGCCCCGAATCGACGCCAGCGCGGAACGGTTCGCACGCAGCGCGTCGCTCACGTCGTTGAGGCCGATGGCATGTGTGAATTGGGCGTACAGCATGCTCACCACATGGCTCCACGCAGTGATGCCTCTGGACGCAATCTTGTGCTTGCGCGCAAGCTTGGGCACCATGTGCGAAGGAATTTGCTCGCATACCTGACGAAATATGGCATGTTTACTCCCGGCTGACTGTACTGGCATCGCATCCTCCTTTTCGTGATTGCTAAGGGGAATGTAGCCGGTCAGTCAGCCTTTATGAAGTTTTGTTTTTTCTCTATGGGACGCTAGTGT
>SLKS01000293.1 GCA_007134465.1 Kiritimatiellia bacterium | reverse complement strand
GGCAATATTCTGCTGGACGGCGGCGATTCGTCCGGCGACGCGACCGTGGAAGGAACCTTGCGTTTTTCCGCCTACACGCGGCATCACGGTTCGCCATACAAACTCGAGATCAAGAACTATCGCGACGTTCTGATCATGGGCGACGTTCTGGGCTACAGTTCGGCAGGAGTGGCCAACAACGCGATCATTGCCGAGAATATTGCCGGCGATATCGAGATTCGAGGCGCCATAGATTTGGAACGTAGGGAAGACGCGGCCAACAACGGCTATATGAAACTGGCCGCCGCCGGCATGGTGACGCTCGCCGCGCTGGATCTCGACAAGGTGCGGTACGCCTATGTGAGCGGCGAGCGCGAACCGTCTGTTATCCAGGGCGAGCTGGCCGGGTTCGATACGGCCAACCCGACCGGGGGCGGCACGCAGTTCGATCCGTTTGTCACGGGCGAAAACCGGTTGCGCGCGCCGGTTGGCCACCGCATTTACTATGTGTACAGGCCTGGCGAACTTAACGGCGATTTGGCCGGCAAGGTCTGGCAATTGCGCAATCTGGCCGATGACGGCAACGGCGGCCTGCTGATGACCCGGCCGCCAGGCGGCACGGTCGTACTGTTTCGGTGAAGCCGAAAATTCCCGAACGAAGGGCTTGTTCGGCCCCGTATGCCCCGTAAGTCTATGTTCATGCTTCCCGACCTCGGTCGGGGATTCGCACTGTGTTGTTGTCTGCAAGGAGGAAACGATGAGAGTGACTCGAGTCAGCATATCGGCGGATCCGGAACTGTTCGAACGGTTCGACAAATTGTCTCGAAGCGAGGGGTATCCGACCCGTTCGGAAGCGATGCAGGCGCTGATCCGCAAGGCGCTGGTTGAGCGGCAATGGGAAGAGGACGCCGCCGATGTGGCCGGCGCCGTGGCGATCGTGTACGATCATCACCGGCGCGGATTGGCCGGCCGCCTGGTGGGCGTTCAGCACAAGTTCGACAAGCTGATCCTCTGCGTGCAGCACGTGCATGTGGACCACGACAACTGCCTCGAGGTTCTTCTGGTACGGGGGAAAGCTTCGGCCATTCGCCAACTGGTTACGGCGCTGCAATCGCTCAAGGGGCTCAAGCATTGCGACGTTGTGATGACGACCACCGGGCAGGGCGTGTAGCTAGACGGTATCCGAAAAGGGCCGGCCTGCACAGGTTGTCATCCCGAGCGTCCCGCCGTAGTTTGACAATACCGGGAGACGATTGAACGAAGCGTTCGACCAAAGATGATTAAGGAAAGGGAGGGTCGGCTTCATCGTTGTCGCGATCCTTGTCGTGATCTTCGTCGGGCTTCATCGTTGTCACGATCCTTGTCTTGATCGTCGCCGACAATGATCGGGACGATGATCGAGACAAGGATGGGGGAATCCGGCCTTCGCGCTCCGCTTGCTACGGCAGGCAGGCCGACAATGATCGGGACGATGATCGAGACAAAAACGGATGGCATCCACTCGTCTACCACTGCGCCAAACGGCGCTGCGGCGCATCGCTAACGTGCCGCATGCGATGGAACCAACAGGGAATGTTCGAGCGCCACCTTGGGTGGCTCCAAATAATAATCCGCTTTGAGCGGTCCACATATACCAAGCCCCCGGCTCTGCCGGGGGTATTTGTCTAGCCGTTCAGATCCGCGCCGAAGGCGAGCAGGTCGCGCGCCTGTCGGTAGTTCGCCTCGTCGATCATCTTGCCGTCGAGCGAGATGGCGCCGGCGCCGCGCGCGCGGGCGGCTTCGAATTCTTCGACGATCTTGCCGGCGTAGGCGAGCGCTTCCGGCGAGGGCGAAAAGAGTTCGTTGACGGGCGCAACCTGGCTGGGGTGGATGAGCAGCTTGCCGTGAAAGCCGAGCTGGCGGGCGGCCAGCGCATGGTCGCGCAGGCCGTCGGGATCGTGAATGTCTATCCAGGGCGTATCCACGGCGAGTTTGCCTTCCGCGTGGGCCATGAGCGAAACGTGCGCGCGCGCGTAGGCCAGTTCCCGGCCTTCCCGCGACAGCTCCACGCCCATGTCGCGCGAGAAATCCACGCCGCCGAACGACAGCGCGCACACGCGCTCGTGCGCCGCCGCCACGTCGCGCGCCGCCGCCACGCCGCGCGCCGTTTCCAGCAGGGGCAAAAGGCGTACGGAGCCCGCCTCCATGCCTTGCGCGCGTTCGGCCTGTTCGATCAGCGCCGCCGCCGCCAGCACGTCCTCGGCCGATTCCGATTTGGGCAGGATCACGCCGTCCAGTCCGGGGCGTACGGACCAGGCGATGTCGTCTTCGTTCAAGCCTGTGGCGCGCGCGTTGATGCGCACGAAGACGGCGGACGGCTGTTGGGCCAGCGCGGGCAGAATGTCGCGTACGAACAAGCGCGCGGTTTCCTTGTCGGCCATGGGCACGGCGTCTTCCAGGTCGAGGATGACGGCGTCGGCGCCGAGCGTGCCGGCCTTGTAGAGCATGCGGAGATTGTTTCCGGGCGTGAACAGCAGCGTACGCATTCGCATCATGATTGTCCCTCGAGCAGTGTTGCCAGCGCGGGCGCGAGTTTTTCCGGGCCGTCCACGACCGTGGCGCCGGCCTCGCGCAGCGCCTTGATTTTGTTTTCCGCCGAGCCGCGCCCGCGTTCCACGATGGCGCTGGCGTGCGAGAAGCGCATGCCGGGCCGTACGCCGGTGCCGGCTATATAGGCGGCGAGCGGCTTGGTGAACTTGCCTTGCGCCACGATTTCGGAGGCTTCCTCTTCCGCCGCCGTGCCGATTTCGCCGAACAGCGCGACCGCATGCGTTTCCGGATCGGCCTCGAACAGGGGCAGCAGTTCGGCCGGCGCCAGGCCGATGATGGGTTCTGATCCGATGTGCATGGCGCAACTGATGCCGAGCCCGGCCTGGCCGATGGCCCACGACAGGGTGGTGGTCTGGCCGCCGCTGCGCGAAATCACGCCGACGTTGCCGGGCGGAAACATGGCGCGCGCGAAATCTTCCGAGCCGCCGATCCAGCCGGCGACGGCCTGGCCCGGGCTGATGATGCCGAACGAGCCGGGCCCGAGCACCTTGGTTCCGCGTTCGCGCGCGTAGGCCAGCATCCAGAGCGCGTCGTGCAGCGGCACGCGTTCGACGGGCATGACAATGAAGCGGATGCCGGCGTCCACGGCTTCGATCACCGCCTTTTTCACATGCAGGCCGGGCACGAACGTGACGGATGCGTCCACGGGCCCGTGCCGCTCGACCGCTTCGCTCACCGTGTCGTACACGGGCACGGCGCCCACTTTCGCGCCGCCGCGGCCGGGCGTGACCCCGGCGACAACCCGCGTTCCGAACGCGATCATGAAGCGGCTGCGCGCCATTCCTTCGCGGCCGGTGATGCCCTGCACAATGACTCGCGTATCCTTATTCAGCAGTATGGCCATGCGTCAATCCCTCGATCGGCAATGCGATTGCCAGCGCTTGTTGTCCCCGTTTCCGGCATTCGTATTCGCAGGCGCAGCATTCCGTGCAGCGACGCGGCACGTCCTCGAGCGGTATGCCCAGCGTCCGCTTGCCGCCGCGGACGCGGTACAGATAGCCGCCGTACAGGCTGCAGGCCTTGACGCAGGCCAGCGACGCGCAACCGGCGCAGCGGGCCTCGTCAATGGCGATCGAACCGGTTTTGAAATCGTAGCGGGTTCCCTGTGCCGCGCTCGGCGGGTCCGACGGCTGCGCGACGGCGGTTTCCGGCGCCGTGCGGGCGGCCCGGTATTCGTCGGCCAGCTCTTTCATGCGTTTGGCCACGTCGGAAAGCCGATGGATGTGTTCGCGGTTGTAGAGTTCGATCTTGATGGGGAGATCGCTAGTGCCTTCGCGTAGAATGGCCAGCGCCTCTTCCTCCTTGTTGCCGGCGATCAGCACGATCACGGGGAAGCCCGGCTTGTCGGCGAGCATGTCGCGGAAGGCTTTGACCAGTCCGTGGGCATGATGCCATTGGTCCTGGCTGGCAATGACCGCGCCCATCAGGCAGTAGCCGTCCAGTCCCGGCTGGGACAGGACGACGCGCGCCGTGCGATAGACCTTGGCGGCGGTCGGGTTGCCGCTGGTTTCGGCGTAGTTGGCCAGCTTCAGGCCCTGTCGCACCAGCGTGTCGGCAGCCAGCAGCGCGCCGCCGCCGCCAATGGCGTGGTAGGCGATGTAGCCGCCCTCCGAGAGGTCCTGGGCCATTTGCGCGTAGAAGGAACTGCCGCGGTAGTCGTTCTCTTCGATTTTCCAGCCGACCAGATCCATCGTCGTGGGCGCCGTATTGCTTTCGCGCGGCACGACAATGCCCAGGTCCGGATGGCGCGGCACGGAAGCGTCGTCTATGCTGATCCGGCAGTCCGCCGCCAGCACGCGCCCGTCCTTGGTCGCGACCAGCGGATTGATTTCCGCCGAGCGCGCATCGCATTTCGCGAACACCTCGTACAGCGTGAGAATGGCGTCGGCGATCGGTTCGGCCAGCGCCTTGTCCAAACCGAGCTGGTCGGGCAACTGGCGAGCCTGTTCGGGCGTGAGTCCCTTGAAAACGTCCACGGTGACCCGGGCGATTTTGTCGTCCGCAACGCTTTCCACGTCCACGCCGCCTTCGCAACTGAACATCACGGCCGGCGCGCGGACCTTGTGCGAGTTGTCAATGATGATGCCCGCATAGAATTCACGGGCGATCTCGATCATTTCCTCGATCAGCAGGGTTTCGACCCGGAACCCCTTGATGTCGCTGCCGAGCAAGGCGGCGGCATGCTGTTCGGCTTCGTTCGGCGTTTGCGCGAACTTAATTGCGCCGGCCTTGAAGCGGCCGGTCGTCCACACTTGCGCCTTGACGGCCACCGGCTTGCCCAGCCGCTCGGCGACCGCTCGCGCTTCCTGCGGTGTGGCGGCCGTTTCCCCCTTCGGCGTAGCTACGCCCGCCGCCCGCAGCAGTTCCTTGCCCTTGTGTTCGAATAATCGTGCCATGACGCTCGCTTTCTGTTCCTGCCGCTTCTGTCCGTCTTCTGTTTTTGTTAAGAGAACGCGGGTACCCAATCATTTCGCTTCGAGCTTGTCAAGTTTTTGCCGCGCGGCGCGATGTTCTTCCGAATCCGCCGGCAGCCGGGCCAGCGCATCGCGCAGATGGCCGCGCGCCTCTTCCATCGCCTCGGCGGCCTTCTCCGGTTGGCGCAGCGTCCTCCACAGGCCGGCGATGCGCTCGGCGTTCAAGGCCAGCACTTCCTCGCGCGAGACTTTCAGCCCGGTATACGGATCCACGCCTTCCGATTCCCAGCGGTCGGCGGCCTGGATTCGGTCCATGAATTCGCGAAAATAGCCAATGGCTTCCTCGTGCCGGTTCTTGTCCATGGCATGATGCGCCTTCACCTTGACTATCAGTATGGCCTGCGAATCGTCGGTCATGCCCGGAATGCCCGCCTGAACCAGTTCCAGCGCGCGCTCGAATCGTTCTGTCAGGAAGCAGGCGTCCAGCAGCAGCCCGATGGCGTCTCCTCGCTCGTGTTCGCTTTCAGCCGCCGCGAGCAGCTCCTCGCAGAGCGCCAGCATGCGCCGCCGATTCCAGCGGCTGCCGCGCTCCATAACATCGTACAGCGTGTCGCGCGTCAGCGCCAGTTTCCTGATGACCGGTTCTGTTTCCGCCAGCGCGCGGTCCAGACGGCCGAGCACAAGACGCGGCCGCAATGCTCGCTCGACGGCCAGGCGTACGCTGTGGGCCGCCGCCTCCTGTCGCAGCGCCGACTTCCTGGGCGCCCGCGTGGCGACTCTTTCGCAGAGCGCGTCCGCGCGTGCCAGCATGCCGGTCTCGCGGCCGAGTCGGACAATGCTACGCAACAGCGCTGTTCCATCATGGCCGGCATCCGCCAGCGTCGAAAGCGCTGCGGCAAACCCGTCCGCGGCTTCCGCGAGATGTCGGCGGGCCACCGCCAGCTTTAGACGATAGACTGTCGTCAAGGGGGATAGCCAGGCCGGGTCCGCTCCTCTCTGCTCGAGGGTGGCAAGAAAAACATCGAACGCCGGAATATCCATTTCCAACAGACGGTCAAGATGCCGCTTCAAAAGACGTTCGGCGGCCGCCGATTCGAATTCGCTCAGAAGAGCGGGGACAAGCGCGACGGCCTTGTCAGGCATGGCGCCAAGCCGATAGGCTTCCAGTTGCCTATGCGCCGCCTGTTCCCGTTTCGCCATCGGCAGCGTTTCCGTTCGCCGCAGATTGTCCGACCAGGTGGCCAGCAGTCCGAATTGACCGGTTTCCGTTAGCCGGTTCTCGATCAGACCGAAACCGCTTTTCATCAGATCCGGTTCGGACAGCGCCGAATAATAACGGCCCTGAGCCGGTTCGATTTCACCCGCGTTCAAATGAAGGCCGAGAATCTGCCTGAAGAACGCGGGCCGGTCGTCGGCGTACGCGCTGTTGGTCAAGGCTGTTTCCAGCAGCTCGATGGCAGCGCCGGTTTGGCCTGTTTCGGTCAGTTGTTCCAGCCGCTCGCGCAGCGGGATCGGATCGTCTTCCACCGGCTCGGCTTCCATCGGCGCCGTTCTGGGACAGCCTGTGCCCGCACCGACGGCCATTGCCAACACGCCTGCGCAGAACCATCGTTTCATGGCCAGCTCCTTTTCTTGTACGCGACTGGTTCGTATTCTTCGCTCGGACATCCATTGATGAGTCATGGGTTGGACTTTTGCAAGAAAAATGTTCGGAACGATCCAGGGAGAACAAGATAGCGCTTGCCAATTCCATGCGGCCATTGTATGCAGAATCGGAAAACGGAAGACAATCATTCACAGACGCGCGATCATTCCCGCGGGAAGAACGGAGGATGTCATGTGGCATTATGTGGACGGCAATGGTCAAGCGGCGCGCGTGTCCGATGAAGAGGCCCGGCGGCTGTGTGTTGGCGGCGCGATTGGCCCCTCGACACTGGTTTGGCAAGAGGGCATGGCCGACTGGGCGCCGGCCGGGAGCCTGCCCGCCTTTGCTTCGTCGTTCGCCGGCGCCAAGCCGCCGCCTCCAGTTCCGGCGCGAGTTCTTCCCGCGTCAAGCTCTTCTTCGTTCGCCCCAGGGTCGGATAACGAAACTACGCTGCAAGTTCTGACGCATGTGCTGGGCTTGTTTACGGGATTTATTGGCCCTCTGATTGTCCTGCTGTCCAGCAAGAACGAAACAACAAAGCAGCATGCCCGCCGGGCGTTGAACTGGCAAATCAGCCTGATACTCTATCTTGTCGCATCTTTCGTTCTCGTCTTCGTTATCATTGGGATTTTCACCCTGATGGCCGTGATCGTACTCGACTTGATCTTCTGCATCATGGCCACGGTCAAGTCGGGCAATCGCGAGTTGTGGACCTATCCAATGACGATCCCCTTCGTCAAGGATTGATCGGGAAAAGGAGGTTCGATGAGAGAACTGAGACGGTTCGGTTTGGCTCTGGCCTGCGTTATCATGGCGACATCTTGCGCGGCGGCGGACAAGGAAGCGCTTGTGCCGTTGCCCCCGCCTCGGCAGGAGGGGGGCATGCCCCTGATGGAGGCGCTGGCGCGCCGGCAATCGCAGCGCGATCTGGCACCGACGCCCGTATCGGAGGAAACGCTTTCGTCGCTGCTCTGGGCGGCGGCGGGAATCAACCGTCCCGAATCGGGCAAGCGTACGGCGCCGTCGGCGCGGAACTGGCAGGGGATCGATGTGTATGTGGCGCGCGCGGACGGCCTGTTTTTGTACGAACCGCGCGAGCATCGTTTGCGCCGCGTTCTGAAAGAGGATGTCCGCGAAGCGGCCGGCAAGCAGCCGTTCGTGGCCCAGGCGCCGATTGTGCTGATCTACGTGGCAGACGCTTCGCGCATGCCGGATGCGTCGGCCGACGCGGTAGCGTTCTATTCGGCCACGGATACCGGTTTCATCAGTCAGAACGTGTACCTTTTTTGCGCCGCCAACCGTTTGGCGACCGTTGTCATCGGCTGGCTGGACAAGGAGGCGCTGGCCCGGCGCATTGGTTTGCCCGAGAACCGCCGCGTCGTTCTGTCGCAGGCGATCGGGCATCCGGCGAAAGAGCCTGCGCCGGAGCCGGATGCGAAACCGGCCGCCGTGGCGAAGGAAGCTCCTCGCTGGCGCGACGGCGCCTATCGGGGCAGCGCGCGCGGCTATGTGGACGATATTGTCGTCGAGGTGGTCGTGCGCGACGGCCTCGTTCGCAATGTTACGGTGGTCGAGCACAAGGAAAGCCGCCCGCTGCGCGCGTTGCGCGATCTGCCGCGCCGCATCGCGATGGCGCAGGGAACGGATGGCGTGGACGCCGTTACGGGCGCGACCGTGACGTCGGACGCCTTGCTGGAGGCTGTGCGCCAGGCGCTGGCCAAGGCCGCGCCATGATCGGTGCGCGGGCGCGCTGGGCGATCGCAAGCGCATTCACGCTGGGGCTGGCGGTTCTTTCGCTGGCGCCATTGTCCGGCGTGCCGACGCCGCGCATGATTCCGCATGCCGACAAGGCGGCGCACGTTGCGCTGTACGCGGTCTATGCCGCTTTGATTCTCGTCGTGTTGTTTCCGGGCCGACGCGACGGGAAAACCCTTGCGTGGGTCGTTCTCTATTGCTCTGCCTTCGGCGCGCTCATGGAAGTCCTGCAAGCGGCCTTTCCCGGCCTGAACCGGACCGGCGAGGTCGCCGATGCGCTGGCCAATGCCGTCGGCGCCGCGCTCGCCGCCGTCGGCATTGGTCTCGCGCGGCGCCGCAAGAGGCTAAAGGCGGGCTGACGCCCGCAAACCAGAGGTCGGAAGTCAGATATTCGGAGGTCAGAACACAAAAACGGAACACGACTACGGCGACGACTACGGGGGACGACTTCTGTCACTCGTAATCCGTCCCGACCGCGAAGCGCGTCGGGATCGCCGTAGTCGTCCACCGAATCTTATTGTTTTTTCCGACAGCATCGGCGAAT
>SLKS01000137.1 GCA_007134465.1 Kiritimatiellia bacterium | reverse complement strand
TTTTCTCGATCCGCACCCTCGCATGCTCGGGATTGGAGCAAACGATGAAGTTGTCTTCGGCGGCGGGATTGAAAATCCCGGCAGAGCCTCCCGTTGGATATCGCCGCGTGTAGGACTGACCGTGCAAGGGACAGACCAAAGGCTTCCCGCCGCCCACATAAGCGGCGATATCTTTCCATTCGCTAGGCGGCCTGCCTCGTGAAATCGTATACGCTTCGCTCGCGTGCTCCATGTTCCGTATGTTGTTGAGGCATTCGAACACATGCCGATCATGGAGATCCGGCCGCAATATCCACTCGTCCCTGTCGTGAAAATTGTTCCAGATAGCGTTAACAATCGCTGTTCGTACTCTGGCATCTCCAACCGTCAGCACATGATCGAGCAGAATTCCCCGGTCTTTCTCGTGCTCTTCGTCCAGCGCGCCAGTCTTGCCCAAAGCCCCGCTGCTGGCCCATTGGCCAATGCTGCTTGCGGTCGCGCGCCCTTCCCGCAAAAGGATGCGCGCTGCTTCCCGGAGTGCGGATCCATCGAGATTGAATATTGGCAGGACAGTGATCATCCTCATCATCGCCGGGCCATCAGCATTCCGCAGCATATCGAGGAAAACGGTCACAGCTTCCTCGCTTCCGTTCATGGTCAAGGCATTCAACATGCTGTGGTATCGATTTATATTTGTAATGTCATTATGATCGAGGGCCTGCAAGCGCGTGCGCACATGGTTCAGGCCTTCCGGAATTCCCATCTGACATAGCAATTGGGCGGAATGAAGCCGAACCAATTCCGAATCCGAATCGCGCAATCGGTTCAAGAGAACGGATTGAACGAATTCGCGATAGCGTGGATGCGGGCCATGCGTTATTTCATCCATGAACAGCCACCCGCTGTGGAAGTGTTCATTCGCAAGCATATCCGCCAGCTTCTTTTCCGAGATCCATGCTTCCTGGTTGTCCGGCGTTTGTTGCAGCAGCGCCCAGCGGGCCCATTGCCGCACCACAATCCGTTCGTGCTCAAGGTAACGGAGGAGCGCGGCGCGAGAAACCGATTCCGGCAGCATGCCCAGGACAATCAAAGGCATCGGCGGTTCTGAAGGGTGGGATGAGGCATCTGCTCCCTCCAGATAGCGGACCATATGCTCCGCCATTTCCAGCAGATTGCTCCACGCTTCGCTTGGCGCGGCCATGGCAATCTCTCCCGCTGCCTCCAGCCGCCTCAAATAAAAGGAAGGCGAACGGAAAATGTCTTCCCAGATTAGCGGCCAGAGGGTTTCATCCAATGCGCAGGCGACAATTCCCGCAAAGCCACTAAAGCTGCCAAGCTGTTCGAGCGCAACGGCGGCGATGGCGGGGTCCTCGCTGCGCACCGCCCGGCTCAGGAGTTCTATGCTTTCGACCGTTCGGCTTTGCCAGGCGAGCGCGAAGAACCGGCGGTCCCCGCTTCGCTCCATGGAGGCAAACGCCCTTCGCAAACGCGCCCGCTCGGCGTCGTCGGCAGGCTTCTCCAGCACGACCACCGAATTGCCGCGCTTCCATACGGCCCGGTATCCCAAATGGGTCGCCATCTGTTCGACATAGTCGCGCACGGTCGTTTCCATGCCGCGCAGGGAGGGCGGAATCCGCTGCCGGGCAGGCGGAACGCCGCCCGGCACGAACATGCGAACGCCCAGCCGATGCAAATCCCGAATCGCGTATGGGACAAGTCTCGCTTCCGCCACCATGGTTTGCGCCGCCGGACAAGCTTCGCCCGCTTCGCGCACAAGCGCCGCCGGTTCCGGCACCGGCTTTTCCGTCGCCACCTGTACCGCGGCCACACCGCCCACGGCCACCACACCCGCGCTCGCCGCCATCCAGCACGCCGTCCGCACACCGTTCCAGAACATCGCTTTCATCGCTCCCTCCGCCAGCATCGTTGCCGTTGTCGAGGCGCCCGCGGCCGCGCCCGCAACGGGCGCGACAGATTGCACGGTCGCCAACAGGGACGGAAGCAGCGTTTCCGGCACGGCCGCCGAGGCTTCGCGCGCCAGGCTCGCGGCCAGCGCGGACGCGCCCAGCGCGACCCCGCGTTTCGCCAGGCGCTTGCGCAACTGCGCAAGCCCCTCGCTGGCGCGCCATTTCATGGCGCCGACCGCGCAACCGGCCTGAACGGCGGCTTCGCGCTCGCCGAACCCGCGCAGATAGCGCAGCACAACCGCCTCGCGCAGCGCGCCGGACAAGCCGTCGAGCTCCGCGTCCACATGCCGCAGCAGCGCTTCCCGGTCCATCTCCGATACGTCTTCCGGCAGGTTCTCTTGCCAGAAGGCGACCTGGGCTGCCTGCTGCTCGCGTCTGGCTCGCTTCTGCAACAATTGCAGCGCCGTCAGACGCGCCACCCGATGCAGCCAGCCATTCATGCGCCCTTTCCGCCGCAGTTGGCCGGCTTTGCGGGCGAGCACCAGAAACGCCGCCTGCGTCGCGTCTTCGGCGTCGTGATCGTTGCCCAGCAGACGCCGGCACGTGCGATACGCCATCGGGCCGTACCGCGCCGCCAGTTCCGCGAACGCAGACTCGTCCCCGGAGGCGACATAGCTGTCGAGCAGTTCCTGATCGGTTTCCGTTCGCATGACATGACCGTTTACCATAGGCAACGCGCTTCCGTCTACCCTATGCTCGCGGTTTTCCCGAAAAGGTTAGGCAGAAAAACCATGTTTTTCTCTGCTGGGAAAGACGGCGGGCGGGAATAAAGCCTTGCGTCAGACCCTATCGTCCGGCAGACAGCGTCTACGGTGAAAGGTCCGAGGGGCGAACGACGCGAACCGACAGATTGTTCTTGCGAAGAGCATAGGGCTCGCGGACGAACGGACAAAGCAGATAGTTGTCGCCTTTCGGATACAAGCTGCGAAAGACCTTGAGCGAATCGCCGTCCAGCGCATCGGGATTGATCTTGGCCTCCAACGCGTCCACCCGCCCATCGGAATGTTCCACGACGAAATCAATCTCGCGGCGGCTTTTGTCGCGCCAATAGTGAATGGAGCGCGGCGGGAATATGGCGCGCAGCTCGTCGAGCGCAAGGTTCTCCCAAAGCAAGCCGCGGTCATGTTCCCGAATCGTCGTCCATCCTCGAACATGGGCAACCAGTCCGGTGTCGAAAGCGAATACGCGAGGACGGCGCACGATCTCGCGATGTCCTCCGCCGAAAAAAGGGGGAACGCGAAGGATGGCGTGCGCAATTTCCATCGCGTCCAGGTGCGAGGATACTGTGGGGCGGCTAACGCCGGCCTCTTTGGCCAAATCGCCGATATCCAGCAGTCCGCCGTTGCGCAGGGCAATCAGTTTGAGAAGCGCCATGAACCCGGTACGGTTGCGAATGCCGAAAAGCTCCTGAATGTCGCGGGCATAGAAACTGTCCAGCCAGTCCTCGAAAAAAGACGGATCGGGCTGTTCCCCCAGCAGAACGCCCGGCAACCCGCCATGCAGAAGACGGCGATCCAAATCAAGGCAACCGAATATCGAACGGCATTCGCGCCACAGCGCCGGAGGCAAATGAAGGGAACGCTTGCGATCGGTCAGGCTGTCCCGAAACTTGCCGGTAGCCTGCAACGTCGAGGAACCTGTAGCCAGAATACGCACATTCGGATACTCGTCCGCCGCGATCTTCAACGCCTGCGCCGGATCGCCAATTCGATGAACCTCGTCCAGCAAAAGAGGACGGTCCGCCGCCGCATGCTGAAGAAAAAACATTTCCGGATCCGCCAACTGCCTTTGGACGGAAGGCAGATCGCAATTGAAATAGACGCCGTCCTCCATCTGCCGGCAAAGAACCGTTTTGCCGACACGCCTGACCCCGGACAGCCAAACGATGGATTTCTGACGCCATAACCGGTCGATTTCCGCCTTCCAAAATGGCCTTTCAATCGTTTTCATGAAAGCATGTTTTACATATGGACGACCAAATGTAAAGCGCGAATTCGCTCTTTTTTCGGAAAGTTCGTCAGTTACGTCGGCTCGCACCTCTGTTTCCTAAATTCAAGGACGATATAACCGCTTTTAAACCACCCGCTCGCGGACTCGCTGAAGGGCACGGAGGTCACGGAGAGAGCGTGAAAGGGACATACCTGTACTCGGGCAAAGACAATCCCAACGTAAAATTCCCTTGACAAGTATATTCATGCAATATACATTGGTGTCATTATGGAAATTGTTGCCGTGCCTGAATTCGAGGGGTTCGACTGGGATCGGGGCAATGCCGAGAAGAATGGGCTTGCCCATGCGGTTACGCCACAGGAAGCGGAGCAAGTTTTCTTCAATGGCCCCTTGATGGTCGGGAACGACGCCAAACATTCCCGAACGGAGAAGCGATATTTCGCGCTTGGGCAAACCGACGAAGATCGCCTCCTGTTCATTGCCTTTACGATGCGAAAACGCCGCCTGCGTGTCGTTTCAGCCCGTGATATGAATCGAAAGGAAAGGAAGGTGTACCTGTCATGAAGCGCATGCCGAAATTCAAGGACGAAGAGGCGGAACGCACATTTTGGGCGGAACATGATTCAACAGACTATTTCGATTGGTCGAAAGCAAAACGAGCCGTGTTCCCCAACCTGAAGCCCTCGACGAAAACCATCTCCCTGCGTTTGCCCCAAACCTTGCTCGAAGAACTCAAATTGCTTGCGAACAAAAGGGATGTTCCTTATCAGTCGCTCTTGAAGGTCTTTCTTTCCGAGCGGGTCGAAATGGAACTGCGGCGCCACACGCCGGAAATGGCGAGGTCCTAGAAAATCTCGTCTTCCGGGCGCGGTTTCCGGGCGGGCGTTTCTTCGGGCAGAAGGAAATTGTCCAGCGCCTTGTCCACGACGGGATCGCCGGCGAAACCACTTTCCAGCACTCTGCGTATGGAAACAAGCACGGAACGGTCCTGTTCGCGAGCCAGTCTGTCGAGCAGCAGATCGCGCGACTGCTCGCCGCCGATTCTCCAGAGCGAATCAAGGGCTCGCCGGCGTACGCCGGCATCCGGGTCGGCCAGCGCCTTTTCAAGGTATGGAAGCGCTTTTTCGCCCTCCATATCCATCAGCGCTATGGTGGCCATTGTACGGTTGCGGACTTCCGGATCGGCCAAGGCTTGTTCGATGAATGTCATGGCCCTGTCTCCGCCGACGCGAGCCAGAGCGGATGCTGCCGCTTGCGCTACGTCTCTATCCGGATCGGAAAGAGTTTTTTCCAGAAGCGCCAACGTTTTCTCTCCGCCCAGACTGCCTAGGGAATCCGCCGCTGATCGGCGCACACTGGCGTCCGGGTCGGCCAGCGCCTGTTCGAGCATCGGCAACGCCTTGTGTCCGGCCGCCCTGCTCAGCGCCCCTATGGCTTGCCGACGCACGCTGGCGTCCGAATCCGCCAGGGTTTTCTTCAAGAGCGTTATCGCCTTCTCTCCGCCTGCACTGCCCAACGCGACAGCCGCACTGCCGCGAACAATGGCATCGGGATCGGCCAACGTCCGTTCGAGGAGCGCCAGCTCCTTGTGCCCGCCCCTCCTGCTCAGGGCCGAGATGGCTTTCCGGCGCACAGGGACGTCCGAATCCGCCAAGGCGCGTTCGAGGAGCGTTATCGCCTTCTCTCCACCCATGTTGCCCAGTGCGGCTGCCGCCGTGCCGCGCACGTCGGCATGCGGGTCGGCCAGCGCTTTCTCGAGAAGCGCAAACCCCTTTTGCCCGCCCATTTCGTTCGCGATCGCCGCCACGTTTTTGCGAACGCCGACATCCCGGTCGGCCAGCGCTTTTTCGAGAAGCGCCAGCGCCTTTTGCCCGCCCGTCCTGCTCAAGGCCGAGGTGGCTTCCCGACGCACACTGGCGTTCGAATCCGCCAGCGCTTGTTCCAGCAGCATGATCGCCCTCTCTCCACCCGCAATGCCCAACGCGGCAGCCGCACTGGCTCGTGCGTCGGCATCCCGGTCGGCCAGGGACTGTTCAAGCAACGCCAGCGCCTGTTCTCCGCCCATGTTGCCCAGCGAAGAAGCCGCTCTGCGGCGCACAGTGGCATCCGGGTCGGCCAGCGCTCGCTCAAGAAGCACAAACGCTCTCTCTCCACCAAAGAGGCCAAGCCCATAAGCCGCTCTGCGGCGCACAGTGGCGTCCGAGTCGGCCAGCGCCCGCTCAAGAAGCACAAACGCTCTATCTCCACCAAAGAGGCCAAGCCCATGAGCCGCACCCTGACGCACCATGGCGTCCGGGTCGGCCAGCGCCTGCTCGATAAGCGCCAACGCCTGCTCCCCGCCCACGCGCCCCAGCGCGGTAGCCGCATCGCTACGGGCAAATTTGCTCGGGTCTGTCAGCGCTTTCCCGAGCAAAGCCTCGGCCTTTTCACCACCCGCATATCCCAATGCTCTTGCGGCGAAACTGCGCACGGAGTATTCCGGGTCTGAAAGAGCTTGCTCAAGCAGATCCGGCGCTTTGGGATGAATCGAGCTGGAAAGAGCAAGAGTCGCGCCGCCGCGCATGTCGACATCCGAACTGGCCAACACTTCTTCGAGCAGTCTAAACGCTCTGTCCCCTTCCATTTGCCCCAGTATGACAGACGCAATGTAGCGTATGGATAGGTCCGGGTCGGCCAACGCCTGTTCAATCAGCGCCAACGCCTGCTCCCCGCCCACGCGATTCAATCCTAGAACTGCACGCTTGCGCACAGATCGATTCCGGTCGGCGAGTTCGGCGGCGAGCAAATCGAAAGCCGTTTCGTCCAGCGCCAGCACGGCATCCCAGCCGATGCGGCGCAAGCCGATGGTCGCCTGACGCGCGGTTTCTCCATCCGCGTCTTTGGCTGCCTTTACCAGAAGTGGAACGACCCTGGCATCCCGCAGCCAGCCCGCGCGCCAGGCCGCCATGCGACGAACCGCAGGCTCGACGGACGCCAAATCGTTCCGCACCCGATCCAGGTCCGCATCCGAAACGCCTTCATGGAGAACCGCATATTTGCCATTTTTTGTCCAAACGATATCGAGGTCGCGCGTCGCGGCCACCGCCTCGATCAGCGTTCGGTCGGCCACCGGCTGGAAACGCAGTTTCACCGGCACCAGCAATGTCATGTCATACCGCCCGCCGATCCTGACGACCCGCGTTCCGCCCCGGCGCGCGAGTTCGTCAAAAGCTTCCCACGCATCGTAGCCGCGTGGCGTGACGGTGACGGCGGCCGGCGAGCGTTCGGCGGCCGGAACCGGTTCGGCTGGCGCCGCCATTTCCGCTACCGGTTCCGGCGCGGGTTTCTCGGCTGCCACCTGTACCGCCGCCACGCCGCCAACAGCCATCACGCTCGCGCTTGCCACCACCCAGCCCGCCGTTCGCATTCCGTTCCAGAACATTGCTTTCATCGTTTCCTCCGCCAGCATCGCTGCCGTTGTCGAGGCGCCCGCGGCCGCGCCCGCAACGGGCGCGACAGATTGCACGGTCGCCAATAGAGACGGAAGCAGCGTTTCCGGCACGGCCGCCGAAGCTTCGCGCGCCAAGGTTGCGGCCAGCGTGGCGGCGCCCAGCGTCGCCCCGCGTTTCGCTAAGCGCTTGCGCAACTGGGCGAGCCCCTCGCTTGTGCGGCGCTTCATTGTGCCCAGCGGACATCCTGACTGGGCGGCGGCTTCCCGCTCGCCGAATCCGCGCAGATAGCGCAGCACAACCGCTTCGCGCAGAACGGCGGACAAGCCGTCGAGTTCCGCGTCCACATGTCCCAGCACGGTTTCCCGGTCGGATTCCGACAGTTCTTCCGGCAGCCCTTCCTGCCAAAAGGCCGCTTCGGCCGCGTGTTGTTCGGCGTGGGCGCGCTTGCGTCGAGCCTCCAGCGCCGTCAGACGCGCCACCCGATGCAGCCAGCCGTTCATGCGTCCTTTCTGCCGGAGCCGGCCGGCTTTGCGGGCGAGCACGAGAAACGCCGCCTGCGTCGCGTCTTCGGCGTCGTGGTCGTTGCCCAACAGGCGCCGACACGTGCGATACGCCATCGGGCCGTACCGCACCACCAGTTCCGCGAACGCGGACTCGTCGCCGGCCTCGACATAGCTGTCGAGCAGTTCCTTGTCGGTTTCCATTCGCATAACATGACCGTTTACCATAATCAACGCGCTTCCGTCTACCCTATGCCGACAGAAAAGCGTAGAAGGTTCGGTCGAAAGGCGAATTATTTTCTGTTAATATCAGTAACGTTTATTCTGAAACACTGTCATCCCATGGAGGCACGCATTGTCCAACGGCGGCCCGATCATCCTGCTGTCCGCGGTTTGCCGGGAAAAACAAGCGTGAAAGGGGCATGAAAGCCAGATAAAGGAGGGCTCGGCAGACGATAGCGGGCGACGATTACGGAAGAGGGAATCAGGTCAACACCGTCACCTCATATTGTCGAATGGCTTCGTCAGCAGTGGCCAGAACCATACTCTCGCGTACCGCCTGCGCGATCAGCACGCGATCGAAGGGATCGTTATGCTTGCGGGGCAAATTGAATACGGCAAGCGCATGTTCATGCGTAATCGGCAGCGCCTCAAGTCGGTAATGATCAATGTACTTGCGGAACCAGGCCACAGGATCTTCCGCCACTTTCAATCGCCTGATTCCCTGTTTGATGACGATCTCCCATGCGGTGGCCGCGCTGAGATAGACTGTGTTCTCGTCCGCTTCGAACGCCTCGCGCCAACGTGTGGGCAGCCGCTTGTCGTCAAGCGTCCACCAGAGAAACACATGCGTATCCAGCAGGATGTTCATTGGTGAAACTCCCGCAGTACATCATCCGGCAGCGGCGCGTCGAAATCCGACGCGATCTGGATCTGCCCCTTGGCCGATCCGCAGATGCGCTTGCGCGGATTGTCGCCAAACACAAGGTCGGGCGTAGGCTCCAAAAGCACGATAACCTCAACATTCTTGCCGATGAACTCGGACGCATTTGGTATTCGAATCGTGTCCGATTCGAGTCGCTGACATATTCGTGTGGCAATCATTTGCAATGCTC
>SLKS01000248.1 GCA_007134465.1 Kiritimatiellia bacterium | reverse complement strand
GACGAATGACGAATGAATGACGAATGACGAATGAATGACGAATGACGAATGAATGACGAATGACGAATGACGAATGAATGACGAAGGACGAAGGACGAATGACGAATGACGAAGGAAGAGCGCCGGGTGTCAACAAGGTCAATACGGTCAATGGGGTCAAGACGGGTAATCCGTAATTAGTGTTCAGTAAACGGACCAATGACTATGGCCCAAAGCATGCGCCCATGGAACCAACGCTAAAGACATTTTGCTTTCCTTTTCCCGTCAAGTTGTCTAGTGTGTTTTCTTCATTGGCGGATTGTGTCGAGGGAGTGTGAGGCGTATGAACGGTTGCGAACGGCGAGCGAGAGTTTTCGGCGGATTTCTGGCATCTGCTGCGCTGGCGTGCTGGGTCGCAAGCGCGCTTGCGGCGGCCCCGCGGACGGCAGGGTCGGCCGAACAGAGGGAGCAAGCGGAGCAGGCTCTTGCGCCGACGGTGGTGACGTCGGATTCGATGACGTACGATTACGAGAAAGGCGTGGCGGTGTTCGAGAAGAACGTGCATGTGGACGATCCGCGCATCCGACTGTGGTCGGAGCGGTTGACGATCGTTATGGAGGGCACGAATCAGGTGCGTTCGCTGCTGGCCGAAGGTTCCGTGCGTTTCGCGCAAGCCGATGGGCGCGGTTCCGCTCGTCGGGCGGAATATCACGCGACAGCCGGCAAGGTTGTCTTGACCGGCGACGCGCTGCTGATTCAGGGGTCGGACGAGATGAGAGCCGATGCGATCGAGTTCGAGTTCGCCGACAACGCCATGCGCAATGTGCGGGCGTCGGGCCGCGTGCGGATGACCCGTTCCGCGAGCGGCCAGTTGGACGGCATGCCGTCGCTGTTGCCGGGGCTGACGAAAGACCGGGAACCATGACGGGCCATGCCGACATGGTTTTGAAGGCCGAGGGTTTGCGCAAAATCTATCGCGGCCGGCGTGTAGTGGACGAGGCGCATGCGCAGGTGCGGGCGGGCGAAATTGTGGGGTTGCTCGGGCCGAACGGCGCCGGCAAGACCACGACCTTTCATATGATTGTGGGGTTGATTCGGCCGGATCGCGGAACGATACGCTTTCGCGACATTGACATTGCCAATCGTCCCATGTATAAGCGGGCTCGTTTGGGGATGGGCTATCTTTCGCAGGAGCCATCGGTGTTCAGGAAGCTGACAGTCGAGGAGAACATATTGGCCATCTTGGAAACACTGCATATTCCCCGGAACGAGCGTCGCGAACGGGTGCGTGTTCTGTTGCGGGATCTGGGGCTGGAAGTTGTGGCGAGGCAGAAAGCGTACACGCTGAGCGGCGGAGAGCGACGCAAGCTCGAAATCACGCGGGCTCTGGCCATGTCGCCCGCGCTGATCATGCTCGACGAGCCGTTCAGCGGCGTGGACCCGCTGGCGGTGAACGATATACAGAGCATTCTGCGCCGGCTCAAGGAGCGCGGCCTGGCCATTTTGATCACGGATCACAGCGTTCGCGAGACGCTCTCGATCGTGGACCGGGCGTATTTGCTGTACGAAGGCAGAGTCTTGCGCGAAGGGGCCAGCGATTATCTGATCAACGACCCCGTCAGCCGCAAGCTGTATCTGGGCGAATCCTTCCGCATGTAGGGGAACACGAAAATCAGGAAGAGGAGGGCAGGCATGTCGATCGAAGTGACGGCGAGGCACATGGATGACGTGGGCGACATTCAGGAATTGGCCAGGGAAAAAGCGGAAATGCTCTTTGCCGATTTCCCGCGCGTGGAGCATGTGCATGTTATTCTCGACAATGAAAAGCATCGGTTCAAGGCCGAGTTTTTCGTGCAGGCCAAAAACCATATTCGGGTCGAGGCCGACGATACGACGGACAATATGCGGCTGTCCATAACCAATGCCGCGCTCAAGGCCGAAAAACAGTTGCGCCGTTTGCGGGACAAGGTGCAGGACCATCGCCCCAAGCAGAAGGAAGCGCACCCCAAGCAGGAGTCGGTCGAGTAGCCTGCGAAACGGCAAGGAGACGCAGATGAAGCAGGAAAGTGCGAAACGGTCCGTCACGGTGGCCTCCTTTCTGGAAACGGGCGGCGCCCTCTGCCAGATGGAGATGGCGGTTGGCAAGGACGCTTTGTCGCGGCGCATTCGCGAAGCGGCCATCCATCGGCCCGGCTTGGCCCTGACCGGATTCTACGACTATTTCCCCCAGAACCGAATCCAGGTGATCGGCCTGGCGGAAGACAGCTATCTGGCCTCGTTGTCCTCCGCCGAACGGCGAACGCGCTTGAAAACCTACTTCCAAAAGAAAATTCCTTGTTTGATCGTGGCGCGCAATCGGCGCCTGATTCCCGAGCTGCCGCCGCTGGCGAAAGCCTGCCACGTGCCGGTGCTCAAGTCGAAAATGATCACCAAGCATTTAATCAATGCGGCGACGATCGTGATGGAAAGCATGATGGCGCCGCGGATGAAGGCGCAAGGGACCATGGTGGAAATCATGGGCATTGGCGTGCTGATCGAAGGCGATCCCGGCATGGGCAAGAGCGAGGCGGCCCTGGAGCTGATTCGCAACGGGTCCGCGCTGGTTTCCGACGATGTGACCGAGTTTCGGCTGGACAGCTCCGGCGCGGTGATCGGCGCGCCGATCGATGTGACGCGCTATCACATGGAAATCAAGGGGTTGGGCATTATTCATGTGCCCAGTCTGTTCGGGGTGTCCGCGATACGCGAGGCCAAGCGTCTCGATCTGGTGGCCAGCCTGTGTCGGCCCGACAGCAAGCAAGTCGGGGGGGGCGACAATTCCGCCAACGGCGTGTATCGGATTTTCGGACGGGAAATCCCGCGCGTCCATATTCCCGTGGCGCCGGGTCGCAATTTGGCCAACATCGTTCGCACGGCGGCCTTGGATCAGAAGCTGCGGCGGCTGGGTCACGACGCGGCCAAGGAACTGGACGAACGGCTGATTGCTGTCATGAGCAGGGGACCTTATGCTGTCGAGTAGCGAACAGGCTGAAGAGAAGATTGTGGCGCGCGAATTCGAAATCCGCAATCGTCAGGGCATCCACGCCCGCCCGGCGTCGCTATTCGTGAAAATCGCCTCGCGCTACGATGCCAATGTGACCGTCCAGAAGGACGACAGCCGCGTGTCGGGCAAGAGCATTATGAGTCTGCTCACGCTGGCGGCCTCGTGCGGGACGCGCCTCAAGGTCACGGCGCAAGGCGAGGACGCCGAAGAAGCCATGGAAGAGTTGGCCCAACTGATCGAGAACAATTTCGAAGTGGAATAGCCCATGTCGTCATCCGGTCAAGTTCCGTCTGTCTCGACGTTCCAGGGTATCGGCGTTTCGCCCGGTGTGGCGTACGGGCCGGTGCATCTGCTGGGCGGCGAAACGCTGCGGATCGCCGACCGCGAGATTGCCGCCGACAAGATTGCCGAAGAAATCGCGCGTTTGGAAAAGGCGCTTATCGAGACTCGCGCCCAGATTGTGAAATTGCAGCGCGACTTGGCATCCCAGACCGGGGCCGCCAACGCCTCCATTCTGGATGCGCACCTGATGGCGCTGGACGATCCGGCGTTTGTCGGCGACATTGTCCAGTATGTGCGTACGCGGCAGCGCAATGTCGAGCGGGCGCTGCACGACGTGACGTCGCGCTATGTCGAGGCGCTGGAGAAGGTGGATGACGCCTACTTGAGCGAACGCGTGGCCGACATCCGGGATGTGGCGCGGCGCATCGCGAAGAATCTGGAGGGCGACAGCGACAATGCCTTGGAAGGCTTGGCGCATCGCCACGTTTTGGTGGCCAGCGATCTTTCGCCGTCGGAAACCGCCGGCCTGCGCAAGGACATGGCGCTCGGGTTCGCGACCGATCTGGGCAGCGCCACTTCGCATACCGCCGTCATGGCGCGCGCTCTCGAGATCCCGGCCGTTGTCGGCTTGCACAACGCCAGTCGCAAGGTCCAGCCCGGCGATCAGGTCCTGATCGACGGCAACAAGGGCTTGCTGGTGGTCAACCCCTCTTCGGAAATGCTGGAGCGCTACGGGGCGGAGAACGAGGCGCGCCAATCCATCCGCAAGGAGCTCGCCACCCTGTCGCGCGAACCGGCGGAAACCCGGGACGGCCATCGCATCGTGCTCTCCGCGAACATGGAAACGCCAGACGAGGTCGAGGCGGTGTTGCGCTATGGGGCGCAAGGCGTGGGCTTGTTTCGCTCCGAATACCTGTATCTTCTGCGCCAGACCATGGTCGGCGAAGAGGAGCAGGCCCGCGTCTATCGCGAAGTGGCGGCCGCGCTCAAGCCTGCGCCTGTCATCATTCGCACACTCGATCTGGGCGGCGACAAGCTGTTGCCCCAGCAGGAGTTCGCTCGCGAGGTGAACCCGTTCCTGGGCTGCCGTTCCATCCGCCTTTCCCTGCTCTATCCCGACAGTTTCAAATGCCAGTTGCGTGCCATTCTTCGCGCCAGCGCGGACGGCAACGTGAAAATCATGTATCCCATGATCGGCAACGAAGGCGAGGTTGTGCGCGCCAACGAGCTGCTCGAGGAAGCCAAGCTCGAACTCGAAAAGGAGGGCGTGCCGTTCGACAGGGATATCGAGGTTGGCATCATGATCGAAGTGCCGTCCGCCGCCCTTACCGCCGCCGCTTTGGCCGAGCATGTGGATTTTTTCAGCATCGGCACCAACGATCTTGTGCAATACACGCTGGCCGTGGACCGGGTGAACGAAAGCGTGGCCTACCTGTACGAACCCACCCATCCCGCCGTGCTGGAACTGATGCGGCGCGCCATCGAGGCGGCTCATCGTCACAAGCGCTGGGTGGGCGTGTGCGGCGAAATGGCCGCCGATCCCATGCTGACCATGCTGCTGCTCGGCATGGGCGTGGACGAGCTGAGCGTGGCGCCCTCGGCCGTGCCCGCCGTCAAGGAGGCCGTGCGCAGCGTTACGCTTGCGCAGGCTCGGGCCTTGGCCGATACCGTGCGCGAGTGCCGCTCGGCGACGGAAGCGCTGGCCTATTGCCGCCGCCTGGTCCGCGAAGTCGCCCCGACATTGCTTGAATTGTGAAGGATGGCGAGTTGATCGGTTGACAAACAACAAAGGAAACGGAGGAAGAATCATGGCGAAGCGATACTTGTTCACTTCGGAATCGGTTACGGAAGGACATCCCGACAAGGTGGCGGACGGCATATCGGACGCGATCCTGGACGCGCATCTGAAGGGCGATCCCAAATCGCGTGTCGCGTGCGAAACAATGGTCAGCACGGGCATGATCGTGATCGCGGGCGAAATCACCAGTTCCGCTCGCGTCAATTACGCCGACGTGGCCCGCGCCAAGGTGCAAAAGATCGGCTATCTCGATCCGCGCGCCGGCTTCTCCTACGATTCCTGCGCCGTGCTGGTTTCGCTGGACCGGCAGTCGCCGGACATCTCCCAGGGCGTGACCAAGGGCAAAGGGCTCTTCAAGGAGCAGGGCGCCGGCGACCAGGGCATGATGTTCGGTTACGCCTGCGACGAAACGCCCGAGCTGATGCCCATGCCGATCATGTTCGCCCACTCGCTGTCGCGCAGGCTGGCGGAAGCGCGCCGCACCGGCGTGTTGCCTTTCCTGCGCCCGGATGGCAAGTCCCAGGTTTCCGTCCTGTACGAGGACGGCAAGCCGGTGCGGGTCGAAACCGTCGTCGTCTCGTCCCAGCACGAACCGGACGCGTCCCATAGGCAGATTCGGGACGGCATTGTCGAAGAAGTCGTCAAACGGACCATTCCGAAGAAATGGCTGTCGGCCAAAACGAAATATCTGGTGAACCCGACCGGCCGCTTCGTGACGGGCGGTCCGCAAGGCGATTGCGGACTGACCGGCCGCAAGATCATCGTGGACACCTATGGCGGCATGGGCCGTCATGGCGGGGGCGCGTTCTCCGGCAAGGATCCGTCCAAGGTGGACCGCAGCGCCGCCTACATGGCCCGCTACGTGGCCAAGAACATCGTGGCCGCCAAGCTGGCGACGCGTTGCGAAGTCGAGCTGGCCTATGCCATTGGCTATGCCGAGCCGGTTTCGGTCACGGTGGAAACCTTCGGTACCGCCGCCGTGGCGCAGGAGAAGCTGGAAAAGGCCGTGCGCAAGACGTTCGGCCTTAAACCGGCCGAAATCGTTCGCACGCTCGATCTGTTGCGTCCGATCTACGAGGGCACGTCGGCCTATGGCCATTTCGGACGAAAGAAGGGGCTCGACAAGTTCACCTGGGAGAAAACCGATCGCGCCGCCGCGCTGCGCTCCGCCGTGTGAGGAAGATGTATGCGGGTGCGGGAAAAACTAGAGCAAGGAGGAAGCAGATGAAACGACAGAAAAAACGCTCGGCCGCCAAAAGAGACTATTGCGTGGCCGATATCGGGCTGGCCGACTACGGGCGGCGCGACATCGAGTTGGCGGAAAAGGAAATGCCCGGACTCATGCTGTTGCGGGAAGAATACCGCAAGGCGCAGCCGCTGAAGGGCGCCCGCATTTCCGGGTCGCTGCACATGACGGTTCAGACGGCCGTGCTGATCGAAACGCTGCGCGCGCTTGGCGCCAAGGTGCGCTGGGCCAGTTGCAACATCTATTCCACGCAGGACCATGCGGCGGCGGCCATAGCGAAGACCGGCGTTCCGGTGTTCGCCTACAAGGGCGAGACGCTGGAGGAATACTGGGAATTCACCGACCGCATGCTCGACTGGGGCGCGGGCAAGGGGCCGACCGCCATCGTGGACGACGGCGGCGACGCGACCCTGTTCGCGCAATTGGGCTGGCAGGCCGAGGAAAACACGGATGCGCTGCGCCGCAAACCGGAAAACCAGGAAGAAGCCGTTCTGTACAAGCAGGTGGCGAAATCGGTGCGGCGCGATCCCGAACGTTTCCATCGTCTGCTCAAGACGTTTCGCGGCGTGTCGGAAGAGACCACCACGGGCGTGCATCGCCTGTGCCGCTTGCACGAGCGCGGCGAATTGCTGTTCCCAGCCTTCAACGTGAACGATGCCGTGACCAAGTCCAAGTTCGACAACCTGTACGGCTGCCGCCACTCGCTTGTGGACGGCATCGCCCGCGCCACCGACGTGATGATTGCCGGCAAGGTCGCCGTGGTGGCCGGGTACGGCGATGTCGGCAAGGGGTGCTGCCAGGCATTGCGCGGCCAGGGCGCGCGGGTGATCGTGACGGAAGTCGACCCCATTTGCGCTCTGCAAGCTTCCATGGAAGGCTATCAGGTCATGACCATGGACGACGCCTGCGCCATCGGCGACATTTTCGTTACGGCCACCGGCTGTTGCGACGTGATTCGGCTGCGCCACATGCGCCGCATGAAGGACATGGCGATCGTGTGCAACATCGGCCATTTCGACAGTGAAATCGAAATTGAGAACCTTTCCCCGTTCCGCTGGACGGAAATCAAGCCGCAGGTGGACAAGATCACGTTCCCGAACGGCAGAAGCATCATCGTGCTGGCCCGCGGACGTCTGGTCAACCTGGGCTGCGCCACGGGCCATCCCAGTTTCGTCATGTCCAACAGCTTCTCCTGCCAGGTCATGGCGCAGATAGAGCTGGCGGTGCGCGACTGGCCGATCGGCGTTCATCTGCTGCCGAAAACGTTCGACGAACGAGTGGCGCGCATGCATCTGAAGAGTCTGAACGCGCCGCTGGAACGGTTGACGGCCAAGCAGGCCCGCTATCTTGGCGTGCGGCGCGACGGCCCGTTCAAGCCGGACAGTTACCGCTACTGATCGCACGAATGAAGACGCTGCACCGTCATCTTTTCGCCGATTTCATGGTCTATGTCCTAACGGCGACGGCGGCGCTGGTGTTTGTCGTGTGCGTGGCGCTTGTGTTCGGCACGGCCGATCTTATGGTCCGCGGCGTAGGCGCGGCCGCTTTCCTGAAAGTGGTCGCGCTGGGCATACCGACCATTCTGCCGTTCGCGCTGCCGGTCAGCTTGCTGACCGCCAGCCTGCTTCTGTTCGGGCGTCTATCGTCCGACGGCGAGATCACGGCCATGAAAGCCGGCGGCATGAGTTTGTGGCGCGTTGTATCGCCGCTCCTGCTGTTCGCGCTGCTGACGAGCCTGGTTTGCGTCTGGATCAACAACAGAACCGTGCCGCGCAATCGCTACGCGCAACGACGATTGCTCGAAGAACTCAGCGCCGTCGCGCCGCTCGATTTCTTTCCGGCCGGCCAAACGATATCCGAATTTCCCGGTCTCACCGTCTGGGTGGAGCGGATTGAAGACGACGAACTGGTCAATTTGCGTATTTACGACCGGCGCCAGGGCCAGACGCAGCGAGACATTCACGCGCGTCGCGGGACTGTTTCGCTGACCGACGACGGGCACGGGCTCATGCTCGATCTGTTCGACGTGACCATCGATCCGTTCGATGAAAACCGGCCGGGGCCCGCTCTCGTCGGACGCTGGCCATTGCGTTTGGGCGACGTTCGCCAGCGACGCTCCTATCGCGAACGACCGGGCGATTTCGAACTCGACGAGCTGCGAAGCCGTATCCGGACTTTGCAGGAGTCGGGCTCCCTTTCCGACGAGGCCGAGCGCGACCGGGAAATCATGGCCTTGCGCGTTGAAATCAACAAACGGTTCGCGCTCTCGGCGGCCTGCTTCGCGTTCGTGCTGCTCGGCATTCCGCTCGGCATCAAGGCGCACCGTCGCGAATCTTCCATCGGTGGCGCGATCAGTCTGGCCGTCCTGCTCGTTTTCTACGTCGTGCTGGTTCTCGTCGAGTCGCTGCGAAGGCATCCGCAGTTTCGGCCCGACATTCTCATATGGACGCCTGTGCTGATTTCCCTGTTCTTCGGCTGGCGCCTCGTCCGCCGCGCGGAAGGGTAAGAGAGGGATGAGGGCGGAAACCTGAAGCCTGAAGAGAGGGATGAGGGCGGAAACCTGAAGCCTGAAGAGAGGGATGAGGGCGGAAACCTGAAGCCTGAAGAGAG
>SLKS01000235.1 GCA_007134465.1 Kiritimatiellia bacterium | reverse complement strand
TTGGTGTGGCCATAAAACTGCACAACTGTCTTTCTTTGCGATCTTTGTGCTCTTTGCGGCAAATCAACTGCTCCACTTAGGATCACTGGATGCATTCGGAATCGTACCTCCGACATCTGACTGGCAGCCCCTTGGCTTGCGGACTTAGTCGGAGCCGCCCTCATTCCCCGAAACAGAGGAGATGGCCGTCTTCGGCGCTCATGTAGAGGCGGTTGCCGGCGGCGGCGAGGCCGTCGTGAACCGGCGGCGCGTCGAGATCGAGCGCGGCCGTTTCGGAGCCGTCGTCGGCGGCATAGGCCCGCAACGAGAAGGTTTCCTGCGTCCAGGCGCCGTCGGCACGGATGCGGTCGAATCCGGCGGCCGTCAGAGCGGGGGACAGGCGCGCGGATGCGGCGGAAGGAAAGGCGAATGCGCCGTTTGGCGTCAGGACACGCAGCAGTTCCTTGACAGCCGCCTCGGAATCCGGGGCCGCTTGCGATTGCGAGAGAACGATCAGGTTGACCAGATTGTCCGCGTAGGGCAGGGGATGGAGCGGCCCTTCATCCACGGATACAGGCCCGTAAAGGCCTAGCTTCCGAAGGGACGCGCGCGCGGCGGTCGCGGCTGTGCGGTTGGCGGCAAGGCCATGAACGATGAAACGGCCGCCATCCGCCAGCGCGGCGCTTACGTCCAGCGCAAGGCGGCGGATTGCAGGCGCGCGACCGTTTCGGCGAGGATGCGGTTGTCGTCGGCGTCGTCGCTTGATTCGAAGGTGGCCGAAAAGCGGAGAAAGGCGCCGGCGTCGTCCCAGGGCACGGTGGAGATCATGTGTTCGCGAATGAGGAAGTCGGCGGCTTCTTCGGCGTTGGCGAAGGGTGTGGCGCCGGCGCCGACGGGCGCGGGCGCGTAGAGATAGAACGTGCCGCCGGGCATGGCGGCGTCGAATCCGACTTGGCGCAGGGCGGCGCACATCTTCTCCAGCCGCACGCGGTAATGGCGATGGATGTCGTCGGCGAGCGCCTTGTCCGCGATGCCGGCGCAGGCCGCGTGCTGGATGGCTTTGAACTGGCCGGAATCGGTGTTGTCCTTCACGTCCGCATAGGCGCGCACGGCCGGGGCGGAACCGGCCACGAAACCCAGGCGCCAGCCGGTCATGTTGTAGCTTTTGCTCATGGAATGCAACTCGAGGGCGACCTGCTTGCCGCCGGGTCGGGCGAGAATGGACAGCGGCTCGTGCGGCGGATAGACGAGCGTGGCGTAGGCGGCGTCCTGAACAATCAGGATGTTGTGCCGGTCGGCGAAGGCGATCAGCCGGTCGAAAAAGTCTTTCGTGGGCGCGGCGCCGGTGGGATTGTTGGGATAGTTCACGTAGAACAGCTTGGCTTTGTTGGCGACGGCCGGGTCCACGGCGTCCAGATCGGGCAGGAACCCGTTTTCCTTGCGCAGCGGAAGGCGCACGATCTCGCCGCCCAGATAGCGGGTGTACGTGCCCAGCACCGGGTAGCCCGGTACGGTGGCAAGGACGGTGTCGCCGGGGTTCACGAAGCAGAGCGGCAGCATGGCCAGCGCCGGTTTCGAGCCGATACTGTGCACGATTTCGGTGTCCGGGTCCAGGTCCGACACGCCGAAAAACTCGCGCATGTAGCGGGCGGCGGCCTGCCTGAATTCGGGAATGCCGTTGTCCGCGTAGCCGCGATTGGCCGGATCGTCCACCGCCTCTTTCAGTCGTTCGCGCACGGGCGCGGGCGCCATGCGGTCGGGCTCGCCCACGCCGAAATCGAAGAGTTCCGTGTCCGGGTGCCGCTGTCGGCCGGCCGCCTTGGCTCGCTTGATCTTTTCGAATTTGTAGATTTCCGTCGAGGTTCCGAACGTACGGCCGCCGATCCGGTCGGCGAAAAGCGATTGCAGGTCCATGGGCATTCTCTCCTTGTTGCCGGTTTGCTACGTGTCGAGTCCACCCTAGGGCAGGCGGTGGCGGTTTTCAAGCGAAAACCTTGCCCCGGACTTTATTCTTGCCTGCGCCAGGCCTGCGGGGTAGGGTGGGGATTGTTTGAGGCGGGCTGGCGCCCGCACCCGAAGAGGTCGGAAATCAGAGGTCGGAGGTCGGAACACAGTGTCGCCGGAGTTTACGGCAAAGGCGACGACGGAGTTAGAGTCGGTGGTGTTTACGAGGCAGTTTGCTTTGGAGGAAGAGACAAGGCGATCTTGCCTGTTTCGTGAACTTTGCCGTCAACCGCATCGGAACTAACTCCACCGTAAACATTGCCGTAAACTGCTTCGATTGCCCTGTGCAAAGCGCGTCGGCCAACTGTTGGCGACAAAGAGGTGACAAACGGAAATCAGTAAAACACGACTACGGCGACGACTACGGGGGACGACTTCTGTCACTAGATCCGTAGTCGTCCACCGAATCCTCTTGTTTTTTGACGCAGCAATGCGGGAATAAGGCGTTGAGGCGGGCTTCGCCCGCAACCCAATTGTTTTGCAACTACGAAAGGCGCGAAATACGCGAAAAGATGTTCTTCTGTTTTCCCTTTCGCGATTTTCGCGTGTTTCGTAGTTTCATCCTCTGGAAATTATACACGCAAAAGAGTGTATGTTTTAAAAAAAGGCTTTAAGGCGAGGTTCGCATGACGCGCATGGGGCAGGGATACGACACGCATCGGCTGGTGGCGGGCCGGCCGCTGATTCTGGGCGGCGTTAGCATTCCGTTCGAGCGCGGGCTCGACGGGCATTCGGACGCGGACGCGCTGTGCCATGCCGTGTGCGACGCGCTGCTGGGCGCCATGGCGGACGGGGATATCGGGCGCCATTTCCCCGATACGGATGCGCGATGGAAAGGGGCCGACAGCCTGGACCTGCTGCGCAGGGTGGCGGCCCGAGTGCGGGCGCAAGGCGGCCGGATTGCGAATGCGGACGCCACCATTCTGGCCGAGGCGCCGCGTATGGCGCCGCATGCGGAGGCCATGCGCGAAAACATGGCCCGCGCCATGGGCGTGACGGCGGGACAGGTTTCGGTGAAAGCCACGCGCGCCGAAGGCATGGGCGCGGTCGGGCGCGGCGAAGGCATCGCCGTCATGGCCGTGGCGGCTGTCGAGATGGATGGTGAGCCGTGAGCGGTGGCAAGTGATCCGTAATCAGTGTCCAGCAATCTATGTCGCCGGAGTTTACGGCAAAGGCGACGACGGAGTTAGAGTCGGTGGTGTTTACGAGGCAGTTTGCGTTGGAGGAAGAGGCAAGGCGATCTCGCCTGTTTCGTGAACTTTGCCGTCAACCGCATCGAAACTAACTCCATCGTGATCTTTGCCGAGAACTGTTTCGATTGCGCTATACGAAAGAGTTGAACAGAAGGCAACGAGGATGGCGAAGAACGCCGAACAAGGAACGGCGAACGATTTCGGAACGATTGTTGGGAACGGCAGGGGAAGACGGCATGGGCATGCGGGTGTACAATACGCTGACGCGACAGATGGAGACGCTGGAACCGCTGGAGCCCGGCCACGTGCGGCTGTACACGTGCGGGCCGACGGTCTACGATTACGCGCACATCGGCAATTTTCGCGCCTATGTGTTCGAGGATTTGTTGCGTCGCACGATTCGGCTGGCGGGTTATCGGGTGACACAGGTCATGAATTTCACGGATGTGGACGACAAGACCTTGCGCGGTGCGCAGGCCCAAGGCGTTTCCCTGGACGAGTACACGCGTCCGTTCAAGCAGGCGTTTTTCGAGGATTGCGAGGCGCTGACTATCGAGCGCGCGGAGCATTATCCGGCGGCGACGGACCATATTCCGGAGATGATTGCGCTGATCGAGCGGCTGTTGGAGAGGGGAGTGGCCTATCGTTCGGATGACGGGTCGGTGTATTTCAACATAGCGCGGTTTCCGTCCTACGGGCGCCTGCAGCGGCTGAACGCGGCGGAGATGCGGGCCGGCGCGCGCGTGGCGCAGGACGAGTACGAGAAGGAGAGCGCGGCGGATTTCGCCTTGTGGAAGGCCTGGGACGCGGCGGACGGGGCGGTGGCCTGGGAATCGCCCTGGGGTCGTGGCCGGCCGGGCTGGCATATCGAGTGTTCGGCGATGAGCATGAAGTATCTGGGCGAGAGTTTCGATGTGCATACGGGCGGGGTGGACAACATATTTCCGCATCACGAGAACGAGATTGCGCAGAGCGAGGCGGCCACGGGCAAGCCGTTTGCGCGCTACTGGCTGCATTGCGCGCATTTGGGCGTGGAAGGCCGCAAGATGTCGAAGTCGCTGGGCAATTTCCATACGCTGCGCGATCTGCTGGAGCGCGGTTACAGCGGGCGCGAGGTGCGCTACGTGCTTAGCTCCGCCCATTACCGGCAGGCGTTGAATTTCACGTTCGCGGCGCTGGACGCCGCGCGCGCGGCGCTGGCGCGGCTGGACACGTTCGTCGCGCGTTTGCGCGAACGGGCGGGCGGCGCGGCCGCCGCGCCGCAGTCCGATTGGGCCGCCGCCCTGCGCGAACGGATGCGGGCCGCGCTGTTCGAGGATTTGGGCGTGGCCGACGCGCTGGCCGCCCTGTTCGATCTGGTCCACGAGGGCAACCGTCGCATGGATCGCGACGAGCTGGCGCCGCCGGCCGCGGCCGGCGTGCTCGCGCTGCTGGACGAGGCCGACAGCGTGTTCGGTTTCCTGCATGGCGACAGCGAGCGGCCCGACGAGCGAACGCTGGCCCTGATCGCCGAACGGCAGGCGGCGCGCGCCGCCCGGCAATGGGCGGACGCGGACCGGTTGCGCGACGAGATCGCCGCGCGCGGCTGGCGCGTGAAGGATACGCCGAACGGACCGCAAGCGGAGCGCCTTGCCCAGCGGGCGGATCAGCCATGAGCGCGCGCGGATGTTTCATCACGTTCGAGGGGCCGGACGGGTCGGGCAAGTCCACTCAGGCGGGCCGACTGGCGGACCGGCTGCGTGCGACAGGGCTGGGCGTGCTGTCCGTGCGCGAGCCGGGCGGGACGGACACCGGCGAACGGATTCGCCAGTTGGTCCAGCATACCCCGTCTCAGGAATCGCTGTGCGCGGAAGCCGAAACTCTGTTGTTCGCCGCCAGTCGCGCGCAGTTGACGCGCCAGCTCGTACTGCCTGCGCTGGCCGCCGGCACGTGGGTTGTCTGCGACCGCTACGCGGATTCCACCGCCGTCTACCAGGGCTACGGACGCGGCATGGACCTGGACGCGATTCGCGCGATCAACCGCATGGCCACGGCGGACACGGAGCCGGACTTGACTTTGCTGGTGGACGTGACGGTTGAAACAGGCCAACGGCGCCGGGCGGCCCGGCACGCGGGCGAAGCCGCCGCCTACGACCGCATGGAGAACCAGGCGCGCGATTTTCACGAACGCGTTCGGGCCGGCTATCTTGCCTGGGCGCGACAATTTCCCGCCCGCATCCGCACGGTGGACGGCGAACGCGATGCCGACGCCGTGGCGCAGGAAATCTGGACCATGACCAAGGCGCAACTGCTATGAATGCCGACGAAGCCGCGATCCAATTCCGACATGGCATCGAAACCGGCCGCCTGGCGCAAGGGTATGTGGTGGAAGGCGCGCTCGAAGGCGCCGCGCGCGAAGCGGTCGAGCAACTGCTGGCCGCGCTGTTCTGTACCGATTCGGCGTCGCCGTGCGGCCAGTGCGCCGGCTGCCGCCAGGCGCGCGAGCGCACGCATCCCGATCTGACCTGGGTGGAGCCGGAAAAGAAATCGCGCGTGATCAGCGTGTCGCAGATGCGCGCCATGCAGCAGCGCATGCTGCAAACATCGTTTTCCGGCGGCTGGAAAGCGTGCGTGCTGTATGCCGCCGACCGACTGAATGCCAACTCGGCCAACGCGTTTTTGAAATTGCTCGAAGAGCCGCCGGCCAACACCTTGTTCCTGTTGCTTACCGACAGCCCGCAAGCTTTGTTGCCCACCATTGTTTCGCGCTGTCAGCGAATCTCGATTTCCGGCGAGTCGGCCGCGTTGCCTGCGGAATGGCGGGAACGGATGCTGGGCATACTCACCGAATCCGGCGGCGCCGGACCGATCACCGCCATGGCGCTGGCCAATCGCACGGCCGTATTGCTGGCCGCCGTCAAGGAGCAGGCGGCCCGGGAGGTGAAGGCGCAAGCCGGTGCCGAAACAGTCGAGGAAGAGGATCAGACCCTGAGCGCCCGCATTGACGCGCGCTACAAGGAGAAGCGAAAACAGATTGTGCGGCTTATGCTGGCCTGGTATCGCGATCTGTTGCTGGCCGCCTTCGGAATGGAAGCGGAGGCGCTGACGCACGGCGACCGCGCGGCGGAGATTCAGGCCAAGGCGGCGGGCCTGTCGCCTTCGACAGCGCTGGAGAATGTGCGCGCGATCGAACGCATGAACCGGATGCTCGACCGCAACGTCTCGGAATCCATGGCGCTGACCATGGCGTTTGGCGCCGTGCGCTAGTCCTGGATGAAGAGAGGGCGGAAACCTGAAGTCTGAAACCTGAGACGACTACGGCGACGACTACGGCAAACGATTCCGATCGCTCGCAATCCGCAGTCGTCAACCGAACGTTTTTTGGCAAAGGCGCAAAAAGATATGCGCTTATGGCGAAGCTTTTTTGAAGCAACTGCTTAGGAGAACCCATGGCGAAGTTGGCGCATGTCGATATGGAGGATGGGCGCACGGTCGTTTGCGGAGTGGAGGAAGGGCTGGCCATTCACGAGGGCGACCAGTGCCTGTTTGAAACGGAGCGTGTGCTCGATTACGGTCGGGTAGCGCGGCTGACGGTGGATGCGGAGGCGCTGTCGCGCGAGACGCCGTCCGGCCGCGTGGTGCGCTGCGCCACGCTTCAGGATCAGTCGAAGGCCAAGGAGAACGCGGTGTTGGGACGGATGGCGCGCGACACCTGCGTGGCCAAGGCGGAAGCCGCCGGGCTGAGCGTGCGTTTCGTCCGGGTGCGCTACAGTTTCGATCGCGCGCTACTGCAGGCGGCTTTCGTGGCGGAGGATCGGCTCGATGTGAAGGAACTGGCCCGCGCCATTGCCCAGGAACTGAATACGCGCGTGAATCTGACGCAGATCGGCGTGCGCGACGAGGCGGCGGCGATCGGCGGCATGGGCCCGTGCGGCCGTCCGCTGTGCTGCAACACGTGGTTGCAGGGGTTCGATTCGGTGAACGTGCGCATGGCCAAGACGCAGGGGCTGTCCCTGAATCCCGGCGCCATCAGCGGCATGTGCGGCCGGCTCAAATGCTGCTTGCGCTACGAGTACGGCCAGTACCGGGAGGCGGAACGGCGCTTGCCGCCGGAAGGCGCCGTCGTGGATTGTCCGGCCGGCCGCGGACGCGTGTGCGGACGGAACCTGTTGAAGGAAACGGTCAAGGTGCGGCTCGATAGCGAGCGAATTGTGGACTGCCACGGCGCGGAAGCCCGCAAAGCCGGCTCCGAACGCCGTCGCGGACGGGAGGAACGAAAGTCATGAAGATTCTTGTGCTGAACGGGCCGAACCTGCATCTTCTCGGGACACGCGAGCCGGATGTGTACGGGCTTGAAACGCTGGACGGCATCCTGGCGCGCGTCGAGGCGCGTGCCAGGGAACTGGACGCGACCGTCGAATCCTTTCAAAGCAACGAGGAAGGCGCGCTCGTCACGCGCATCGGCAATAGCCGGGGACACTACGACGGACTGATCGTCAACCCGGCCGCCTACACGCATACGAGCGTGGCTTTGCGCGACGCGATCGCCGCTTGCGGATTGCCCTGTATCGAGGTGCATCTTTCCAATCCGCTGGCGCGCGAAGATTTTCGCCATGTCAGCCTCACGGCGCCGGTGTGCACGGGCCAGATTTCCGGATTGGGCGGGTACGGATACGTGCTGGCGCTCGAAGCGCTGGCGGAGATTACGAACAGGAAATAAGGAGAGTCCATCATGAGCATCTGGCATCGTTTGTTTCGCATGCTGGCGCTGGTCGCGCTCACGCTGACCGGGCTGATCATCACGTTGTCCGCCATTTCCGCCCGACATTGGGAGGCCTACTTGCTTCAGGCGCGCGAGGAGCGGCTGCTCGTTCTCGCGTTCGGCTGGGGCCTGATCGCTATGGCTTTGCTCTTTCTGGTCACCGGCATTAAGCGCAAGCGAAAAACCCGTTTTCTGTCTTTCGAAAACGAGGGCGGCCGCGTGCGCATCAGCACGGATGCCATTGCCGACTATTTGGCGAAACTGGCCGCCGAGTTTCCCACCGTTATCCGCATGACAATCCGCGTCGTGCCGCTGAAAGCCTCTCTGGATATCGTCGTGGACATTCGCGTCAAGGCCGATCCGCAAATTCACGAAATTTGCGAAACCCTGCAAAGCCGCATCCGCGAAAGCCTGGCCGGCGGCCTGGGCATCCGCGATGTGCGACGGGTCGAAGTCAGCGTCAACGAAATCAATTCGGAACGCGCCGCCGCGCGGAAAGACGGGGATAGTGTCCAGTGAGCAGTGATCAGTGAGCAGTGACGGCGCCAAATCGTGAAAGAAAGACTTGTCTTTTCTCCTGACGCCAGTTAGCCTGTACCCTTGATTCCGTATTCCATGCCCATGGAGGAAAGGTTGGAGCCATGAACCAAGACGCGGCCAGCGACAAGACCGATCCGAGCGAAATCTGGAAAATCATTTCGGCTTTCCAGGATATCGAGTCCATGCTTCACGAGGACGACGAGACCGTCACGTTGCCCGTAGCCGATCTGATCGGCTTGCTGCCCGACGACTATGTCTCGCTGGACGATCTTTCTTCGGTTGGCGACAGCAAGGCGTCCGTCAAGATAGACAATCTTTTCTTTCAGTTGTCCAAAGGGAAGGTCGAGGTTCCCGTTTCCGTGCTGGCCGTTGCTTTGCCGCCCGAGTTCATTCGGCCCCAGGCGCTGGAAGACGAGCATACCATGGTTCGCTTGCCTTTGCAGGCCGTGGTCAAGGCCGTGGATCCCGCATCGTTGAAGGACAGAATCGCGCCCAAGGCTTCGCGTCAC
>SLKS01000211.1 GCA_007134465.1 Kiritimatiellia bacterium | reverse complement strand
GCTGGCCGTGCGCCGGTTCCGCCAGAATTTCCCGGCCGGCCTGGCGGCGCGGACCGAAGACGACGGCCGGGCGGCGCTCTCGTTCCGCATGTTCCCGCCCGGCGGGTACTGGCCCCGAACGAAGGAGGCCTGGGAGAGGAAGACGGTGCAGTTCGAGGGCGGGCGGCGCAAGACGGCGGACGTGCTGCTTTGGTTCGGAGCGACGGGCGCGGCGCCGGATGCGCCAACCGATCTGCTGGACGCGCCGCTGCAGGCGCGCGCGCCGACAGACTGGTACCGGGACACCGCGGCGGTTCTGCCGCTGGCGAACGGCGGGCTCGAGGCGGACGACGACGAGCTGGCCGAGGCGCTCGCGCGCTACGACCGGCTGCAACGGGCCAAGGTTGTGCGCGAGGCGGGCGATCCGATCGGGCCGGATATCCTGGGCTTCGACGACTGGGGCAAGGTCTCCATCCCGCATCTGTGGGAAACGGCCCCGGACGATTTCATGGGCTGGATGAACTACGGGGACCTGATCTGGACGTTCGGATACTGCTCCCTCTACTACGGCTGGCCGTACGCGATGCTGACGCACTGGCTGCGGCTGGGCGACCGCGCCTTCATGGACGTGGCCGAGGACATGGTGCGGCACCGGTACGACATTGACCAGTACCATGTCGAGGATACGGCGACCTGGCTCGGCGGATTCCAGCGCTACGAGAAAGGCGAGCACGGCCATTTGGAACGGCAGGGCCCGCGCCATCGGAAATGGGAGAGCAACCCCGGTCGCAGCCACACCTGGAACCGGGGCCTGCTTCTGCACTGGGCGCTGACGGGCGATACGCGCAGTCTCGATGTCGCCCGCCAGAACGGACGGGCTTATTACCGGTTCTTCTACGTTCAGCACAAGCTGGGGGAGCGCGACGAGCTGCCCTGGCGGGAATACCGTACGCCGACCTGGGCCATGGACAACTGGCTGGCGCTCTACGAATACACGGGCGAGCCCGAATGGCTGGAGCGAGCGAACGAGATTTTCTGCAAGACGCTGCTGGCCATGGAGAAGGCGAACGGGCGGCAGGGGCATATTCTCGAGGGCGGCCGCCAGACGGCGCAATTCGTCAGCTATGTCGTCGAGCCGGTCTGCCGCCTGCATCATTGGACGGGGCGCAAGGACGCGGTCCTGTTTCTGGACCGGGTTCTGCGCTGGCAGCGGGCCGCAGGTTCGTCGCGCGGGTTCGAAAAGAACGGGCTCTACTGGCCGACAATCTGGGTGTCGGCCGTCTGGACCGATCCGCCGGACGAGACGCAACCGGCCGACTCGGCGCACATACACTACAGCATGGCCTTCAGCGACGGCTACGCCTATCTGGGACATGTGCTGCGCGACCGCGCTCATCGCGATTTCGCCCGACAACTGTTCCGGGAATACATGTTCTATTACGGGAAAGATGCGGACGGCGTGCCGCGCGAGGCGCGCACACCGCTGGGCTATCATAATCGGCGCTCCGTATTCCTGTCCCTCCCGAAAGTCCATGCCTTCAACGGCCGCTACGGCCAGCTTCTCATGAGCGTCCAGGAAGGGCTTTAAGCCTGACTCCGATCTCGCCTTCCTTGGACATTCAACTGATCTTTCTAGGTTAAGACGCGGGCTGCGCCCGCAACCCAAGTTCGGAGGTCGGCAGGAACAGTCAAACACCCCCGGCAGAGCCGGGGGCTTACCCTGTTCAGTTACTTCAGGGATCGCTGAAGTTTACGGCAAAGGTGACGACGGAGTTAGAATCGGTGGTGTTTACGAGGCAGTTTGCGTTGGAGGAAGAGGACGACTTCCGTCACTCGTAATCCGTAGTCGTCGCCGTAGTCGTCCACCGAATCCTCTAGTTTTTTGACGCGGCAATGCGGGATTAAGGCGCCAACGCACAGCTCTCGCAGCGTCAAGAATTGGCTGGCAATATCCTTGCGCGCCGAACCGAATGTCCGTTTCCGACGTTTCCACATAAGACAGAGCTTCTTGTTGGAACTTGACGCGCGAAAGGCCGCCGTTTAGATTGACCGCCATGAATGGTTTCCGATTATGTCTCTCCGCCGGCCTGATCCTGGCCGGCATCGGGTCCGCGCGCGCGCAAACGCCCGCCGACAGCCCGGCCGCGCCATCGGTCGCCACGCTGGAAGCGCTGGTGTCCGACTACGTGCGCCTGCGTTCCGAGCTGGCGGTGGAAAAACAGGCATGGGCGGAACAGGAAGCGCGCTGGCGCCGCGAAACCGCCCTGCTGGAAACCGAGCGGCGCCAGCTCCTTGAAGAACGGGAACGGCTGACCGAACGAACCGCGCAACGGGAACGGGCCCGGCAGGAACAAGCGGACCGGAACGCGGTTCTGGAGCGTACATTCGAAGCTCTGCCGCCTTTGCTTGACGACGCGGAAGCGCGGCTGCGGGTCTGGCGGCGGCGGCTCCCGCCCGCGCTGGCGGCTCCGCTCGAACAGGCTTTCCGCGAATTGCCGGACGACCCGGCCGCCGCGCGCCGCGAAGACACGCTGCGTCGGCTGCAGCGCGTCATGGCCCTGTACGCGCAAATCGAACAGATCCAGACGCGAACGCACGGCGTGAAGGAACGGCTGCCGGTTTCGGAGACGGCCCGTCGCGAAGTGGATGTCCTGTACCTGGGTCTGGCGCGCGGGTTCGCCGTATCCGCCGACAATGCCTGGGCCGCCACGGGCCATCCGGGCGACGACGGCTGGAACTGGACGCCCGATCCCGCGCTCGCGCCGGCAATCCGGCGCGCGCTGGACACGTTTCATCGGCAGACAACAGCCCAGTTCGTATCCTTGCCCATGCGCCTGCTCGAGCCCGACCCATCCGCCGTCCGCGATCCGGCGGACTCCGGCGAGCGCTCGAACGACGAAACGGAAGCCCGGCCATGAAACACCCCGTTCATTCCCCGGCGCACGATTCCCGCGGCAAGACGCGCAGGCGCGCGATGGCTTTCCTGTCGGCATGTTCAGGCCCAGCAGTTCCAATTATGAACAGGCCCCCTGCCGCCTCGTGCGGCAGGAGCCGGAGATTGGGGTGGAAAGGCGCGCCTTTCCACCCCAATCTCCCGTTCCCGCGACGCCCGCCTTCGATCAGAAGCTACGGCGTGGCATGCCCAGCCTTCGCCTGGCTACGGCGGACAAGCAAGGTCGCGGGGGACGGCGTCACAATGCGAATTGCTGTCCTCGGCCTGGCTCTGTGCGCGGCGCCGGTGCGCGCCGACACGCCGGACGCGCCCCTGTCCGCCGCGATCGAAGCGGCGCGGCTCGACGTGAAACAGGCCATGGCGGATGTGAACGAATGGCGCGAGCAGATCGGGCGCATGCGTCCGCCGCTGGCCGATCGGCTCCACGGCCTGGAACGCGAGGTGGCGGATTTGCGGCAAGAGGTTCGTCGGCTCCGGCTCGAGGAGGAGCGGGGCGAACAGGCCAAGCGCGCGCGGGCGGCTGACATGCGCCGGGCCGAGGAAGCCGCGTCCTTCGCGCATACGCTTCTTTCGGAATACCGGCGCGCCATGGAGACGCGAGCCGGCACGGCGGAAATCCAGGCGCTCGCCGAACCGGCCCGGCAAACCGACGCCCTGCTGGCCGATCCCGACCCGGTTGCCGTTCTTCCGCAGGCCGCCAAGCGGCTGCTGGCGCTGGCCGAAGAATGGAACGAAGCCCGCCTGGGCGGACGCCGTTTCGCGGGCATGGCCCTCGACGCGGACGGGTACGAGCACGACGGCCATTTCCTGCAATGGGGACCGGCCACCTATTTCGCCGGCCGTGACCGCCAAGCCGCCGGCCTGGCCGCGACTCGGCTCGACAGCATGCTGCCGGGCATCGAACCGATCCTCTCTTCGGCCGCGCAGCGCGGACTGTACGACGCGCTGGCGGGCGCCGACGCGCACTTGCCCGTGGACCCGACCGGCGGCGACGCGCTGAAGCTGCGCGCCGCGCGCCCCTCCTTTTTCGCCCATATCGCGCAGGGCGGCGTGGTCATGATCCCGATCCTCGCCCTGGGCATCGTAGCCTTCGGCCTGATCGTCATCAAGGCCCGGCAGATGAAACGCTTCCGCGTCGGCGACATCTCGGGCATCCGCGACGTGCTGCACTGTCTGGAAAGGAACGACGAACCCGCCGCCCTCGCCCGTGCCGACACGATGGGCGTTCCGTTCGGCGCGCTGATGCGCGCGGGCGTCCGCTACCGGCACGCGCCCCGCGAGCATATCGAGGAAATCCTTCACGAACGGCTGCTCAGCCACATGCCGGACCTGGAAAAACACCTGGGCACGATCGCGGCGCTGGGCGGCATCGCGCCGTTGCTCGGCCTGCTCGGCACGGTCACCGGCATCATGCGCACGTTTCAACTGGTGACCGTGTTCGGCGCCGGCGACGCCAAGCTGCTGTCCGGCGGCATCTCGGAAGCGCTGGTCACCACGGAATTCGGACTGATCATCGCCATCCCCGCGCTGCTGGCCCACGCGCTTTTCGCCCGCCGCATCCGGACCATGGTCGGCGCCATGGAATACGGCATGACCGTGTTCGCGAACGAACTGACCGTAAGCAAAGAGCCATCATGCGCGAATTCCTGACACAACCGATCGTCTACTGGCAGGCGGGCGGCCTGCTCATGATTCCGCTGGCCGCCGTCTGCCTGACGCTGTGGACCCTGTATTTCCGGATGCGGCGCGACATCGCCGGCGCGCTGGCCGTGCCGGCCGATTGCGGCACGGCGATCGAACAGGCCGTTCGCCAGGGCGACCCTCGAACGCTGAGCGAACGGCTGCCCCGCTTTCCCGCCACGCTGCGCGCCGCCATGCAGGCCGCCGTTCAGGCTTTCGCAACGGGCCAGTCGCCCGGCGAGGCGTTCGAGAAACGCGCCAACACCGAACGGAACCGGCTCGGTCGCCATCTGACCGTTCTGAACGCGCTCACCGCCATGGCGCCGCTGCTGGGACTGCTCGGCACGGTGGTCGGCATGATCGCAACATTCCGCGCCGTTTCCGACACCGCCGGCGACACCTCGGCCCAGGTCGCCTCGGGAATCAGCCAGGCCCTGATCACCACGCAGTTCGGCCTGGCCATCGCCATTCCCGGCGTCTGGGGCGCGGCCCGCCTGCGGCGCGCGCTGCGCCAGGTTCAAGTGACGTTCGCCCGCTGCCAGGCGCACCTGGCGCTCGCCCTGCGACAAAACGCGCGGCCCGCGTGAAGACGCCCCGACAAGCATGAAAACCGTATACGACAACGACGAAGCCGCCGGCAAAGTGGAGATCAACATGTCTCCGCTCATTGACTGCGTGTTTCTGCTCCTGATCTTCTTCGTGGTCACAACCGTCTTTGTCGAGGAAACCGGCGTGGACGTACGCAAGCCGCAAGCCGCGACAGCCCGCGACCTGGAAAAGAACAGTCTGATGTTCGCGCTGACGGCCGATGGCCAGATCGTATTCGGGGGGCGGCCGGTAAGCCTGAACAGCGTGCGCGGCATCGTGGCCCGGCAAATGCGGGAGAAGGAAGTGCCGGTCATCCTCATGGCCGATACGGCCGCGCGCACGGGCGCGCTGGTGGATTTGATGGACGAATGCAAACTGGGCGGCGCGCAGCAGATCAGCATCGCCGCGCACAAGGAACGCTAGCCCTGGAATAAGCGAGGGTTTCGTCGCGAGAGTGCGCAAACGTCTGCGGATGCGGTGCTTGAGGAGGGGTGCGCGATTCTCGCATATTGAAATATGGGTGAAATGCGCGGCCCGCCTCAAGTGCCGCAGGCGTTGGCGTTGGCGTGCTCGTAGCAGAAAAACTCGCTTATTTTAGGGCTAGCCCCGAAGCAAGCGACGAGACAAGGCAACGAGGAGTCAGGGGGCAGGATGTCTTTTTTATCGAGACAATCATACCGCCGGAAACGGCATACGCCCGCGGCAGCCCGCGACCGGCACACGGCTCCGCTGCTGGCGGCGGCCGGCATTACGGCGGCCATCTTTTGCGGGCTGCCCTACGTGGAACGGCTGGGGCCTCGACCGGCGCCCGCGACGGCGTTGATTCCTGCCGATTCCGTGCTGCTGCCCCCCGCCCCGCCGCCGCCACCGCCGCCCGCGACGGAGCCCGAACCCGCGCCACCGCCGCCCAAGCCGGAACTGTCGGAACCGCGCCAGCCGATTCCGCTGAACGTCGTTCTCGATCTCGACATGGCGCTCGGCGAATGGCGGCCGGGCGATTTCGCGGCCGGGCTTTCCTTTTCGATCGAGGGCCTCGCCGGCCCGCGCGATGTGTACGAGCTGACCGAACTGGACGCGCCGCCGCGGCCCGTCACGCAATTGCGGCCTCTCTATCCGGCCCGCGCGCGCGCCCGGCGAATCGAAGGCTCCGTCACGCTCGTCTTCGTCGTGGATGCCAACGGCGTCGTGCGCGACATCGAACCGGTCGCCGCGCATCCGGACGACACCTTTGTGGAGGCGGCCATGCGGGCGGCGGCCCGCTGGCGCTTTTCGCCGGGCATCCGGCATGGCAAGCCCGTGCCCGTGCGCGTTCGCCAAACGATACGTTTTCAACTGGACGATTGAGCCGGAAGCGGGCTGCGCCCGCAAAACCAAAAGAATTGAACAGAAGGCAACGAAGGGAACAAAGAAGAGCGGGACCACTTCGTTTCCTTCGTTATCTTGAGCGTAGCGAGTGTTCAAAGAATTCCGGGACAAAAGAGACTCGCTTGAACGAGTATCGTTTTGAAGAAAGCTCCTAGACATGCACATTGTCAACCCACCGATGAAAGCGCGAGAGAAACCAGTAGAGCGACGTCGCCGACACGCGCGCGACGGCAGAACGCTGGCGACGATCGGCGCGCTGCTCGTGCTTGCCGCCAGCGCGCGCGCGCAAGAGCCCGCGCGCGGGCAGACGGAACCGACCGTCTCCCGGCGCGAAGCGCGCCGACTGGAACAGACGCAGGCGCTGGCCGCCACCAACGCGGTCGCCGCGCTGGCGTTCATGGAAGAAGAACGGCCGCGCGACGCCGGCCCCGTCTGGGACTTCACGCTGGGCAATCTGTATGCGCAAAACGAACGCTTGCCAGAGGCCAGGCAGGCCTACGAGCGGGCTTTGGCCGCCGCCCCGGACTTCCGGGCGGCCGCGCTCCATCTCGGCCGCGTCCACCTGCTGAGCGACCGGCCAACCCCGGCCATCCGCCTGTTCCAGACGCTCGCGCGCGACGGCCCGCCCGACGCCGACGTTTGGCTCTGGCTCGGGCACGCCCTGCTCATGCGCGAAAGCTGCCTCTCGGCCGAAACCGCCTATCGGCAAGCCTTGCTGCTGCGTCCGGACGAGCCGGAGGCCCTGCGCGGACTGGCGCAATGCCTGATGCGCCAGGAACGCTACCGCGAAACGCAGGCGCTCCTCGCCGAATGGCTCGCCGCCGAGCCGGCCCGCAAGGAGTTATGGTCGCTGCTGGCCAATGTCCGCCTGGCGCTGGACAACACGGACGGCGCCCTTGTCGCGCTCGAATCTGCCCGGCGGCTGGGCCTGGCCGACGCCGACATGCTGGCCACGCTCGGCGACCTGTACGTGAACCGCGAGCAATTCGAGGACGCGCTCGCCCGCTACGAAGACGCTTTCTCCCGGGACGAACTGGACGCCGACCGACTGCTGCGCGCGGCGCGCGCCTACGCGCTCGCCCAGCGCGCGAATGATGCCGAACGGCTTCTGACCCTGCTGAACGAACGGCGGGAAGCGCGAACCGTGCGGCTCGATGCCCGACAACGGCGCGAGGCGCGCCGCGTTCTCGCCGATCTCGCCCTGCTTCGCGACGATATGGAGGAAGCCATTCGCATAAGCGAAACGCTGCTGGCAGAATCGCCGCTCGATGCCGACGCCCTGATCACGCTGGGCGACGCCTACAGGCAAACCGGCAAGCCGGAACAGGCCGCGCTCGCCTACGAACGGGCCGCCCGCATCCCCGACCACGAAGCGCAGGCACTGACCCGCCACGCGCAAATCGAAATCGAGCGGGAACGGTACGGACGCGCCGTCGAATTGCTGGAAGCGGCCCAGCGTTTCGATCCGCAACCGCATATCGCCCGCTATCTCGAACAGGTCCGCCGCCTGGCCGAATCGCGCTGAATCCAAGGCGGGCTCAAAATTTCGGGCCGGGCAAATAGACGACGCCTGCCGGCCAGGGAACGTCCGTCAAGACCTTGACCAGAGCCTTGACGGACTGCCGCTCGCCATTGTCCGCATCGTGAACAAGATTGTCCACGGACGCGTAGCCGCTTGAAGCGTACACTTCCGGACGCCCGAACAGCACGGAAAACGTTGCGCCGTTCCCCGTCATCCATTCGTGAGCGCAGGCCAGCATGGCCTTGACATAGCCGCGCCCGCGACAGTCGGGCCGAACGCACACCTCGGCAACCCCGCCAATCGGCCAATGGCGCCCGTCCGCCTCGATCCGTTTCTCGTGCACGCCCGCATGCGCCGACAAGCGCCCGGCTTCGTCGCGGATCACCCACCGATGGCGATAGGGCTGCCGGAAATAGCGCTGGGCCTTAAACACCGTATCCTGCGGCTTGGTGAAACAGACCGTCAACAGTTCCCGCAACTCGCGGTCCAACGCCTCGTCCACGGCGCTGTCCGGCAAATACTCGACCGCATTGTCTCCGCGCACCATCGCCGTCCCTCCTTTTAGCGCCTTAATCTGCCGGTGCTGTCGTAAAAAACAAGGAAAATCTCACAAGCAACGGGAAATCATGTGTCCCGTCTTCGCGCAAGCGCGTGTCGGGGTTGATCGTTGTCTCGATCTTTGTCGACAACGATCAAAACGATGATCGAGACGAAGAAACGACAACGATTACGACAAAGCTCGCGACAATGATTGCAGGCCGACAAGGATCGGGACAAGGATATTGTCACGTCCTGATTTCCGTTTGTCACCTCTTTGTCGCCAACCGTTGGCCAACTCGCTTCGCACAGGGCAATCGAAGCAGTTTACGGCAACGTTTACGGTGGAGTTAGTTCCGATGCAGTT
>SLKS01000368.1 GCA_007134465.1 Kiritimatiellia bacterium | reverse complement strand
TTCAGGCGCTTGTTCGCATTGTTCCGTTTTCTGGTGGCAATCGCCGGATTGTTTTCGCAACCGTTCGTTCAAGCGGGTCGCGTAAGTGTATCCGGATAAGGGTGGCGTTGAAGTGTACGCTCAAGAAATCGATCAAGTGTTCGGAACGCCGAAGGCGTTCTTACACTTACCCGCTCACTTGATCCCCACACTTTATCGGTTACAAAACGACCCGTTTCGTCGTTCTTCATCTTCCTCTGCGATCAGTTGGCCGACGCGCTTTGCACAGGGCAATCGAAGCAGTTTACGGCAACGTTTACGGTGGAGTTAGTTCCGGTGTCGTTGACGGAAAAGTTCACGAAACAGGCGAGTTCGCCTTGCCTCTTCCTCCAACGCAAACTGCCTCGTCAACACCACCGATTCTAACTCCGTCGTCCCCTTTGCCGTAAACTTCGGCGAGCCCTGCCGTTGTCGATCTGTCATCATGTTTTTACTGATCACTGGCCACTGGCCATGGCCCTACGACGGACGGTTGGCCATGGTGTCGCAAATGCGCATGGCTACGCTCAATGCGTCGGAGGCTTGGCGTCCGCAGACGACCGGCGTCTGGCGCAGGCGCACGCTTGCGACAAACGAGGCCAACTGCCGTTCGAGCGCATCGCCTTTTTCGATGGGAACCGGTACGGTTTCGATGTGGCCGTCGGCCTTGCGGGACAGCAGCCCGGTTTGGTTCATATAGTCGAGCGACAGATAGGTGTCTTCCTGGAACACGCGCAGTTTGCGCATGCGTTCGCGGCTGATCCGGCTGGCGGTGACATTGGCCACGCAGCCGTTCTCGAAACGCAGCCGCGCGTTGGCGATGTCCTCGGTCGCGGCCAGCACGGCCACGCCCATGGCGTGAACATCGGCGAGCGGCGAGCGGACGAGATGGAGAATGATGTCAATGTCGTGGATCATCAGATCGAGTACGACGCTGACCTCGGTGCCGCGCGGGAGCGCGCCGGCACGCTCGGGCGGGTAGGGGGCCAGCCGTACGGCTTCGATGAAACGCGGGGCGGTCAACTGCTGCTCGAGAAAGCCGATGACCGGGTTGAAGCGTTCAATGTGGCCCACCTGAAGAATCAGGCCCTGTTTCTCGGCGACGTCCACCATGAGCCGAGCTTGTTCAAGACTGGCGGCGATCGGCTTTTCCACAAGCGCGTGGCAGCCGTGCTCGGCCAACTGCAGGAAGATTTCGCTGTGCCTGTCGGTTGGCGCGGCCACGCTGACGGCTTCGACAGCCCCGGTCAGCTCGCCCAGGGATCCGAACGCCCGCGTTCCGTAGCGCTCCGCAATCTCCTGCGCCCGGGCTGGGTCGGGATCGAACACGCCGACCAGCTCGGCATCCGCCATTTCGGCATAGACGCGCGCATGCCATTGTCCCAGGCTGCCCACCCCGACAACGCCTGTTTTCAGTTTCTCGGTCATGGCAAGTCCCTCGCTGACGGGCGAACGAGCGCAGGCTCGAACGCCGTGATGCACAGGCCGTTTCGGTCGGCTTCCTCCAGAATGCGCTCGCGTTCCAGCAGAATGCAGCGGCCGGCCTCGACCGCGAGCGCGGCGGCCTGGATTTTCCGCATGACCTTGATCGTATGCGCGCCGATCACAGGGATGTCGAAACGCATGTCGTGTCCCTTCTTGGCCAGCTTGACAATGACCGCGCCCGCGCCGCCCAGCCGTCCGGCCCGGCGCAATGTTTCGTCCGTGCCCTCGAAGGCTTCGACGGCCAGAATCGTGCCTTGCTTGACCACGACGGTTTGTCCGATGTCCAAGTCGCTGGTTTGGCGGGCGACATCCAGGCCCAGCTCGATATCGCTTGTTTCCACGGGGGTCGGGCCCCGTCGGGTCAGCAGCCCGGCGGCGGGCATGTGCATCTCCATAAAGGTCGAGGCCGGCAGCACGGCGAAGCCGTCCGCTTTGAGAAGGTCGCCGATGGCCCCGAAGATGGTTTGCGCGTTGCGCAGGCGCAGGCCTGCCAACAAGGCTCGCAGTTCGGCATCGGGCAGCGCGCGAAACAGATGCGTAGGCTTGATCAGCCCGACCATGACCACATGCCGAATGCCCGACTCGCGCAGGACCTCGCGCATTCGCTGCAACTGGCCCATGTTGATCCAGGCCACATCGTCGAACAGTTTCGCCAGCGACTTGTCGGTTTCCTTCTTGAAGGCGACGGCGAACAGCCGGCGTACGCCCTGCCGGCGCGCGGATTCCGCCAGCAGACGCGGATAGACGCCTTTTCCGGCAATGACGGCCAGCGAGTCGGGAACGGATGAATTCATGCGCCTTGATATAGAGCAGACGGAAGACAATGACAAGAGCAAACGGCCAGCATGGGGCGCACGGGGCGCATGGCGCTATCTGGCGGTGTTGAGAAGAAGACAAGGCCACCGGTTCGATCGGTGCGCTGATTCCGAAAAGGTGTTTATAGCGCGACGGTTTGTTCGTCGAAGATCTGCTGGCGGACGGAACCGGCGCCGATGGCGATGGCGCGCAGGGTGTAGCGACGCCGTTCGAGCGGGCCGGTGCGCACAAGAAAGACGCGTCGCTGTTCGTCGGCTTTTCGTGCGGGATCCGGATCCGCTTTGATTTCGTCCATGTCGCGCAACGGGTGGCCGTCGAGCAGGAATTGCACGGTGGGGAAATGCAGGTGAACGGCCGCGCGGAGCGCGAGCTCCACGCGCAACGTGTGCGGTTCCGGTCCGCGCCGGACCGCCTCGAGCCGCAGGCGCGCGTCGGCCGCCCACGGACGGGCGAGCGGATCGCCCGCGAGCAGGAGCTGGAGCGGATCGCGCACGGACTGGCTGAAGCTCTCGAGCGCGGTACAGCCGGCGGCGTAATGGACGAAAAAGCGGGCGTGCGGAAATTTCTGCCACAGCGCGTAAGGTTCCGTGACGGTGCCGGACGACAAGGTGGCGCCGGCCCGGATCCAGGCGGTGAGCCGCGTTTGGTTGTCGGCGTCGAAGGCGGCAGCGAAACTGGTTAGATGATCGGCCATGGCGCCGGGCAGGAACTGGCCGGCGCCGGCCGTATCGAGGCGCGCGGCGCCGGCCATGAGCCCGAGAATGCCGTCGCGGTTCCGGGGGAACGTATCGAGTATCTCCGCGCGAATGTTTCGTTCGCGCAACTCGCGGACGGCGCCCTCGAATTGCCAGGCGCGTTCGCGAGCGCGGATGTCTTCGCCGGTCACGAACAGGACCGTGCCCGACGGACGCGTCCCGTCCGAAGCCGCGCCGCGCCGCAGCGCGGCCAAAATTTCCTGTTCCGTGTTGGCTTGCGGTCCGGCAATCCCCAGCATCATGGCCGGCAAGGGCATGGCGTCGCCGGCAAGCAGCCGGGCCATGTCCAGCGAGCGAGACAGCCGCTGGCGGCCGCTGCCGCGCATCGGTCCGGCAAAGAGCGGATTGGCGTACAGCCCGCGCTTGACGGTATCGGAATCGGGAATGCGATTGCGAACGAACGTGGCGCCGGTCAGCGATACGGGCGGATCGCTCGCGATACGCAAAGGGAAATCGGGCGCATAGACCCAGGCGAGAATGTGCTCGGCGATGCCGCCGCGTTCCGCGGACTGCCGGGCCGGATTCCAGATTTGTTCCGTAAACGCTTCGGGCGTCATGGCGTTCGGCGCGCGCCCGTCTTTCAGGGGGATGTCCAGCACGATCAGGTTGGCGGCGGGCACGCGCCGCAAACGCGCGTATTCCTTCGCCACGGACATGGAAAGCTCGGAACGGCTGTTGGCCAGCAGCAGAATCTCATGCGGGCCCTGGGCAAGGCCGGGCGTCAACGGCCCGGCGCCGGTCAGAAACAGAACGGCCCATCCAATGCGCTTGCGCAATGACAGAAGCGGATATCGCATGTCGTTCAAGTAGCAGAATGCCAATTCCATGGCAAGCCCTTCGCGCCTCGGATTCGCATTACGGCATCCGGATGCGCCGCTGAAGCGGCGAGAGTGCTTCCGGCTGAAGCCGGTACTCTGACAAAACGAGCCAGAGTGCCGCCTTTTCCGGTTGGACATTTCGCGAAAATACGCGAGTATGCCGTTTTGCCAATTCGTGGAAACGAGGGCGCGGAGCGATGTGGAACATAGGCACACGTTGGTTGCGGGGCCGAACGGGCGGCGCGGCGGGATTTGCCGCGTCGAGTCAGGAACCGATTGGCCTGCCGCTAGCGCTCTACGCCTATCTGCATCCGGGCCTGTGGCAGGCTTTTTTCGAGGGTCTCGGCTGTCCGGTTGTGCTTTCGGGGTCCACCGACGCCGCCATGCTGGAGCGGGTGGGGCTGGTATCGGAAACGGAGCATTGCCTGCCCGCGAAACTGCTCGACGCGCATATGGACGCGCTGATCGGCCGGGTGGGGCGCGTGTTCGTGCCGCGCATCCTTTCGCTGAAACGCGGGTATATCGCCTGCCCGAAATTCGGAGCATTGCCGGACGCCGCGCGCGCCCGGTTCGGCGACCGGCTCGCCGTGCTCAGCGTGGAACTGGACGAGAACCGGGAACCGCTGCGGACGAGTCTGGTCCGGTTCGCGCGCGCGCTGGGCGCGTCAGGACCGGCAGCCCGGACCGCGAGCGAACGCGCGCTGGCCGCGTGGGCCGACGCCTGCGCGGACGACGAAAAGGAGACGGCGGGCGCCGGCCGGCGCTACCTGCTGGCCGGGCATCCGTACCTGGTGAACGAGCCCTGGTTCTCGGAGCCGGTCGTTCGCGGCCTGACGCGACTGGGCGCGCGGGTCGAGCGCATGCGTTTCGACCGCGCGCCGGCGCCCGACGGGCCGCTGCGCTGGGATACGAGCGCGATCATGCGCGACACGCTGGCCGATCTCGACGCCCGCCGCTATGCGGGCGTGATCCAGTTGTCTTCGTTCGGCTGCGGCTGCGATTCGATCGCGGAACGCCACTTTCGCGAGGCGGCTCGCGAGCGCGGACTGCCCTACATGCTGTTGCGGCTCGATGAACATGCCGGAGAGGCCGGCATGCGGACGCGGCTGGAAGCCTTCGTGGATACGATCGGGAGCCGACTGCCATGACAGCCTTGGCCATGCAACCGTGGGGAAACTACGCCGTCGCGCTGGCGGCGTCCGTCGAATGCTTGCGCGTGAGTCCCTGGACCCGGCGCGCGACCACGCCGGAGACGCTGCGGCTGGGCGTCGAGGCGTCGCCGGAGTCGGCCTGCCTGCCGTTCAAGGCCTGTACCGGCCATTTCATCAAAGCCGCGATGGAAGGTGTCGAGTACGGCGTCATGGTCAACAGCCGGGGAACCTGCCGCTTGCGCTACTATCGCGAGGCGCACCAGAAAATCCTCGACGAACGCGGCTGGAAACTGCGCATTTTCGGGCTGGGCTACGACGGCATAAAACCGCCGCTGATCCGGCATTTCGATCCCGATCCGATCCCGTTCCTGCAATGTTGCGCGCGCGCGCAGCAGAAAACGCTGGCCGTGGACGCCCTGGAACGGGAGGTCTGGCGCGTGCGCGCCATCGAGGCGAACCGCGGCGACGCCACGCGCGCGATGGAAGCCTGCCTGGCAGATCTGGATCGCGCGCGTACCGTGCGCGAGATTCGGGCCTGCGCGCGCACGTTCGCGCCGCGATTCGCCGCCGTGCCGACCGATAGCCGTCGCGTTCCGTTGCGGGTCGGGCTGGTGGGCGAGGCGACCCTCTTGCGCGACCGCTTCCTGAATCACAATCTCGAAGAACAACTGGGCGGGCTGGGCGTGGAAGTCAGCAATTTCTTTCTGCTGGGCGACGAGATGCGCAACATATTCCGTATCGGCTTTTTCAGCCGGAACTCGCGCTGGACGCTGCGGCGCATCGCCCGGCCCTACCTGGACGCATTGGTGGGCGGCCATGCGCTCGAATCCGTCGCGCATACGCTGCGCTGCGCGCGCGAAGGGTTCGACGGCATCGTGCATGTGGCGCCGATCGGCTGCATGCCCGAAGTGAGCGTGCGGCCGATCCTGCAGCGCATCGCCCGCGACACGGGCATGCCGACGCTGGAGCTGTCGTTCGACGAGCATACCAGTTCCGTCGGACTGACAACACGGCTGGAAGCCTTTACGGATGTATTGAGACAGCGGCGGGAGAGACGGGCATGAGCGAACGCTATTGGCTGGGCATGGATATGGGGTCCATCAGCGCGAACCTGGCGCTGATCGGAGAGGGCGGCGAGATGCGGTTCGATTTGTATCGTCGCGTGGACGGCGATCCGTTGCGGGCCGCGCGCGCGGCATTGGCCGAAGCGCGGACGGCGTTGCCGACGGATGCAATCGTGGCGGGCGCGGGCGCGACCGGCAGCGCCCGACACCTGATCGGCGTCGCCATCGGCGCCGACACGATCAAGAACGAAATCAGCGCACACGCCTGCGCCGCCGTGCGGCTGCATCCCGATGTGCGAACCGTATTCGAGATTGGCGGCCAGGACAGCAAGGCGACCATGATCCGCGACGGGGTGGTGGTGGATTTCGCCATGAATCTCGTGTGCGCGGCCGGCACGGGCAGTTTCCTCGACGCGCAAGCCAAGCGGCTGGCCCTTTCGATCGAAGACCTGAGCGCGCAGGCCATGCGTTCCGTATCGCCCACGCCGATCGCCGGCCGCTGCACGGTGTTCGCGGAATCGGACATGATTCACAAGCAGCAGGTCGGCCATCGTCAGGAAGACATCGTCATGGGCCTGTGCCTGGCCATGGCCCGCAATTTTTTGAACAATGTCTGCGCCGGCAAGGAGATTGCCCCGCCGATCCTGCTGCAGGGCGGCGTCAGCGCGAATCTCGGCATCCGGCGCGCCTTCGAGGAGCTGCTTGGCCAGCCGGTGATCGTGCCGCGCCATGCCATGGTCATGGGCGCCTACGGCGCCGCGCTGCTGGCCCGCGCCGCCAACCCGGCGCCAACCCGCTTTCGCGGGTTCGACGTATGCGAACACCATCTCCACACGCGCACGTTCTCTTGCGACGATTGCGCGAACCGGTGCGAGATTGTCGAAATTCTCGACGGCGACTCGGTCGTCGGCCGCAGCGGCGGCCGCTGCGGAAAATGGGAAGGGCGGCAAGCCGGAAGCGAGCGGTGACCCGCCATCGCTCCCGGCGCCCAGTAGGTCCGCCGCTACGAGGTGGACCTTGGGATTCATGCAATGGCAACGTCATCCGGCGTTTCGATACCCGATGGCTTCTTCTTCCAGAAGAATCGGGATGCCATCCAGCACGCGGTAGATTCTTGTCTGATCCTCGGTGACCAGCGCTTCCGCGATGGGATTGTCCATGACGTTCCCGCCGAGCGTTGTTCGGCCGCCGGCGCGAATCTGACGGTTCAGCTCTTCCAAAGCTTGTTCGTCGAGACGCTGGAGTTTCTGCCGCGTAACGGGGCAGGTCAATATTTCGAGAAAACGTTCGTCAACAGGCATGGGATGGCATTCTTTCAAGGGTCTTGCACGACAATGTCCGCATAGGCGGGCCGGCTTCCCTTTTCGGAAAACCAGCATACCCCTTCGGACACCATGTCCAGTCTTAAACTCGCTTTTCCGGAGCGCGTGAACGGCGGAAGCTCTCCCGTCAAATCCACGGACTCGCCGGGCTCTATGTCGCGGGGGAGCGGGATGCGAAGATAGTCGAGCTCGGCGATTCTGCGATTGTCGTCCAGTAGCGAAACGCCGAGACGAACCCGTCCTTCCGTTGTCTCGGACGTATCGGACAGCCATCGGGTCAACCCCGTGTTTTCGATTCGAGCGGAAAACGGCGTCCGGCTGGATTTCGCGATGGACGGAGGCAGGCGAACATCGCGAAAGCGGGCCACCATGGTTTCCGGGCGCCGCGAGTCCGCATACGGGAGCCCCTTCATGGCGACGACGATATGAAGCGGCGTGCACAAGTTCAGCAGCCCTTCAACCGTTTCGGCCAACAATCGCTGTATCCGTTTCTTGAGAAAAAGGCGCGGGGCTTTCGCGGCAAACGGGTAGGGCGGGAGAATCCGCGCAAGACCGTGGGAGAGTTCGGCGACCGGCCGGACAATGGTTCTTGTGAAACCGGCATCCCGGCATGCGCGCGCGAGCATGCGCGGGGGCAGGTCTTGTTCCAGAACCCCGAACTGTTCCATTTGCGCGATGGACTCCGCTTGCGCGCTGTGTCCCCGCCCCGGTTCCTGGAGAACGAACACGCCTCCGGGGCGGAGCGTCCGGTACACTTCGCGAAGAACCTGGCGCCAGTTCTCCGCATGATGCAGCGCCGCATGGCAGACGGCGGCGTCAACGCTCTCGTCGCGAAGCGGGATCGCCGCCATGTCGGCGGCGCAAACCCAGCTTCCGGCTCCCATGCGGCGGCGGCCGATGCGCAGCATGTCAGCGCAAATGTCCAAAGACACGGTTCGATACCGGAGCTTGTTCAGCCAGTCGCTAACCCAGCACGGGCCGGCGCCGATATCCAGAACAAGCGTACCCGGTCCAACCGGCAGGCTGGCGACCATGGCGCTGAAGGCCGCGATTTCCGTACAAGCTCGTTCCACGCTCAGGCTGGTTCCCCCCAGAAACGGCTTCACGGAGAGCCCGTCCGTCGTTTGCATTCGGCACACGTGGTTCTTTTCCGCCTCCCGCGCGCCTTTTCGGTTGGCTTCCATGGCCGTGCCGGGCTTGAACGCCGGTTCGGTGGACGTTATGTTCGTCATGAAGGGTATCCCTGTTGTCGGCGGCACGGCAATAAATTGCCTTTATTGTTCGCAAAGGTACATATCGTGCCACACTGCACCCAAATTCCATGATGATGCAATAAAAAACTTGCTCCGGTTCGCCGCTATCGTGTAGGGTGTCTCGTCGTTGAACCCGAAACCGGCCGTTCATGGAGAAACCGGCTTCGCGCTCTTCGTATCTCTGCGGTGTTGTCTGCTCTTTAATAGGATGAATAGCATGTCGGGCAAAACGATGACGAAACTTGCGGCGGCGTGCGTCGGCCTTGCCGCGCTGGCGGTCGCCGCGTTCTGGCTGCTCGGCGGTCGCGCCCGGCAACCGGCGCCCGGGCCGCCGCCCGTCTCGCGCC
>SLKS01000067.1 GCA_007134465.1 Kiritimatiellia bacterium | reverse complement strand
GCTTGGCATCGCGGCGGCCGTGTGCTTGAGCGATGTCCTCCCGTTCGGCGTTCGCCAGGTGGCCAAGCCGGTTATCGAGATTCTGGCGGCCATTCCCTCGGTCGCCTACGGCTTCTTCGCGCTGGTCGTTCTGGCGCCGATGCTGCAGGAATCGGGCAATCGGGTGTTGATGGTTGCCTGGTGGATTCTGGCTACGCCGGCTATTGCGCTGGCGGCGATCGTGCTGGGCGATTTGGCGACCGCCGGCATCGCGAATCCGCGCACGGCCCGCGTGGCGCGCGCGGTGGCAACCGTGTTGCTTCTGGCCGGTGGCGCGGCGGCGTTGTGGACGGTGGGGGCGGCCTTCCGCTCCGTTACAGTCATCACCGGAACGAACGCTTTGAACGTCTCGCTGATTCTCGGAATCATGGCGTTGCCGACGGTGGTGAGCGTTTCGGAAGACGCTTTGCAAGCTGTGGGCCGGGATTTGCGCGAAGGCAGCTACGCGCTGGGCGCCACGCGCGCGGAAATGCTTTGCAAGACCGTTCTGCCGGCGGCCAGTAGCGGTTTGTTTGCGGCGGCCATGCTCGGGATCATGAGGGCGCTGGGCGAAACGATGGTCGTCTGGATGGCGTCGGGGAACGCGACGCAGATACCGAAACCCTTGTACAACTACCTGATGCCGATTCGCACGCTGACGGCCACGATCGCCGGCGAAATGGGCGAGGCGGACCACGTGACGGGATCGGAGCGCTATCATGTGCTGTTCGCCATGGGGCTGTGCCTGCTGCTGTTCTGTTTCGCATGCAACTGGGCGGCTGAACAGGTTGTGGCGCGCCAACGCCGGCGTCTGAAGGGAGAATAGCGATCATGCGATTGTCCACCCGAAAACTGCTGGACCGTTCCTTTTCCGCGCTGGGCATATTCGCCATTCTTCTGATGGCGCTTGCGCTGGCGTTCATTCTGATTCCGATATTCTCGCGCGGCGTGGGCGCGTTCGTGTTCCGGGGTACGATCGAATACCGCAAGATGGATTTTGCGCTGTTCGGGCGCGGCGACGAGGACGCGCTGGCAGCCGAAAACGCGTTGGCGGAACAGGCGCGCCAACCCGTGTACGAGAAGCTGGCGGCCTTTCGCGCGCAGCAATACGAGACCATGAATCGCGGGATCGAAGCGGTCGAGCGGATGGGGCGGCACGAAAGCTCGCTGGGCTTGCGCATTCGCCGTGCAGCCAGACAATTGCGCGGCATGGATGATTTGGAACGGCAAATCGAATTGCTGCGTCGGCTGGAGGAAGTGGCGAAGCAGGAGAACATCGCCGAGATGGCCGAGGATTTGGGCGTGGTGTCCGCCGTCATTGCCGAAGTCGAATCCTACGCCAGCGCCTATGGCGCCGTGGCGGGGATGCTGCGCGAGTTGCTCGGCCCCTTGCCGGGCGATCCCGAGCGCATTCTGCCGCGCGAGCGGTTCGGCCAGACGCGCTGGGACCGGGCGCAGGTCAAGCTGGACCAGCTTTTGCGGGAGCGGACGTGGGATTATTCCAACCAGGACGGCATGGGTGTGGCCGTCTATTCGCCGCGCAAGGATCGCTACCGCGACACGCCGTTCTACGATATGTTTCTCTATGTCGAGGAGAATGCCGAGGCCATGTTGCGTCCGCGCTTGACCTGGTACGGGCGTTTTCTCACCGATATTTCGCATGATGCGCACATATTCGGCGGGATCGGCCCGGAAGCGCTGGGCACGTTCTATTTGACCTTTGGCGCCATGCTGTTCGCCGTGCCGCTGGGCATCATCGCCGCCATCTATTTCACGGAATATTCCCGGCCGGGACGTCTGTCGAGCCTGCTGCGCACCTGCGTAAGCACGTTGGCCGGCGTGCCGAGCATTGTGTTCGGCCTGTTTGGACTGGCCTTTTTCATCTACACTATCCGCGTCTCGCCGTCCAAAAGCGTACTGGCCGGATCGCTCACGCTAGGCCTGCTGATCCTGCCCACGGTTATTCGCGCGGCCGAGGAAGCCATTCTGGCCGTTCCGCAGGCCTACAAAGAGGCGGCCATGAGTTTGGGCGCTGGACGCTGGCGGACCGTAATCACCGTGATTCTGCCTGCCGCCCTGCCCGGCATCCTGACGGGCGTGGTCATCAGCATGGGCCGCGCGGCAGGCGAAACGGCTCCGATCATTTTCACGGCGGCGGTCAGTGTCGGGCTCGGCTTGCGTCCGTGGGAGATTTTCACGAATCCGACCCCGGCCCTGTCCTGGAACATCTACAATCTGGCCACGGAACACGAGGCTGTGGATGAAATCCGGCATGTGCAGTTCGGCATGGTCACCGTGCTGGTCGGCATCGTGCTGCTGCTGAATTTCGCCGCGATCCTGTTGCGCGCGAGAGTGTCGAAAAAACTGAGAGGATGACGCCATGACCGAAGCCCTTGCGAACGAAGCGCCTGCCCGCGCGGTACCCCGCGACGGCCTGCGGCCGGAAGACCTGCATGTGATCGCCAAGGATTTTTCCGTGTACTACGGCGCGTTCGAGGCGGTGGTCAAGCTGTCCTGCGCCTTTCCCGCCAGGGAAGTTGCGGCGCTGATCGGCCCGAGCGGCTGCGGCAAGAGCACGTTCCTGCGGGCCATCAACCGGATGAACGACTTGATTCCTTCCTGCCGCACGGCAGGTTCGCTTTCGTTCGACGGACAGGAGGTGTATGGTCCCAAGCTGGATGTGACCGTACTGCGGCGCCGAATTGGCATGGTGTTTCAGAAGCCGAACCCGTTCCCGAAGTCCATCTACGACAACATAGCCTACGGGCCGCGCCTTACAGGCGTGCGAAACCGGGTCAAACTCGACGAAATCGTGCAAACGAGCCTGGTCAAGGCGGCGCTTTGGGACGAAGTCAAGGACCGGCTCGAGCGCAACGCGCTGGGGCTGTCCGGCGGCCAGCAGCAGCGGCTGTGCATCGCGCGCGCGCTGGCCGTGGATCCGGAAATCCTGCTGATGGACGAGCCCACGTCCGCGCTGGATCCCAAGGCGACGGCGCGCATCGAGGACCTGATCGGCGAACTGCGCGGCAGCTACACGATCATTATTGTGACCCATAACATGCAGCAGGCCGCGCGCGTGTCCGATTACACGGCCTTTCTGTACGAGGGCGTGCTGATCGAATACGGCATGACCAAGAAATTGTTTTCCAATCCGGAAAAGAAGCATACGGAAGATTACATCACCGGTCGGTTCGGATGAGCAGGCGCTGCCAAGGCGAGTGCAAGCGAATTTCATTGACTGGCGGGAAAGAAAGGAATAGGCCATGACCATGATCAGGCATTTGCAGCGGGAAATCGAAAGCGTCAAGCGCAAGCTGCTTGCGCTGTGCGCGGTGGTCGAGAAGAACGTCGCGGTGGCAACCAAGGCCATCGCCGAACAGAACGAGGAATTGGCGCAGGCGGTCATGGCGGAAGACACGCGCATTGACCGCATGGAAGTCGAACTGGAAGAGGATTGCCTCAAGATCCTGGCCCTGTACCAGCCGGTGGCGGTGGATTTGCGCGCGCTGGTCGCCGTGCTCAAGATCAACAACGATCTCGAGCGAATCGGCGATCTGGCGGTGAACGTGGCCGAACGCGCCCATTACCTGGCGTCGCGGCCGGCCTTGCCCGAACCGTTCGATTTCGATCTCATGGCCGGCAAGGTGCGGGCCATGCTGCGCAATGCCGTGGACGCCTTTGTGGAAGGCAAGAGCCGGGTGGCGCACGAGGTCTGCGAGGCGGACGACGAAGTGGATGCGATTAATCGCGCCATGTACAAGAGCGTGGAGACCATGCTGGCCAAGGACGGGGCGGATGCCAACACCCTCATCCATTTGCTGTCGGTCTCGCGCGACCTCGAGCGCATGGCCGATCACGCCACGAACATTGCCGAAGACGTGATCTACATGATCACCGGCGAGATTGTCCGTCATCATTTGGAAGACTATACGCAGCAAGGGCGCACGGGAAAATAGAGGCAGTAGCCACTCGGATTTCACGGTGTCGGCTAGCGGAAGGAGCGGCCATGGCGCGGGAAAAGATTCTGGTTGTCGAAGACGACGAAGACATCATGGAGCTGATCGCGTACAACCTCGAGAAGGAACGCTACGCGGTCCTGAAATGCGACACTGGCGAGAAGGCGCTGGCGCGCGCGATCAGGAACCCGCCCGACCTGATTCTGCTCGACCTGATGCTGCCGGGCATGGACGGAATCGAGGTGTGCAAACGTCTGAAAGGCGATCCGAAAACGCGAGCGATTCCCGTGCTGATGGTGACGGCCAAAGGAGAGGAAAGCGATGTGGTCGCCGGGCTGGAAGTGGGCGCCGACGATTACCTGCCCAAGCCCTTTCGTCCCCGCGAGCTGGTCGCCCGGCTCCGGGCCGTTTTGCGGCGCGCGGCGGCGCCGGTCGCCCCCGAATCTTCAGACGAGATTTCGATTCACGGCATCGTCATTCATCCCGGCCGGCGCGAAACGAGGGTTGGCAAGCGCGTGGTGGATTTGACCTACACCGAGTTTCAGGTGCTGTATGCGCTGGCGCAGCGGCCGGGCTGGGTGTTCAGCCGCTACCAGATCGTGGATGCCGTGCGCGGCGAGAACTATCCGGTGACCGACCGCTCGGTGGACGTGCAAATTGTGGGGCTGCGCAAGAAGCTGGGCAAGGCCGGGGCCGTCATTGAAACGGTGCGCGGCATCGGATACCGCATGAAGGATCGGAGCGGAGCGGAATGAAACGACGAAAGCTGTTCCTGCACATTTATGTCCCGTTCATGGCCGTGCTTTTGCTGACCTTGGCGGCGTCGGGCGGCTGGGCGCTGCGCGGCGCGCGCGAAGAGCATTATGCGCAAACCCGGCACAGCTTGCGCGCCGTCGCGCGCATGCTGGCGGAGACGCTTTCCGGCATGCCCGAGGTGGAGGGCGTTGCGCAGGCGGATGCGCTGTGCAAGAGCAAAGGCCAGGCGGCAGGCTACCGTTTCACCATTGTCCTGAGCAGCGGAAAAGTTGTCGGCGACAGCCACGAGCAGCCCGCCGCCATGGACGACCATTCCGGCCGTCCGGAAATCCGGCAACTGATCGGCCAGCCGGCCGACGCATATGGCTGGTCGGAACGGCGCAGCGGCACTTTGCGCGTGAACATGATGTATGTGGGCGTGCCTTGGATGGCCGATGGCGAACGGATCGGGTTCGTGCGCGCCGCGCGTGCGATGGACGATGTGGACCTGACCGTGGCCCGCCAGCGCACCCGTTTGATCGGCGCCGCCCTATGGCTCGCCGCGCTGGCTGCGGCGGCAGGCGCCTTTGTCGCGAACCGCATCGGCGAGCCGCTCGCCATCATGCGGCAGCGGGTGCAAGCCTATGCCGCCGGCCATGGCGCCCTGCATTTGCCGCCGTCGCCGATCGAGGAGATTCACACGCTGAGCGAGGCCATGAACGGCATGGCTGGCCATTTGAGCGAGCGCATCCGTACGATCGTTCGCCAGCGCGACGAGCAGAACGCGCTGTTCGCCTGCATGACCGAAGCAGTGATCGCCGTGGATGATCAGGGCGGCATTCTCACCCTCAACCCTGCCGCCGCCGCCCTGTTCGGTGTCGCCGCCGAAACGGCGGTCGGCCGGCCGATCCAGGAGGTCGTGCGCAACGCCGATGTGCAGCGGCTGTGGCGTGCCGCCATGACGGGCGCGGGCCTCGTGGAAGACGAGTTCACTTTGCCCGACAGCGATCGCTGCCTGCAAGCCCACGGCACCGCGCTGAAGGACGGACACGACCATCGGATCGGCGCCGTCATCGTCATGAACGACATCACGCGCATGCGCAGGCTCGAAACCATGCGGCGCGACTTCGTCGCCAACGTTTCGCACGAACTCAAAACGCCGGTCACTTCGATCAAGGGCTTTGCGGAAACCTTGCTGGACGGCGCGGCGGAAAACCCGGACGAACGCGCGCGCTTTCTCGGCATTATCGCCAAGCAGGCCGACCGGCTGAAATCCATCCTCGAAGACCTGCTCGCCCTGTCCAGTTTGGAGCACGACACGGAAAGCGGCGCCGTCGCTTTGCAGCCGGTTCGCCTGGCTCCCTTGCTGGACAACGCGGTCAAGGCATGGCAGGCGGCTGCGGCGGAGAAGGGGATGGCGATCGAATTGGTTTGCGATGCCGACTTGAAGGCGAGAGCGAACGCCGCGCTGCTGGAACAGGCGGTGGTCAACTTGGTCGGCAACGCCGTCAAATACGGTCTGGAAAAGACGACCGTAACGGTCTCCGCCAAGCGCGAAGGAGCGGATACGGTCGTGCGCGTGGCCGATCAAGGGCCTGGCATCGCGAAACAGCATTTGACCAGAATCTTCGAACGCTTCTATCGCGTGGACAAGGGGCGCAGCCGGGCCATGGGCGGGACCGGGCTTGGCCTGGCCATTGTCAAGCGCGTGGCCATCGCGCATGGCGGCCGGGTCGAGGCGGACAGCCATGTCGGGGAAGGCAGCGTGTTCTCCCTGATACTGCCCGAACGGCCTGCCGCGACCTCGAACGGAACGCCGACCGTGGACGAGTCGGTTCCGTTGACAACATGACGTGGTCGAATGCGGCAAGTTTTTGTAGGAAACAGGAAAAGTTTCGCGTATTTGGCGTATTGTGTAGTGGCAATCAGTACCAACCCAAAACACTGGGAATGATGGAATATTGGAAAATGGAATGTTGTAAACCCTTGACAACCAGTGGTCGGTTCTTTTTCTTCCGTTTGCCGGCCGCGTAGCGCGTTGCAGAATTTCCGACGGAGGAAATCGTAGTTTCACTTTGCTATTATTCCAACATTCCCCCATTCCATTATTCCATGGGATGACGTGAGTGGCAATGAATCATTGGTTGAGCGCTGGCGGAGCCTGCCGTTGGGAGTAAAGTTATGGAATTGTATCTGGTTCGGCATGGCATAGCCGTTTCGCTGGGCGAGGCGGGAACGGAAAACGACGACGATCGCGTGCTGTCCGACAAAGGATTGCGGCGTACGCGCGCCATGGCCCAGGCGCTGAAGGCGCTGGAAAGCGCGCCGCAGACGATTTGGTCCAGCCCGTTGCCGCGCGCGCGGCAGACGGCGGAGATTCTGGCCGAAGCCCTGACGCCAGAGCACGGCATGCGTCTGGCCCCGGCTCTGACCCCGAACGTGCAGGGTCGCGCCTCATTCGAATGGCTGGCCGGCCTGCCTCCGTGCGATTCACTTATGCTCGTGGGACATTCGCCCGGCATGGAGCGGCTGGCGTCTCTGCTGCTGACCGGCCGCGCCACGCTGAAAACGGATTTCAAGAAAGCCGCCGTCATGCGCCTGTGGTGCGAGGGGCCGCTGCGTCTCGGCGCCGCAACGCTCGAGTGGTTTCTGCCCCCGGGCATCGTCCGCAAGCTCTAGCCCCTTGCCGTTTTCCGTTGGCGAAAGGCAAGACTTTCCCGCGCCTTCAAATCTCGTTTCTCGATCATAGGTTCACAACATTCCGCGATTCTTTGTGGAAATAAAAAACGGAAGCCCGCACGCAGGCGCGGGCTTCCGTCTGTTTCCCATGGTTCAATACCGGATCAGAATCCGTAGCGCGTAACGGGCACGAACCCGATCGCCTTGACCATTTCTTCGCCTTCCTGGGTCAAGTGCAGCGTCATGAACCGATACAGGTGCGAGCCCAATTCCGGGTAGCGGTTGGTGAACATGTACAGCGCGCGCGCGATGGGATATTCGCCTGTCCGCACCGTCGCTTCGCTCGGCGTCACGCCATTGACCTTCAGCGCCTTGACCGTCTTGTCCACGAACCCGAGCCCGGCATAGCCGATCGCGGCCGGAGTCGTCTGCACGCGCTGGCGCACCGCGCCGTTGCTGCCCACGTACTCCACGCCGGCGCCAATCTTCGCCTTGCCCATGACGACGGAGTAGAAGGTTTCGTAGGTGCCGCTGTTCGTGTCGCGACTGATCACGACGATCGGACGGTTCGGACCGCCCACCTCGCGCCAATTCTTGATTTCGCCGGTGTAGATCTTGCGCACCTGCTCCACCGTCAGATCCGACACCGGGTTGCTCGGATGAACCAGGATCGGCAGCCCGTCCAGCGCTACGACATGGACAACAGGCATGACGTCGTTTTCGGCGGCCGCCTTGAATTCGCCCACGTTCATGAAGCGCGACATCATGCCGATCTGCGCCACGTTGTTGATAATGGCCCTGGCGCCGTTGCCGCTGCCCGATTCGCTTACGGTCACGTTCACACCCGAGTTGTTCTTCATGTAGTATTCGGCGAACGCCTTGGCGATCGGCCCCACCGTCGTAGACCCATCAATCACAATTCGATCCTGAGCCGACGCCGCGAAAGCCACGCATCCGCTCGCCGCCAAGCTTGCCAACAGTTTTCCGTACGATTTCCGTTTCATGTCGTCTCTCCTTGTTGTTCCTGTTGATTTCGACTTCTCTCTTCCTGCGCGCTCGAACTCGCTTCGGATTCCCTTGGGACCGGCTTCACCTCCTTTCGGGTTTCCCGCGACGGCCTTCGCCGCTCATGATCCTTTTCTTCCTTGTCAATGCGCCTATTCGACAGCGCGCGCGTTAGGAAACGATGAGGGGCGCGTTAGACTTCGCCAAAGAGAATCGAGAAAGCGGAATGGCCGGATGGCGCGCATTCGGCACGACAGGTCATAAACCCGTTCGCGGTCCTGTTTCGTGGCGTTCCCGGCAGCGCACCGAGCAGCCGGCCACGAACGCTTCGACGCCAAAGCCCAGCACGGCCACGACGGCGGCGGCATTATGGTCGAGCCGGCCTGTCGCCGCCAGCGCCTTGGCCGTGACGGCAATGGCCGCCACGCGCAACAAGGCGGCGACAGCCATGGCCGTCGTGCTGCGGCGCACCATCATCTTGCCATGGTACAAATTGCGGATCATGATGATTGCCGGCACGAACATGAAGATACGGACGCAGCGAGTCGCTCGAACCAGCAGCTCTCCCTCGAGGCCCAGGAACCGGCCGAAGAACAGTTGACTCAACGGACTGAACACGACCATCGCCATTGCCGCCAGGAACAGGCCGGTGACTTTGATCATGAACCAGGTTACGCCCTTGGGATCCGTCGCGCCGTAGGCGGCGTACACGTGGCGAAACTGGTTC
>SLKS01000385.1 GCA_007134465.1 Kiritimatiellia bacterium | reverse complement strand
GCTGGAAACCGTGCTGGCCGCCGATCCGCCGTTGCGCGTGCGCCGCAATGTCGAAGCCTATCTCGGCCGCGTTCGCGCCCTGGAAGGCCGCAGCGGCTCGGTTCGGATCCAAACCGAAATCGGCGTGTTTCATGACAGCAACGTCAATGCAGGCCCGGACACGGATGTCATTTTCATCCAGCCGCGAGTTTTCGGTTTCCTAGTGGCCGATCGCTTGCGTTTGGGCGAACAGTCCGCGCCCAAGGAAGATTACGGAGTGTTCGGGGCCGGGCGCTTGGCCATGGAATTCGATCCCGGCCGTCCCGGTGGATGGCTGGGCGAAATCGGAGCGCTGGTTCATGCCAATGCGCTGCGCGAGGAACACGACTTCCGGTTGGCCTACGCCCAGCTTCATGCCGCCATGCGACGGCAGCAAGGCGCGAATTCCTGGCGAATGCCCGCCGTGCGCTACACGCATATCCAGCGCGGCGGCAAGGACCTGATGCGCGGCGCAAGCCTTGCTGCTTCCTGCTCCCGCATTCTGTCGTCCGAAAACGCGCAGCGCGTCGCGCTGCATGCCGAGGGGCAATGGCGCGAATATCCGGGCCGGACGGGCCGGGACGGATTCTACGCCTACACCGGCGTCGCGTTCGACCAGTTCGTCGGGCCGCAAAGGCATGCGATCGGCATCGGAATCACCGGATACCGGGATTTCGCCGAAGCTCGCATCTACGAGAAGACCGGATGGCGAACCGGCATTCATGGCACGCTGCGTTTGCCGCATCGCATCGCTATGTACGGGCGTGCGCACTACAGCATCGAATCCTTCCGCGAGAAGGAGCCGCTCGCTCCCGACGACCGGCAGGACACCCAAACGCAAGCCGTTGTCGGGGCGAGAAAGCGCATAGGGAAACGATGGACGCTGGACGCGCACCGGCAGACAACCCGCAACCATTCCACTTTTCGACTGTACCAGCACCGCAGAACGGTAACAACGGTCGGACTTACCTGTGTTTTCTGAACCGGAGAAATCCATGAATACACTCGCGACGACTCTTCTTCTCGCAATGACATGCGCCGCGTACGCCGCTGCGGGCGCCGAACCGATCGGAAGCGTGATCGCCTTGCAAGGAAAGGCCCATGCCCGGTCCGCGGACGGAACCGATCGCGCGCTCGCGATCAAGGCGCCGATCTTTCCGAACGATACCGTCTCGACAGCCGCCGAATCGAAAATGCAAATCCGGTTTGCCGACGACACCATCGTTTCGCAAGGGGAAAACAGCGTCATCACCATTGACGAATACGTGTTCGATCCCGACAACGCGAAAAACAATGCCGCCTCCTTCTCCATTGCGCGAGGCGTGTTCCGGAAGATCACCGGCGGCATAACCCGTCTCAACCCCAACCGCTTCCGCGTCCATACGAGAACGGCAACGATCGGCATACGCGGATGCGACGTGGGCTTCGTAGTGACCGAGGAAAGAACCGATGTTTATGTCATTCATTTTCACGGTCACGAAAGCGTCGTTGTGCAGGCAAGGCCCAAGGTCGGCGACGGCGAATGGAAAGGACTGCTCGACCAGCGATGGGACGATCCCAAAGTGGCCCGACAACACCTCAGAAACGTGCTGCAACCCAATCGCATTGTATCCGTCACCGCCGATGGCGAAATGGAAGAACGCGAGTTGACGCAAAAAGACCTAATGGACCTGTTGGACCGTCTCTTGCCGCTTCCCGACCCCGACCCCGACCCGGATCCCGATCCCGACCCCGATCCAGACCCCGATCCCGACCCCGACCCGGACCCCGACCCGGATCCCGACCCGGAGCCCGACCCCGACCCGGATCCCGATCCCGACCCCGATCCAGACCCCGATCCCATCCCCGATCCGGACCCTTTCCCTGACCCTGAACCCGATCCTTTCCCCGAGCCCGATCCCGACCCGGCCCCGGATCCCATTCCCGATCCCGACCCGGCCCCGGATCCCATTCCCGAGCCCGATCCGGATCCTGTTTCCTCCTACACGCGAAAGGATGGCGGCATGGACTGGGAATGGGGGGTCTGGGAAACCGACGGCATGCTTGACGCCGTGGAGTTCAGAGCCTTGGATCCGGTTTCGGAAACGGATTTCGCGGCGATCGCCGCCGGCGCCGTCCTCTACGATTTGCAGGGAGACGGTTTGGCGGCCGCCATACTTCGCCACAATGCCGCCGTCCGATTGGTGGAAGGAACGTGCTCGATTCACGTGCAGGTCGGCCAGGGCATTGCGCCCAATTGGTCCGGCAGTTTCGGAATGAACAACAGTCACGGCGACTATCTGCTGTTCGACGCCATGGGGATGATTCAGCCCGGCGGACAAATGACCGGCAATCGCACCGCCTACAGCATGCGGGTGGATGGCGCTACGTTCGGCGGCAACACGATCGTGCACGAGGACATTCGCGGCCGGCTGGTCGGACCGGGTTCGGGAACGCAGCCGATCACGGGTGCGGTCGGCGAATTTACCTTCGATCACGGCTCGGCCAGAGTCGAGGGGGGATTCGGGACGGATCTCCATCCCTGACCGGAATAGCGCTTGATTTTCATTTGCATCCTGCTCCGTTTTTTGGTTGCATGTAGCGTATGATTTCATGCGGAAAAGCGCTGCGCAAGTTCTCTCCTATTTGGATCGTCGGCATTTTGCTCACTCTGGGCAGCTTGCTAGTCTTTGTTTCCGGTCATCATTTCATTCAGGCTGTTTCCCATTACGCATACGACGCGTTTCTGCGAAGAATGCACAAGCCCCCGCAGGCAGACAAAGTTGTAATTGTCGATATTGACGATCAAAGCCTTCAGGAAATCGGGCAGTGGCCCTGGCCGCGCTTTCTGCTGGCGGAGCTTACCCGTAGGCTCTTTGAAGCCGATGCGGCGGTGGTGGTTTTCGATATCGTTTTTCCCGAGGAGGACCGCACCTCGCCCGCCGCCGTGAATCGCTTGCTGCAACGCCATTTCGACATAGACGTCTGTTTTGCTGACATTCCGGAACATATCGCCAATTTCGACCATGTGCTGGCGCAGGCGCTGGGCATGGGCAAGAGCATTGTCGGGTGTTTCCTTCGCCCGGCAGGGACGGTGTCCGAACCGCCGTCCGAAACGGATCCCTACTACCGAGGATACTACCAAATCCGCGGACGGGGAACGTACGAACACTTTCTGATGCAGGCGGACGACCTTGTCATTTCCATTCCGGTCATCAATGCGGCCTCGAAGAGCGCTTTCTTCAATGCGTCGCCGGATGCGGACGGCATCGTTCGAAGCAACCCGTTGGTATGGGGGCTGGGGCCGCAGCGCATTTACCCGTCTTTGGCGCTGGAGGCGGTCAGATTGTTTCTCGACATCCCGCAAGGAACCATCGTGTATGAAGAGCAAGGCATTACGGAGATTCGGTTGCGCGACATGGTCATTCCAACGGACCGGCATGGACGGCTTGTTGTCAATTACCGCACGGTCAACACGGATGCGACGACTGGGTTTTCCTCCTCTTTCCCTACGTATTCGGCAAAAGACGTTCTGGGCGGATCGGTTCCGCGCGCCAGCGTGCAGGATAAAATTGTTTTTGTCGGAACTTCCGCCGTCGGACTCAAGGATATCAAGGCCACTCCGTTAACGCAATGGTTCTCTGGCGTCGAAGTTCATGCCGTCATGGTCGACAATATTCTGTCGGGCGACATCCTCAAGTATCCCTCGTGGATATACGGTGTCCAGGTCGTGTTCATTATTCTTGTTGGCGTTGTCTTGACCGTGATCATTGACCGCGGCCGATCCTGGCTGTCGTTTCTGCTGGCGCTGGGGCTCGTTCTCCTGTCCATCGGCATCGGCATGGTCATGATGGACAGGCATAACTTTGTCTTTATTCCGGTCTGGCTCGTCTTGACCATTCTGATTCTTTACCCGTTTCTTACCATGATGAAATTCTGGCAGGAAGAACGCCAAAAGAGACGTGTCCGCAATATGTTCGGGACAATGGTGTCGCAAGATGTGCTTTCCTATCTGGAGAACAACCCGGAAAGCTTTTCGCTTACAGGTTGCCGGACCGATGCGACCATGCTGTTTTCCGACATTGCGGATTTCACCGGCATATCGGAGAATCTTGAACCGGAACGACTTTCGGATCTGCTCAACCGCTATCTCAGTCCGATGACTCGGATTATCATGGATCTGCGCGGTTATGTGGACAAGTATGAAGGCGATGCCATTATGGCCGAATGGGGCGTGCCGTTCCCGTTGAAAGATCACGCGGTGCAGGCTTGTCGCGCGGCGCTTGCGCAACAGTCCGAACTCGCCGCCTTGAGACCGGTTCTCAAAGAAGAGTTCGGGCATGAGATCCATGTGCGCATCGGGATTAATTCCGGAAGCGTTACGGCCGGCAATATGGGTTCCGACAAGCGGTTTCAGTATACCGTGATGGGGGACGCTGTGAACCTGGCCGCTCGCCTCGAGCCCGCGAACAAAGACTATGGCACCAGTATCATTATCGGCGCTGCCACCCGAGAATTGGCAGGGCAACACATCGAAGCGCGCTTGCTCGACCGCATTGTTGTCAGAGGCAAGACCAAACCGGTCGAAATCTACGAACTGCTTGGGATGGCGGGCGAAGCGCCGGAATCCCGCCGGACAGTTGTCGCGCTGTACGAAAAAGCATTGCGGCTGCACTGGGAACGGCGCTGGGAAGAAGCGCTTCCGCTTCTGGAACAGGCGCTTGCCGCGGATAAGAGCGAAAAGCCGGCACAGGCGCTGAAACAACGCATCCTGTTCTACCGCGAGTTTCCGCCGCCGCCCGAATGGCAGGGGGAATTTGTCCGGACGTCCAAGAATTGACGAGATACCCCGCTTGGGAGCCTTTCGCAGTTGCAAGGCAATGGGGTTGCGGGCGCAGACCGCCTGGGTCGGTATCAACGCAGACTCGCCGGACAGACTTCGGCTCCAGGTTCAGCCGATCGCCAATGTCATGCCCTCGCGCGCCAGAAACAGTGATCCAGAGGGCGCTTTTTCGGCGTATTCGACGCCAAGACGGTGCACCATTCGATCAAGATAGCGGTCCGAATGCTGGGGATCATGATGGAAGATGGCCAGTCGTTTCACCCCGCAGGACAAAGCGGTTTTGGCAAGAACCGGCGCCGAGGTATGCCCCCATCCCGCGTAGCGCATGTATTCTTCGGTGGTGTACTGTCCGTCGCCAATCAGTAAGTCGGCATCTTGTATGAAAGCCTTGTATGCGTCGGCATGCGCCGGCAGCGCTTGATTCGCATCGGGCGGGCCTGACGTCATAAAGGCGTCAAGTTCGACGTCCGATGCGTATACGACTTTCGCATGGCCCGACGTTACTCGAAACCTGATCGAGCCGCCCGGATGATAATGCTGTTCTTCCGAAACGATGTGTATGCCGTTGATGTCAATGCGATCGTTCTTGATCTCACGAATGGCGATGTGCGATTTCCATTCGCGCATCGAAACCGGGAAATACTGCGTATCCATTTGCCTCTCGAGAACGGCGGACAAGAAGCGTCCCTTCTTCGGGCTGCCGTAGATGTTCAGTTTCGTGTCCGGGAGGTATGCGGGGGAAAAAAAGGGCAGGCCCTGAATATGATCCCAGTGGGTATGGCTCAACAGCAAATGCACTTCCAGCGGAGCTCCTGTCCGCCCGTACTCCCGCATCAGATGCAGCCCAAGCTCCCTTATTCCTGTGCCGGCGTCGAAAACGAGAATAGTCGGTCCCTGACGCACGGAAACACACGCGGTATTCCCGCCGTATTTTTCCGTGTGCGGGCCCGGGGTCGAAATCGAACCACGCGTCCCCCAGAATGTCACCAGCATGGATTCGGCCTTCATGGAGTTCAGGCCTTTCGCTGAATCTTTTCCTTGATGTATGTCAGGCGCGCTTCGCCGATTCTGATATGATCGTTGTTTCTCAGCGTGCAGCCGGCGATCCGCACCGTGTTGACAAACGTGCCGTTGGTGCTATCCATATCCTCGATGATATGCTCTTCATTGTCCAGGATGATTCTCGCATGCACGCGCGATACGTTGTGCAGAGGCAGGCACAGGCCGCATGTGTCCCCTCGGCCAATCTCAAGCGGGCTCTCGTCGAGCTTGATTCGGATGCGTTTTCTATCAGGAAGGGTTGCTTCAAGGTGCGCGACCGTATCCACGGGAATGTCCTCGAGCAGATCGTCCACCGGAACCGGTCTCGTTTGCTTGAACAATCGTTGCGCGGTTGTCGGCGAGCAACGCCTTTTTTCGTCGAAGACAATATTCCGCACGGTGCTGCTATTCCCGTTTTTCATGCAAGAATACTATTGGATTCAAGCTGGTTTGTCAACAATGGAAATGTCCTGAAATCGAAAAGTCCGATTCGCTAGGGAAACAGGGCTTGTGCGTCAATGCATGCTTCGGAAACGGTTGACGCCTTGGGCAAAGAAGCGAGGGAGGGCTGGCTTGCGGATGGTAGAGGTGGAGGGGCTCGAACCCCCGACCCGCTGATTAAGAGTCAGCTGCTCTTCCAACTGAGCTACACCTCCACCGGAAGCGCAAAAAATGGAGCGAGCGAAGGGATTCGAACCCTCGACAACCACCTTGGCAAGGTGGAGCTCTACCAACTGAGCTACGCTCGCTCTTTTCGTTCGGAACTTGTTCGCCTGCCAGCGACAAAAAGGCTTTCGGGCAAACTCAGCACATGACACTAGCAAAGTTTGTTTGGATGACAAGGCCAAAATCGGAAAAAATGCGCGCTTGTTGCCCAGGCATCTTGTCTTGCCTCGAAAAACTGGCGAAGAAACCCCATGGCGAAGTCATGGCCTGGGAGGCCTCCGATATATACCTGTGGGTTCGACTCGGTGGGAGGTCGGGGAACAGGTTGCGATCAGAAGGGTGCGAAGTCGGCTCTAAAACCTTCTAGGAAAGGAAGATGTAGTTCAGCGCAATGGTTTTGAGGGTTGTGAATGGCACAAAGTGTCAGATTTGCTCTGTTTTTCTGTTGACGATAATGGCGAAAAGCTCTATTAATTTCCTTTCCTTGTAAAAGTCTTGCTTGTTTGGCTTGTTGAACGAGGTGTCACAAAATGCCAGTTGTTACTCCGTTGTCGGGTCGTCCTTTGACTGTGGCGGCGAGCATAGTGCAGGATGCGATATTGGCGGGGCGGTTCAGGCCCGGCGACTATTTGCCGACATTGCGCGAATTGCATCGGCGGCATGGGCTTTCGACGGAGACGTTTCGGCGGGCGCTAAAGGTTCTGGAGAGCGACGGGCTGGTGGTTTCGGAGCCGCGGCACGGTTTTCGCGTTGCCGGAAACGGAGCGAGGGCGGCGTTCGGGTGTGCAGCGCCGGGCACGTGTCTGTTTGTGGGGCCGCCAGGCGGTGCGGAATCCTGGTCGGGCATGCACAAGGCGGTTCTGCTGGAACTGCAGCGGATTGCGGCAGTGAAAGGTATGGCTTTATTGACGGTGGGGAGCGACCGGCAGCCGACGGATGCGTTGGCGGAGAAGATACGCGGCTCGCAAACGGCGGGAGCGATTCTGGAACGGAACGCGCCGGCGATCGAAGCGTTGCTGCGGGAACACGGCATACCGGCGGTTATGGTGGAGGCGGGCGGTCAGGTAACGATGGATTCGGTTGTGCAGGACGGGTTCGATGCGACACGGCAGGCGGTCCGGTTCCTGGTCGGCAGCGGGCACGAGGCGATCGCCTGGATCGGGCCTTCTCCTCGGCAGACGGATTCCCACGTGGTGGAGCGCTTTAGCGGCTATGTCGGGGGCATGGCCGAATGCGGCAGGGTTTTCTTGCCCGAGATGGTGATCGAAGCGCCGTATCGCAACATGGCGGCGGCGCGCGAGCTTGCGCGGACTGTGTTGTCGCGCGGGCGGCGACCCACGGCGATTGTCGCGCCGTGGGCGCATATGACGATGGCTGTTGCGCAGGCGGCGGAGGATGCCGGGCTGAGGCTGAACAAGGATCTTGCTCTGGTCGGCTGGACGACGGAAGAGGCGTACGAAGCTGGCATATTCTCGCGGTTCGCGAATGCGGAGACGCTGCCGGCCATGGTCTGGAGCGTGCGGTCGATGGTCGAGCTGGCGTACGCTCGGCTGGAACAGCGCCTGACAGATCCAGGGTTGCCGGTTGCGGAAACGCGCGTGCCGATGCGCGTGCGATTTCCGGAGGACGCGCCGGACGAGTGGAAGTGAAGAGAGGGATGAAAGAAGGGCTGAAGGCGGAAACCTGCGTGTCCGCCGTCTTGTCCGCCGAAGCAGCGAAGCGCGAAGAAGGGAGGGCGAAAATCTGCTCTTTTTACCCTCCTGTTTGCGACCACTGCGTGGTCGCAAAAACAGTCGGCAAAGCTTGCGACAAAGGAATGTGAAACAAACAACCGGAAAAGGAGGCATCACCATGAAACGATGGCTGGCGATGGCGGGAATGAGCATGGGTCTGGTCGTGTCCGCATGGGCGCGGAACACGCCGCTGCACGCGAAGGTGTCGGTTGACTGGGCGAGCCCCGGAATATCCGTGGCGGACGCGCTGCGCGAAATTGGGACGAAAGCGAATATCGAGTTCGCGTTCGACGAGGCGCTGTTCGAGCATCTCGATCCGGTGACGCTGACCATGGACGAGGTCGCGGCCGGGCGAGTCGCGATGCGGGTTCTGCGTCCGCGCGGCTTGACACTGGAAAACGCGGACGGGCGGCGGCCCAGGGTGGTCAAGGACGATCCCTTCCGCGAATTCAAAGTGCAGCGCGAGGAGGTCTTCGAATTCGCGCGCAAGCCGACGCTGACACGCCGGGGCGACGACGTGACGATTGCGTTCGAAACGAAAGCCTGGTGCGACGTCACTGTGGCCATCGAGCATGCCGACCCTTCGGCAAGCTCAGGGCAAGGCGGTCGCATCGTGCGTCATCTGGCCAGCGGCGTGCTGGGCCTGAACGCGCCGGAGCCTTTTCAGTGGAACTCGAAGGCGCAAACGATCGTCTGGGACGGTAAAGACGATGCCGGCGTGTATGTGGACGACAAGGACGCTGTGACCGTGCGCGTTTCGCTCGGGCTGAAGCCGCGCTTCGAGCGGACCCTTTACTGGCATCCGGGCAAGCCCGCCTCGCAAGGCGGGTATCAGGCGGCGTCCGGCCAACGTCTGCTGATTG
>SLKS01000139.1 GCA_007134465.1 Kiritimatiellia bacterium | reverse complement strand
GTTTGCAGACAAAGCAAGCCGTCGTCGGCCAGCACGCGAACCATCTCGCGCATGGCCACCGCCATATCCACATACGGCAGCAGCAGCCGCGCGATCACAACCCGGAACATTCCATCCTGAAACGGCAACTCTTCCGCCGCCGCCACCATGAACCGGGGAGAAGTCCAGAGTCCTTGGTCCTTGGTCCAGGGTCTGTCGTTTGCCGTTCTTTGTTCTTCGTTCCACTGATCACTGATCACTGACCACTGATTACTGCCCGCTTCCCCGCTCCCGGCCATGTATCGGGCGAGGGCGACGGACGATTCGGCGACATCCACGCCGAAAAGACGCGGGCTTGGCAGATTCCTTGCCTGACGGCTGGCGGCCAGATCGAACAGCCCGTAGCCGCCCAGGCAGCCGACATCGAGTATTGGGTCGCTTTCCGAGAGAACTACGCCCAGCGTTTCCGGCTCTATCGGCAAATAGGGCAACGCGCCGCTGCCGTCCGCCCGCTCGGTTTCCGGTCGGGCATGATACGCCAGCGCATGCCGCCACATGCGCGCCGCGTAGGCGCCGGTCCTGTCCGGCGCCGACCAGGCATCCAATCGCGTGCACAAGAAGGTCAAACAGTCCATAGTCCTTGGTCCAAAGTCTGCGGTCCGCTTATTCCCGGAATCTAACAGGAGCCGGAACGAGGGGGGAACGAGGGGGGAGAAAGTGAACAGTAATCAGTGAACAGTGTCGTGTCCTGATTTCCGTTTGTCACCTTTTTGTTGCCAACCGTTGGCCAGCTCGCTTCGCACAGGGCAATCGAAGCAGTTTACGGCAACGTTTACGGTGGAGTTAGTTGCGATGGCGTTGACGGAAAAGTTTACGAAACAGGCGAGATCGCCATGACTCTTCCTCCAACGCAAACTGCCTCGTAAACACCGCCGATTCTAACTCCGTCGTCCCCTTTGCCGTAAACTTCAGCGTTATCAAACTGACCTTTACTGATCACTTCTCCCCTTCTCGTCGTCGTCCTCGTCCTCGATGCCTCTCCGTCGCCTTTTCGAGGACAAGAACGAGAACCGTTCGCTCCGCTCACCGAGAACGAGAACGATGTTCCATCACCCTTCCTTTTCTTCAGCTGAGATTAGGGCGAAAGATCAGGGCGAAAGATCAGGGTTCACAGTTGATGGATTACCGCTCTTCTTCAACCAAAGACCTTGGGCCAAGGACAATGGACCCAGAACACGGTTTCCGAGTCGCCGGCTACGATGTCAACATGTCCCTGGCTTTCTTTCTCAGAGGCGCAACGAATTCGCCTGCAATCCGCGCCTTGAGTCGGCTAAGCGGAGACATCCTGTAGCCCATTCCTTCGCGAAATGTCATGAGGCAAGGATTGCATGTGCCGCAGGGTTGCCGCCTTCTTCCGGGGCGATGACAGAACCAGGTCGAGTTCATGAACGGGTCCCAGCCCTTGCTGGCGACAATGTTTCGCATGTCCATTTTCCCGAACCCGAACAGCGGGAATGTGTAATAGCGGAACAGTCTGTATTCCGGCGTATGGGCGTATCGAGGAGCAATGCGCCATGCATGGTCTCCCGCCTCGTCGGCTTCGGACATATAGGCCCGCAGGCAAAAGTGATCGGCGTTCGCTCTTTCGTTCTGAAGAATGGACAGCTCGACGCCCGACAGGTTCCTGTGCTTGCAGAAGCGGGCCAGCCAGTCGTATTGTCCGCCCATATGCCTGCGTGCCCGTATCATCTGAAACGCGCGGGCGATTTCTTCGTCTTGCGGGATGTCGGCCACGGAACAGAATTGCGTCGGCTCCAACCGTTCCCTTGTCCAAGTGAATTCCCGGAACAGACTTGCTCGTATCGAATCCATCGCCTGTATTTCGAGCAAGGTCGAGCTGCGGGAGGCGTCTATCAGATAATACGGCCGGACTCGCCTGTTTCTTTCCAGCAGCAAACGCAGGACTTGAAAGGTCGAATCCCACCCGCCTGTCCAGAAAATTTCCGTCGGCTCGTTTCCGTTTGCTTTCATCGTGTCCATCCCGGAGCTCATCGAGGTTGCCGCACGCTCGCGTACACCTGCTCATAAGCCCGAACCATGTCCCGCAATCCGCCATGATATTCGACATGCGTTCTCGCTGCCGCGCCCATGCGGCGGCGCACGCCGGCATTGGCGCAAAGGCTGGACAACGCTTCGGCCAGAGCCTTCGCATCGCCGGGCGGGACCACCAATCCGGTTTTCCCGTGCCGAACGATTTGTCCGCAGCCGCCGACATCCGTAACGACAGCCGGCAGCCCGCACGCGCCCGCCTCGAGCAGGGTCATGGGCATGCCTTCCGTTGACGAAGACAGAACGAAAACGTCCATCCGCGCGTAGAACGGGCGCGGGTCGGGCTGCGGCCCGGCGAACGTCACCCGGTTTTCCAGGCCCAACTCGCGCGCCTTTGCCGCGAGCATCGGGCGTTCCGGCCCGTCGCCGACGAGCAGGAGTTGTTCACGCGCCGAACCCGACCCGCCATTCCGGCGGCGCATGTGGGCGAAGGCCTCCAGCAGAAGCCCGTAATTCTTCTCGGGCGCCAACCGGCCCACAGACCCGATCACCGCTTCATCCTTGCGCGCATGGCCGGCGCGATCAGGCACGAACAAAGCGACATCAATTCCGTTGTTGATTACAACGACTTTCGATGCCGGGATTCCTTCCGTGCGCGTCGCCGTTTCCCGGGTAGCCTCGGAGACCGCCACAATCCGCCGGGTAACGAACGCCAGCGCTCTGTTTTGCAGAACGCGATGTTTTCTGCGCGGATAGTTTCGACCATGCTTGGTATGGACAACCGGAATGCGCGCGAGCGTTCCGACCGCGACTGCCACGCGTTGCGGAGCGGGATTATGCGAGTGCAGCAGCTCGATGCCATGCTTCCGCGCATAGCGGCACAGGGACAGTACGGCGGCGAAGCCCCCCCGCCGCCCGCCAGTCCACACTCCATCCCACTCGTGCGGATGAAACCAGGAACCCGGCCCGTACAGGCAGGCCAGATGGCAGCGATGCCCGTTCGCGCGCAGGCCGCGCGCCAGCTCGCGCACCATCCGTTCCAATCCGCCCGGCTCCAGGGTACGCACAATATGCAAGATGTTCATGCGCTATAGTCCATAAGAGAGGGATGAGGGCTGAAACCTGAAACGAGTCTTTAATTCATAGTCCTTAGTCCGCAGTCCTTGGCCATAAGAAAGTGAACAGTAATCAGTGACCAGTGATCAGTTTCCCTAATCTTTTGCCCTAATCTTTCGCCCTAATCTCACCCAAAGCCGTTCCTTGTTCTTTGTTCTCGTCGCCCGCTATCGTTTTCCGGAATCTAACAGGAGCCGGAACGAGGGAAGAACGTGCGTTCGTGTGTTCGTCGCCCTGCGGGCGGGTTCGTCGTTCATCGTTCTTTGTTCTTCGTCCTCGTCCTCGATGCCTCCCAGTCGCCTTTTCGAGGACGAGAACGAGAACCGTTCGCTCCGCTCGCCGAGAACGAGGACGATGTTCCCGGCACAGCTCATGGATCGCCGATCTTCTTCGACCAAGGACTTCGGACCAAGGACTCATTTCAGGTTTCAGGTTTCATCCCTCCGCCCTCTCTTCAGGCTGAGATTAGGGCGAAAGATTACGGCAAAAGATTAGGGGTTCACGGAGAGGGGAAAGCATTCCGTGTCACCCTGTCACCGGGTCATCGGGTCGCACTCCGCCCGCAAGAAGCAAACGAATAACGACTGTTCACTGTTTACTGATTACTTCTTCTGCGATGACCAAGGACTATGGACCAAGGACTCCCCTCAGGTTTCCGCCCTCCTCCCTCTCTTCCGCCCTCGTTCTTCCTCCTGTTAAACTCTTCTACGAGCCTACGAACGCACGAGCAAACGATCCACGCTCATCTTATTCCGGTTCCGAGCTTTCGGTTTTCGCGTTTCGGGCTTCCTTCGTGCTTGGGTGTTTCGGATTTCGGATTTCTCCCCCCCCTCGTTCTTCCTCCTGTTAAACTCTTTTCCCAACAAACGCGCGCACGATCTACGGTCTACGAACGCACGTCCTGGGTTCCCCATGTTTCGAGGATCCGTTCCACGCGCAAATTGCACGACTGGTTGCGGTTGAAATCGCCGGGCTCGAACCGATATTCGTCACGTTCCTGTTCGTAACGGTAGCGGCCGGGCACGCCTTCGATGGCCATGACATGCGGGGTGCCGCAGCCGAAATAGGCATGCATTTCGACGATCAGCAAGCGGCCTTGCGCGTCTTCCAGCATATCAATGCTCATGGATTCGAACGGGCCGCTGTCGGCAACCGCGCGCAGCAAATCCAGCGCGGCGCGCGGGGGCGTATCGAACGCCTTCTTTTTCGAGCCGCTATGAAAAGCGCCGCGCTTGCATTTGCGATGCGCGAAGAACGTGTTCCCGATGCGGACCGCCCGCCATTCCCGCGCGTCGGGGATATGCTCCTGGAATAACGCCATGCCCTGCTCGCGTTCGCGGCTTCTTTGTCCGGTCAAGGCCAGGCCCTTGCCGAACAGACGGCGGATCAAGGCGCAGGCCGCCGCCGCATCGGGCAGGAATCGCACCCCGGCGGCTTCGGCGCCCAAATCGGTCTTGTACACCAGCGGCCATTGCGCGCGCCGCCGGACGAACTGCAAGGCGGTCTCCTTGTCGCGGAAGATCCATGTCGCCGGCATGGGGAACCCGCGCGCGCGCAACCATTCGGCGGTACGGCTTTTGCTTTCGTACAGCCAGAGCGCCTGCGCGCCGGGAAAGACGTTCAGGCCCAGCTCCTTTTCCATGACCTGGACACGCTCGTCGTACATGCGTTTGCCGGCCGCCGTTTGAACATAGGGCCAGACAGCGAAGGCGTCGCATTTCGACTGGACAACGGAACGCCGCCAGTCCGCGCCGGTCGCATCCACAAGCCGATACGGCACGCCCAGCTCGCGACAGGCCAGTTCGTAAAAGCCGTGCCGACACATCGCGTCCTCGACGATGCCCAGCGTAAAGCCGGTCCGCAAGGGCGCGGCAGCAGGCGCGGCAGCGAGCCGTTGCGCATGTTGCGCCTGCCACAGACGCCGATCGGCCGCTTCGCCGCCCAGCAGCCTGTACCCCAACCGTCGCGCCCAGCGCGGCAAATGCGCCGTAACGCCTGCAGCCCGCCACTGAGCGGTTTTTCCCGAAAACCATTTAATCGTTGTTTTCACACCCGCTTGCGAACCAGACCGGAGGGCGCTAACCGGCAGCACATGAACGAATTATGCGCGCCGGATTGCCGGCCACAATCCCTCCGGGCGCCACATCCTTCGTTACAACAGATTCCGCGCCGATCACCGCGTTGTCGCCGACCGTCACGCCTTTCAGAATGCGGCAACGAGCGCCAATCCAGACATTGTTTCCGATCCGAACCGGCTTCACATCCGTTGCGCACACCGGCTCGCGGCGCCGACGCCGTTCCGCGTCCAGCGGATGCCCGTCATTGTCCGCGATATGCGTGCCGCCGGCGATCAGGCAATCGTTGCCGATGCTGATGGCCTTGGCCAGCGCAAAGGCGCACCGATGCCCAATGAATACGTTGTCGCCGATCGTCAGCGTCGGCCTCTCGCCATGCCGCGAGAAGGCGATGCCGATCTTGCCGGAAACCCGGATGCGGCACCCCAGCACAATCCGGCCCGGCCCGCGCATGTAGGGCATCTGCTCGACCGAAAGACCGCGCCCGCCTTCCGCCAGAGCCCGGACAACCGGCGTGACAATCGCCCGCGAATACAGCCAACGGCATGCTTCCGCTATCGCCACCCCGCCATAATACAGCCCACGCAATATCGTTTTCATACATTCATCGTTCTTGGTTCTCGTCGCCCGCTATCGTCGCCCGTTCTCGTTTCCGGAATCTAACAAGAGCCGGAACGAGGGGGGAACGAGAGGAAGAAAGGGATCAGTAAACAGTGATCCGTATCCCTAATCTTTCGCCGTCATTCTTTCTTCCTTTTTTACATTGACGCCGCAAAATACGACGAGAAAGATTGCGGTTCAAGCAAAAGATTACGCTCTGCGGCGAGTCGTTGGTTGTTGGGCCGTGCTGACCTCATTGACCTCATTGACCTCGTTGACCTTGTTGACGGCGCCCGGGAAACATGCGTTTGTGCGTTCGTCGCCTTGCGAGCGGGTTCCTCGTCCTCGTCGTCGTTCTCGTCCTCGATGCCTCCCAGTCGCCTTTTCGAGGACGAGAACGAGAACCGTTCGCTCCGCTCACTGAGAACGAGGACGATGTTCCCTGTCATCCTTCTTTCGCTTTTCGTCTACGCCTGGCGGAAGCGGCACGGTCGGTTCATGCCCTTCCTATCGTCAATCGCTCTCGTCGCCCGTTCTCGTCGGCCCGCCTGCAGCGCTTCGCGCAGCAATGCGGGCAGGCCGATTCTTGCTCATTTCGGTGGACGATAGCGGGCGACGAGAGCGGATCACGATTCCCTCGCGCCATTTCTTTCCGTCTTCTTCCGCGCTTTCTGCGTTTTCGGTGGTAGAAACTCTTCGGCTTTTTTTTTGCTGAGATTAGGGCGAAAGATTAGGGTTCACTGTTGATTGATTACAGATATTCTTCGACCAAGGACCTTGAACTATGGACCAAGGACTCCCCCTCGGCTTTCAGGTTTCAGGTTTCCGCCCTCCCGCCTTCGTCCGAGCACTTCCTCCTACGCCCTTCGGGCTACGGCGGACAAGCCGGCGGGCATGCAGGTTTCATCCCTCTCCCTCTCTTCCGTCCTCGTTCTTCCTCCTGTTAAACTCTTCTTGCATGTCTCCGTGGTTAACTAACATTTCAGCTTTCAGCTTTCAGGTTTCAGGTTTCAGGTTTCATCCCTCATCCCTTTCTTCATCCCCTCTCACCGCACCTGTCCCAACAGGATCCTGAACAACAGAATTGCGCGCCACAACGGCTGACGCCGTTCCACGGTCAGCCGACCCGGACACAGCCGCCAGGAGGTAAGCAGAACGCGCAGCGCCTTGCCGCGCCGACCCGCCAGCGCATAGGACCAGGCGGCGGACGCGTGCCGCGCGGCCAGGGCGGCCGGCTTGCGCCGACGCCACTCGCTTAGAACGCCGCCGTCCGCGAACGCCTTCTCGTACACCCGCAGAACCTGCGGCAGGAACCGGTCGGGATCGAGCGAAAGACTGCCCGCCCGTTCGCTGTAGTTCGCGACAACCGCGTCCAGCTTGCGCATGCGCCGCGCCGCGACCAGACGCAGCCACAGATCGAGATCTTCCGGGCCGCGAAACTGCTCGTCGAATCCGCCAACCTCCAGCAGCGCCGCTTTCGCCACGAGCACGGTCGAAGTGGCGACCGGGTTCCCTTCGACAAAATCGTCCAGCCGCAGCTCGCGGCCGGACAGCGGCTCCTGCGGCTCGGAGGGAATCGGCGCTGAACCGCTATGGGCATTCTGTTGCGGGAAACCTGCGTTTTCACCGGACGACACGGAGGTCGTCCCTCCATTTTCAGATGCCGAGCTTTTCTTACCGTGCTGGAGGGTCGGGCTCTGTCCCGACCGCATTCCGAAAACCAAACGGCTTGTGCGGGCGCATACCGCCGCGAGCGTCGCGTCGCGACCCAGCGCCGCCATCTGACAGCGCAGCCGCCAGGGATGCCAGGCGTCGTCCGCGTCGAGAAAGGCGATCCAGGTTCCGGCCGCTTCCGCGATCCCGCGATTGCGCGCCGCCGCCGGCCCGCTGTTGCGGTCCATCGGTACGCAGCGCAGCCGCAGATCCGGCCGGCACTCGCGAAACCGCGTCGCGACCGCGACCGTGTCGTCGGTCGAAGCATCGTCCACCACCAGCGTCTCGTGGTCCGCGAACGTTTGCGCCGCCACCGAATCCAGCGCGCGCTCCAGCGTGCCCGCCGCATTATAGGCTGGAATCACAACGCTAACAGTCATGGGGAAAGGACACTCCTATACAACTCCACGATCTGCGGGACGACCGTTTCGCGCGCGAACTCGTTTTCGATGCGAGCGCGTGCGGCCCGACCGCGCTGTTCGAGTTGCCGATGGAAATCGGGCTCGTCCAATATGCGGCACAGGAAACCGGCCTGCGTGACATCGGCCGACCACCCGGCGTCGCCGACGATCCATTGCAGGACTGGACTGGCATGCGCCACCACCGGAACGCCGCAGGCCATCGCTTCCAGCAGGCTGATTCCGAAAAATTCCTCGGCGGCCGGATGCGCGTACAGGTCCATGGCTCGGTAGAGATTCGGCATGTCGCCAAAAGGCACATCCCGCTTGAGGACATGATGCCTGGGCAGCGCTTGTTCTGCCAGCGCCGCCAACTCGTCAGTATCGGCGCACTGGGCGCCGGCGGCCAGCAGAAAGAGGTTCCGCCCGCCAACGACGGCCGCGGCCACCTCGCGTATCAGCGCGTCGAAGCGCTTATGCTCCCGCTTGAGCGCGCCGCTGAACCCGATCGCCAGGGCGTCGGGCGGCACATGGAACATGGCCCGCAGCCGCAGACGCGCGTGCTCCCCCACGGCGGCAAAAGTATCGGCATCCACGAAATTCGGCAGGACAAACTGTTGTCGCGCATCCGGCAGGCGCGGAGCAAGCTCAGCCTTGTGGCACGGCGCGAGATGCTGAACATACGGAATGCCCCGCAACGCTTCGGGCGCTTCGTCGGTGCCATGAGCCAGAACGACCCGGCAATCTACGATGCCGCGCCGAGCGGCCGCCGCGAGATGCCGCGCCAGCACGACATCCTGCGTATGCACGATATCGGCCGGGCTCTTGCGCAACAGCCGGATCAAGCCCCGCGCAAACGTGGCCTGCTCGATTCCGTAGACGGATTTCAGACCCCAGCGCCAGGCGAAGCCGGGCATGAGCCGGGCCAGCAGCCGCGCGGCCTTGGCGCCGCGTTTCAGGCACGGCACGATTTCGACTGGGAACGAACGGATGCCCTCCCCGGGATTCCTCTTTTCGAAGACGGAAGCTTGTCGAAGCATCTCGCCGCAGGCGCCTGTGGGATTGGAGGCGCTTGCCGCAGGGTCGGGAAGCGCCTTGGCGTCGAACACCGGCGCGGCGGCGAAAAGCGCGACCTCGAGTTCGGGTTCGGCCGCATAGCGGGCCAGCCCTTCGGCCAGATCGAGCGCCCAGGTCTCGATCCCGCGGGCCACATGCCCG
>SLKS01000234.1 GCA_007134465.1 Kiritimatiellia bacterium | reverse complement strand
TCGTGTTCTGCTGCTGCAAATCTCTCACCAATTCGCTAGGAAGAGACGAATGAAAGCACTGTTGCTTAAGCCGGACCGTTCCCGCAACACAATTTCTTTTGCCTTGCCGCGCAATCTAACGCGGGTCGTGGCCGCAAGCGTTCTTCTTGCGGGCGGCGGTTTTGCCGGCGCAGCGGAGCGGACAGGGGCGGACCCGACGAACAGGATTGCGCGCATCAGCGTGCGGACCGACCGCGTACGCGAATCGGTGATTCGGCGCGAGCTGGCCTTTTGCGAAGGCGATGTGCTCGTGCCGGAAGCCATCGAGGAAAGCAAACGCAATCTGTTCCGATTGAACCTGCTCAAAACGCTGGCGATCGAACCGGAATGGGACGAGGCGTTGCAGGGGCTGCATGTGCGGGTCGAGGCCGAAGACGGCTGGTTCGCGCTGCCCTGGCCGATGGCGGGCAGTCGGGGCGGCTCGCGCTATGTTTCGCTGACCCTCATGCAGCTCAATTTCTTCCGCCATGCCGAGAGCATGGTTCTCATGGGCATGCTGCAGGACGACGAATGGTCCGGACTCGTCGCGTTTTCCCATCCGCGCTACGCGCTCATGGCCGGCCTGTTTTCGTCGTCCCGTACGGAATACGCCTATGCCGACGGCGCTTTCAGCGTGAAAGATTTCGATGGCAGCGCCGAACGCGAGCGAGCCGAGGATTTCGGCGAAATCGTTCGCGCCTACGACAAGACCCTCGACAGCGCGCATCTGCACGCGCTGTTCCCGCTCGGCGACGACTGGCGCGTCTCGCTAGGTGTCAAGGAGATCAAAGCGCGCTATGGCGTCGTTGCGCCGTTCGATGTGCCGGAGCCCGAAACCCTGCGCGCGCTGACGATGGCCCTGTTCTGGGGACGGGCAGGCGCGCAGGTGGGTGGCGAAGGATTTGTCGGCATGTTCGGCCGGATTTTCGGCTTGGGCATGGCCGAGGCGCACGATGCCACCCGGCCGCTGCTCGCGACGCGAACAACGTGGGGCGGGCGGGCCATGCTGGAATTCGCGGACAGCGCGCTCGGTTCCGACGAGGATTTCGTCAAGGCCGGATTGGCCGCGCACCGCCATACCCGGTTCCGCAACCGGGACAGTCTGCGGTTCTACGCGCAAGCCGGATGGGGCGAACGTTTGCCGGCCAGCCAGGCGCTGACTACCGGGCGCGAGTCCGGCATGCGCGGCGTGTATGCCCGCGAATACCGGGGAGACCGTTCCGGCGTTGTCGGCGCGGCATGGAACGGAACCCTGTGGCGCGACCGGGTGGGGCAGGTGGGCGTGAACGCGTTCGCCGAAGCCGGGTCCGTCTGGCAAAACGGAACGCGCGGCGACAAGCAGGGGCTTGGCGCGGGGCTGAACTACCGATTCTGGCGTTTCCCGTTCCCGCTCGGCGCCGGCTACACCTACAGCCTGGACGACCGCAACGGCCAAATCAGCTTTGCCATGGGCGGCATGTTCTAGCCTTTGATCCTTTGTCCGGCTTTTTCCTGTTCGGAAAACGAAATGTTTTATTGCAACGGCGCGATTCGGTAGAAGCGCTGCGACACGGGGCTGGAGTCGGGGACGCGAAGCCATGCGTCGCTTGTGGCGCCGACATGGCCGAGCGTCTGCCAGCCATCGGTATCCGCCAGCGCCTGCCGGTATTCTATTCGGTATTGTTGTCCGGCCCGTGCGAAGAACAGGAGTTCCCGCTCCGGGCCGACGGGCGCCATGCGCAGCACGGGCAGGCCGTTACTGTGAAAGGCCGGTTCGATACCCGCGGGCACCACAGGCTCGGAGGGCGGGTTGCCCGGTTCGGGCAGGATTTCGAAGCAACTGAGCAAAGGTCGGCCCTGCGGCGTATCCGGACTGTTCGCGTTGCGCACGACGCCTATGTCGAGGCGGTTGTTTTCGACCGTAACGGTCTGCTCGACAAAGGTGGCGACGCCGGGGCCGGCTTCGGCAACGATGTCGAAGCCGGTCAGCCATGGCGTACCGTTCAGGGACAGGTCCATCAGCCGTTCGCCGGGTTGCGTGTTTTCGAGATCGGCAAAGCCGAGCCGCACGGTGTAGACGCCATTGGGCAGGTCGAGGCGATAGATGCCGCCGCGGGCGAAATGCCGGAACAGGTCCGGGGTGGGCGTACCGGCGACCGGGCCGGCCCGATAGACGAAATCGTCGGCCTGACCGAGTGTGCGTCCCCAGACGCCCGACACATAGATCTGATCGTGAAGCCAGGTTCGGCCCTCGGCGTCTTCCAAGTTCAAATCCGACGCGCTGTCCACGAAATGCGATACGGAAAAGGGCTGAACGACGCGTCCGCAATTGACGCGGAGCGGCCGGTCGCCGGCGGGGCCGACGCGTATTTCGACATCCCGATAGGCAACGGCGCCATGATCCGCTACCGTTTGGAGCCGAGCCAGATACCGTTGCGGGTGTTCATAGACATGCGCGACCCGCAGAGAGCGGCTGGAGGTCAGGGGCGGCTCGATTCTACCGTATCCGTATCCTTCCGGAAACCATTCGTACAGATTATCGCCGTCTGATTCGTCGGCCTGCTGGGAGAAGACGACGGCGAGCGGCACGCGCCCGACGATCGTGTCGGCCTCGAATGCGGGCGCGGACGGCATGGATGGCGCAGGGGGACCGGCCATGGCGGGCAGGGACAGGTCGCCATGAAAAATCGGCTTGAAATAGCGAATGTCGGCCGGAAAAGGATAATGGTCCACCAGCGCCTGTCCCCAACTGGATCCGGCGGCGAGCGCGGAACGGAAGGCAAAGTCGGCCTCGGAATCGTCCAGCACGACATAGGCCCCTGTATACGTGATTTCCGAGGCGCCAATGCTCAGCACATTGCCGCCGAGCCGGGCGAACAGATGATGGTTGGCCACGCCGCCGAATGCGCCGGAAGCGCATGAGGTCAGCAAGGCCGTTCGAATCTGGGCTGGCTGCCGCATGGCGGACAGGACATGGACTCTGTCGTGATCGTAGGCGACTTCGCTGCCGTGCGTCGTCTGGTGCAGAAGATCGCCACCCTTTTTCCAGGCCAGATGCGGGGCCAGCGTTTCGGCTTGCGGCCACACCGTCAGCGCATGGCCGACCGATCCGCCATCGCCGACATCGTCGAAATGAAAGGCCTTGTGCGGCAGACGCGATTTTCCTGTGCGGTAGGCATGGTTGGCGTCGAGCGCGCGCCGAACCAGCTCGGCTTCGCTGCCGGCATGGAGATCGGATCCGTCGGCGTCCAGCGCCCGGATGCGGCTAACCCAAATATGCCGTTCGCGCGGGTCTCCGAAACTGGTCATATTCCAATAGGCCAGATCCGTAACGGCCTGGTTAATCGTGTTGCGGGCTACAGGCAGAGCGCCGATGAGGATGGCTCCGACCAGCCCGTCGTCGAGCCAGGCCGCGCGCAGAAACGCCCAGAGTTCTTCAGCGCCCTGTTGCGCCGTGTCCCATGGCTCGACGCGCGCCGCATAGCCTTCGTCCGCCAGATCGTCTTGCAGCCGCGCGATTTCGTTCTCGATTTCCGGCAAAAGCAAGGCATGCACAGCCACGAAAACCGTACCCCGGTTCGGCTCGATGTCCGCGGCGACGGTCAGGGAGCAGGTGGCGGTTCTCGATGTCGTCACTCCGTCGAAGGCGTGCCAGCGGAAGGAGTCCGGCCCCTGATAGTCGGCCGGCGGCGTATAGTAGGCGAACGAACCGACGATCTCGACCCGGCCATGGGCGGGCTCGGCCGACAGGCGCAGCTCGATCTGCTGATGGTCGTCCGGGTCGTGCCAGGGCAGGCGAATTTTGGACGTGCGGTTGCGCGGCACGGTGGCCTGTTTGTCTTCGGCAACGGGCGGGTTGTTGACGACCGACAGCGAAACGCTGCCCACGTTGGAGTCGGCGTGGCCATCGAACACTTTCCAGGAGAACCCGTCCGGGCCGGTGTCGTCGGCCGGGGCCTGGTAGTAGTAGCGGCCGGGCCAGGGCACGCCCGCCCGTTGTTCGTGCGTTTGCAGCGTGCCTCGATAGGGCGGGGAAAGAATTGTGAACTCCAGCAAATCGCGCGGGACTTCGGTGTTGTCATAGGAAAGATCAATGGCGATTTCCTGTCCGGACTTGAGCGAGAATTGCTGATTGTTCGCCACCGGCGCGGCGCCTGCAGGCCGTGTCATGCCGTTGAGTGCGGCCAAAACGGCGAGGACCGACAACCGGAGAAGGATGCGCCGAACAGCCATGCGTTTGCTCCATTCGCCTATCATGGAAGCAGTGTCCTGTATTCGCCGGGAAAAGTCAAGGCGATTAAACCTATTCCGTTTTGGAGGTTGACGTGTACGGAGGCGATGTTTTGGTTGATGGGATGCCAAGGAAACCGCGAGTTGAATATGAAGGGGCGGCGTATCATGTGGTGCCGCGAATGGCGGGAAGGTTAACAGGAAGCCACGGGGTCGACAACATGCAGTCCGGCTATCCATGAGAAATCCGTGACATTATGCGTAGCCAGTTCCAGATTATGAACAAGAGCGGTGGCGGCAATCAACGCATCGCCCAGTTTCAGCGTTTTTTGCTGTCGCAACCTAATGGCTTCATCGAGGATCGGCTGGGAAAGCGGAAGCATATCGGCATTGTCGAAGAAATCCTTGAACCATCGGCGTTCGGCATTGTTCAGACGCTGGAATCCGAGCACCTCGACATAGCTGATCACGGACACAAAGACGTCACGCGAAGCGATGTGGTTCTGGAGCGCAACGGCTTCGGATCTGGCCGCGTAAATGATGATGTTGCTGTCCAGAAGCATTTAATCCTCGCGTCCGGGCAGTTCCCGATCTTGGCGCAATTCTTTTTGCCAAACGACGGGGTCCGGAATGGATGGCACCGTGTTTTCCTGAGCCAGTCTGTTCAGGATCGTCGCCAGTCTGCGACCCGAAGGCTCCTGGGCCGACATAGGCGCCTCCTGATGGGGAAGCACCGTTACCAGAACCGAAACAGTGGAAGACGAAACCGGTGGCGCCTCTTCCTGCCAATCCAGCCTGTTGCCGAGCAATCGCGCTTTGTAGGTTGCAATCATTTATGCCTCCATGTCATTGAAAAAACCCTAGCGCCTCTCATAAAGGATGGAAAGAAAAAATTGTATCGAAACCGCGTTTTACCGTCAACCGCATCGAAACCAACTCCGTCGTGATCTTTGCCGAGAACTGCTTCGATTGGGCTGTGCGAAGCGAGTCGGCCCCCTGTTGGCGACAAAGCTGACGGAGAAATCGAGGACGAGAACGACGACGAGGACGATAGGTCGGCAAATCGAAGATGCGTCCGAATCAGTTCCCGCCGGTCGGCAGCGGCTTCAGTTTCAGGGCGAGATCGGTACGGTGCGACGGCAGCGGGATGGCGCGCTCTTCGCGGGTCAGTTCGATTGTGGTTTCCGACAGGATTGTGCCGGATTGCGGGTCCCAGTATTCCAGCCGGTAGCGGCCGGAGGCGAGCGTATCGGGCGCGGCCAGGGTTCCTTCGCCGGAAGGGGGAAAGCGGGGATCGTCTGCGTCGCGCGGGGCGAGCGAGTTGTTGCGACGGTTGGCGGCTTTGCTGAAGATATAGGCCTGCAATTCGCGCTCGGTATGCAGCACGGCGCCGAGCCGTTCCGAAAAATCTTCGCGCGCAGGCGCGTCGGGGAACGAGAGCGCGGCGCGTTGCCAGTAATAGCGTTTGCCGCGCCGGTCTTCGTTGGCCAGGAAGTTGGTCAGGGCCCGGTAGCGCGGATAGAGATTTTCCGCATCGAGAAAATTCCACCACCAGAACCCGGCCACGCCGGCGCAGCGGGTCATGGCCATGACCCACATGCCGGTGTGGAGTTCGGCGGCCAGATGGGCGGCATCGCTGCCGTAGGGACTGCCGCCCCATTCGCCGATGACGAGCGGCTTCTGGCGGGCATGGACATGGTAGCGGTCGGCGAAAGCGGCGATCACTTCGGCCACGCCGTCGGTTTTGGCGAAGCCGGGTTCGCGCCACCATTGGATCCAGGCGGTATAGGCGTTGTTGTGGACGACCTCCATTTCGGGATGGCGCCAGAGTTCGGTTCCGTGCTGGGGCATGGAAAATTGGGCGGAGACCGGTCGCGGATGGGCGTCGGTTTCGCGGACGTAGCGCGCGGTGTCCACGAGCCAGTCTATCACGCTTTGGCGGTAGGCTTTGTTCGGGTACGGGCGCGGAATCCAGGGTTGATTCGGCATTTTGCTTCTGCCGCGGATGGCTCGGTAATAGGCCTCGACCCATTCGGCTTCGGTGAGCAGTCCCCACCAGGCGATCGAGCGCGAGTGGCCCCAGCGCGCCACGATGTAGCGCAGCCGGTTGCGGTGTTCGCGTTGCGCGCGTTCGTTGCCGAAGAATTCGGTTGCGTAGGAAAGGTAGCCTTCGGGCGAGGTATGCCGGTTCATGGGGTTGTGTTCCCAGTCGGCGTCCACGCGCGTGCTCAGCGCGCCATGATGCAAGGTTTCGAGGTTGAGATAGATGCCGAACTCTTCGGCCAGGTCCAGAACGCGGTCGAGCCGTGCGGCGTTGGCCTGGTTGTAGTAGCCGAGTCCGTGGTAGCCTTCGTGGTCCTTGTTCCATTCCAGGCCGCCCCACCATGGCGCCATCCAGACGCGCCCGAAATTCGCGCCGTTATCGCGCATGCGCTCGAACCAGCGCGCGTAGGCCCCGGTGCCGGCGGCTTGCGCCCATTGCGAGTTTTTGGCGGCGGCCGGCCCCTGGCGGCGGGCGCGGTCGTCGCCGGGCGAGCGCAGGTTGTGGCCGATCGGGAAGAAGAAATCGCCGCCGGAAAACTCGAAATAGCGCGGGTCCCGCTCCGAGACGCGCACGAAGCCGGGCGCCGTGCCCGCCACGCAGTCGAACGAGCCGTGCGTTTCGGCCGTTTCCGTGCCGGCCCGCAGGACGAGCCGCCATTCGTGGCGGCCGACTGTCCAGGGCGAGAAACGGGCGCGCCAGGAGGGCGCGCCGTCGGGGACGGCCCGTTCGCGCCCGTCTTGCGCGTCGAGGCGCCAAGGTTCGTAAAAGAAGGCGGGATGGCGATGCGTGGCGCCGGTCGGATCGGTGACGACAAGCATCGCGTCGGCTTCGTCCGGATCGTAGGGGTTGTTGAACACGCGGTTCACGTGGAAAGCCAGCTCGAACATCTCGTATTGCGGCACGGCGGTTCTGGCCGGCTCGACGTCCGTCAGGGCCAGGCCGGGTTGTCGTTCCGACTCGTACCGGTAGGGCCCGCGCAATTCGGCGGAGCCGATGGTGGCGACGATGGGGCCGGGCTCGACGCGGAAGAAACGCAGCCCGACTTCCCGCGCATTCAGCCAGTCGTAGGGATGCGGGCGCCGTTCGGGGTCGCTCGCGCAGGTCCAGTCGTCCGGCGCATCGAGCCGGAATCCGATACGGTTCCATTCCTCGCGGCTCAGCGTGCGCAGGCCGGATTCGTACATCTGTCGGGGACCCGTCCGGAAAAAGGCCATGACCTTGAGATCTTCCGGCGCGTCGGCATGCGGCCGGATCGTGAAGGCGAGCATGGAGGCGCCCGCCCAGTGGAATACGGAACGGGCCGTCAGCGCGGCCGTGCGTGCCGAATCGGTTTCGACAAGAACTTCGCCTTCGGGGTCGGCGCGGGACAGCTTCGTGCGAGGCGCCAGGCGCGGGTCGTCCGTCCAGAGTTCCGTGAAATCGAGCGGTCGGCGCCAGGTTCGTTCCGGCAGGCCCGGATTGTCGGAATACAGGCGCATATCCGGAAGCGGCGCACGCAGGCCGGCGGAGACGCGTCGGATCCAGGCCACGACCTGCGGCGCTTCGTTGCCGGACTGCCACAGCAGGCCGGAGACGGCGGGATGCGTGCCGTACCGCGCCCACAGATAGCGCGCGCGGTTTTTCGCGACTTGTTCGGCCAGCGGGTCGCCATACAGTTGGCCGGGCCGCGACAGGTGACCGCCGTTATCGCGATTGAACGGATGGCCGGGCCAATTGTAGACGCCATGCCCGCCGAGTTCCTCTTCGCCGAAGACCAGCAGCGGACGCGGCGGCAGCCCGCGCTCGGCGTGCCGGTCGAGCGCCTGCTCGAAACGCCAGGCGGCGAGCAGATCGAATTCGCCCATGCCCGTGAACCGGCCCCAGTCGGGCGTCCAGTCGAGACGAACTTGCCAGAAGGAATCGGGCGCGTCGGATGGCGCGTCGGCAGGAAGCCATTGCGAATCGGTCTGGCGATACAATGGTCCCGGCGCTGTTCCGACAAAGGCGCCGGGGGCCGCGTCGGGAAGTTCGGACGCGGCGCGCGCAAGGGCGGGCGACCCGGCGGGCGCAACGGCAACAGCGCCAAGCGCGCGGGCTAGCGTGGTGTCGCCGGCGCGCACCGTCAGGGACAGGCGGTGGGGGCCGGCGATGTGCGGAACCCAGTTCGCCTGCCAGAAGGGAACGCCGACCGGGACGGGATCGGGCCGGTTTCGGCCCGGCCTCACAAGGGAACGGTATTCCTGGCGGTAATGGGCGGGTATGCTTCGTTCGCCATCGGGCGTTGCCACGACAAGAGCGGCTTCGATGTCGCGTGGACAGAACGGGTTGTCGAGAAAGCCGCGCACGTCAAAGCGAACCGTCTGCCGTCGGCCGACATCGGCCTGTTCCGGCCAGGAGAGATCGGTCAGGCGCAAGGGTTCCGGTTCGCGCGGAACGAAACGCGGCGTTCCGATTCGCACCTGCCCTTCGGCAGGTCCGCGCGCATGGACTTTCAGGCCCCAGGCGCGTACCCAGCGCAAGGCGTCGGGCGCGAGCGGCCGACGCGCGTTGGCGCACCAGAGCGTGGCGAGGTCCTCGTGCAGCTCGATGCGCAGCGTTTGCCGGGTCCCGTCCAGCGTCAGCCCTTTCTGGCTCTGAAAATACAGGTCTTGCTTGTTTTCCAGGAAAAAATGGAGCGTAACCGGCCGCTTCGGATCGGGAGGGATCAGGCTTTGCACCTCCGTTTCGATTGCGGCGTACGCGCGCCAGTCGCTGTCGCAGGCGAAGCGGATCGTATCGGCGTCCGGCACGCGCCAGAAGCGGTTGGTGTCGGCGCGAACCGCTCCGACCGAAAGGCCGCACGCGAACAGAAGCCATATCGCAAGCGAACGCGTCATGGCGCCAGCCATTCGCATTTGGGTTTGGCCCCCTGCCGCCTTGCG
>SLKS01000249.1 GCA_007134465.1 Kiritimatiellia bacterium | reverse complement strand
GCCCCAGGCTCTGTTGCACAACCCCTTTGGGGTTCCCATTAATAATCCTTTTTTATTGACGCAGCAATGCGGGAATAAGCCGCTACAACTGCATGATTCCCTGAACGGGATCGGGGGCCGGCGCCGGAGTCGGGGCCTCCGCGGCGACGATCGCTGCCGGAGTCTGATATGTGGGCAGATAGCGGTAATAGACCATGAGCTGCAAAGCCGACAGGGTCGTATCCATAACGCGGCCGCCGCGATCGTTGCCGGTGCACCAGTAGCCGACATCTGCCGGATTGCCTAGGGTGTCGGCAATGGCGTTGGGGATGCGGACCTGCGCTTCGACCAGCGGGCGCGCGAAGCGGCGGTTCCAGTCCTCCCAGGACTCGCCGCCTTCGTGAAAGCGGGCCTGCGTGTCGTAGTACCAGAAATACATGTCCCGCCATGTGGCGCCGGCCCATGCGAATTCGTTGCGGTTGTTGACCAGGTGTTGCAAGCCGCCGCGCGCCGGATCGGAATTGGCTTCGCCCAGCAACTGGAGCGAGAGTACGCCGATGCCGGTGAGCGGTCGGACGCCGGGCGACGTGTAGCCGAACCCGCCCATGTCCGCGTTGCCGCGATAGAGCGCGTTCCAGCCCTGCACCGCCCGCTTCAAGGCCTCGTCAAGGCCGGGCCGCCGCAGATCGGCCATCTGGCCCGCTTTCAGCGCCTGCACGCACCAGCCCATGACCGACGAATCGCTCGTGTCGGTCGGCTGCATGGTATAGCGCCAGCCGCCTTGCGGATTCTGGCCGGCAATCAGAATGTCCAGTCCGCGTTCGGCGGCCGCGCGCACGGCGGGAACACGGGTCATGCTGTAGGCTTCGCACAGCGCATAGGTGGCGATCGGATGCTGATAGGACCGCGCCCAGCCGCCGCCGGCAATCTGGTTGGCCACCAGCCAGCGCAGGGCGCGCTCGATTGTCTCGGCGAATTCGGGCGAAAGATTGCGGTCGCTTGTTTCCCCGCGCGCCAGATAGGTCAGCACGGCCAGGCCGGTCATGGCCGCGTCCACGTCGCGTCGCCCCGATCCGCCGCCCGATGTGCCGGTCCAGCGGCCATCCTCTTCCTGATGCAGCTTCAGCCAGCGCAACGCGCGCAAGGACGCGTCCTGAGTCGCCTGATTGCCGCCTCGTTTTCGTAGTGTATCGCCTCTCTGTCCGGTAATGCGCTGTGCGAAAATACCAGTCATTTGCACCGGGCTGCGGGTGAAGGCAACAGCGTTGAGCGGTGCGGGCTTCGGACTGAAATCCGTCTCCGGGCCGGGCTGTCTATCGGCGAGCGAAGCTATCTGGATGTCGGGCGCTTCCACCATGATCTGCGGGTCGGGCGGCACGAAATCGGGCGGCGGGGGCGGATCGTCGTCTTGTGTCAGGATCGGCGGATCCTCGGGCGGATCAATCAAACGGATCGCGCCCAAGGTCCTATCGTCCTGTTTCATGCCGGCCAGCAGGGCGATCAACGCCATGGCCAGCGCCGGAACAAACGCCGCCGACAATGGCGAAAGAAGACGTTTGATCTGCAGCACGGCCCATTTGTGCCGCCCGCTTTCGCGCGGTTCCTTCAAGCCTTGCCGAACCCGCCGCCATTTCTCGAAGAAACCAGGCGTTTCGAACAGTTTGGCCAGTTCCTCTTCCACAGAACAGGGAGCATTGCGACCGGACTCGGGTTCGTTGTTCATGGCGCCCTCCTTTGTTGCCCATGAAACGTCTGGCGAGGGCGCGGCCTTAGAACCTTTTTCAAAAAGACACACGCTTTTGCCTGTATGTGTTCCGGAGGAATAGCCGCAAAGAGCGCAAGGAAAACAACGAGAGAAACCGTGCGCGGAACCGCGGAACGGCATCGGCCAATCTGGCGAGGCACGCGATCGTCAGGGTTCGACGCGCGTCGTCTCGCCCTTCCTGATTTCCACCTGTACGGTGCGGTCTTCCTGTGTGGCCAGGTATGTGCCCGGCAGCAAATCGATCGCGGAGCCCGATCGGCCCTCCGCGATCTTGTTGCCTTCGATATCCGTTACGACGATCGGCACGATGAAAGGATAGGGATGACCGGCAGGCGCAGGCATGCTGAGCTTGCCCAGACCGACGATTTCCTGAACGCTGACCGAGACCGTTGCGTCTCGGTCCACGGTGACGGGAAAGGCGTGTCCCTGAACGTGAACGGTAAAGGTTCCTTCGGGAACCGGGAAGGGATTTGTCGTGTCGCCCGTGGCAACCGTTTCGCCTTCCGCATTCTTCACGACGACCTCGTGCAGATACGATCCGTCCGTGGAAACAACTCTCAGCTCTCCGCTGAAAACGGGCGGTTGAACCGCGGCGATCCCGGATTCATGCTTGTCCGTTTCCGGCAAAGTCGGCTCGGCTCTGTCGGCGCATTTGGCGAGGAGCAGCAAGACCAGGACGACAAGAATCACAATGACAACCACCCATCGGGCGCGGCTGTTCGAGCGTTCTTCATTCATGAGCATATCCTTTCCGTTACGTGTGCCATAAAAAGACCCTACCGAGCGCCGGCGGCTGAATCAAGCGTTTTTCGCTTTGCCCTGCGATCGCCTTTGCTGTTGGACTACTGGCAACGGCAAGGAGCCGAAGCCCGTCTTTCCGCGCTGGTCGCGTTGCGCAATGACCTGACCGCCATCCGGGGAACTGGCGCTGCCTTGGACTGGGACGACTGATGGATAGACGATCCGCGCCATCAGGCCGACGCCAGAGATTTGCGCAAGGTGCGCGACAGACGACACCCGAAATAATCCCCGCTTCGCACAAACAATGCCTAGTTTCTGTTGCGGAAAGTCTGTTTTTCACAGGCTAGACGAAGCCGCCGTAGTGGAAAATCCCTATGAGCTTCAATTCTCCTTTTCGAGTCACTTCGATCACAACGCGCATGGACACCACTCCAGGCATGTCGTAAACTCCATCTCCGTACAGCATGGCTTCCACAAGGTAGGCCTTCTCATCTTCCATATAGTGGAAATAGATGCCGTCTTGCGTCAATTGCCGCAGCGATGTTTCGCGGCCCAACCGTTCTTTCGACACCTTGCCTAGCCCCAAAGGAAGGGGGTGTGCGCGGAATGGACGAACCCCCCCTTAGAAGCGCAAATGTCTCCATCGCCTTGTGAGCAAAGATCGCATGCGCTGCGCGATCGTCTCCGAAGTCCTCTGTGCTGCGCGAAATGAAATTCAGTATGTCTTCGCTGCTGGTCAGAAACAGAGGCGTCATGTCGTCGCAAATGGCCATGACCGCCCACTGTCGGTGCAAATGGGGTGAGAATATTCGTGGGTCCCTAGATATAAACTGCACATGGTAAAATGAGTGATCGGGAAACAACTCCAGCAAAACCTGGTGTTCCAACCTGTGAATTTCAAAAACGGGCTCTCCTGTAATCTTTGCGATACGCTGCTGTATTTTTCTGCCACCTTCCTCCATCTCCCGTATGTATATTTGAAAATCTTCACTTTGAATGTCGACGCCCAGCCTCTCAGCGTCCGATTCGAAACAGGGAGTCGTATACTCTTCCGCCATACGGAAGGCGAGGTCGTGCTGGCGCGCGCTGGACAATGCCGAAAAGCGGTTCGGTTGCGTGCTCCGGCAAGATGCGCAGAACGCTGCGACGAGGGCAAAACACAGGCATGGAACTGTATGTGCGCTCAAAGCCGGGCGTTTTTTCATGAAAACAACCCTAGCGAATGCCAAAGGCGGGGGCAAGCGCGGAATGGCGCTTAGTTAGAGCCTGTCCGAAAAGGGTCGGATGGCAAATAGCCGGGCAAAACCGAAGGAATACGTACTCGTACACCTACTGTCATGTAGCCCGTCAAGGCACATTTCAATTTCAGGTCACATAATTTTCCTCTTCGATGTTAACGAGAATGTTCCGTATCAGCTCATACTGTCATAAGCGGACGAGGGCTAAACGCTCTCGCCGCAAGATCCATATCAGCGCATCGGGCCTGCAGCCGCAGTCTCGTAATAGGACGGATACGCAAGGCGCACCGCAGCAGGTGTACAGCGACCAGCAGGAAAGCGTGAGCATGCACGTAACATTATCCGTTCGGAACCGCCGGTTTGCAAGGGGTCCCTGTCCTCCATACATAGGCCACGCGTGCGGCCAGTTTTCTGGCGATCCGCACGATAGCGGCCTGCTTCTTCATTCGACTGGAAAGTTTGCTGAAAGCGCGCAGAAGTTCCGGATCATGGCGAATCGCCACCCAGGAGGCCTCTATGAGCAGCGCACGCATTCGGCGATTGCTGCGAGGAGTAATGCCCGTGATCTTCTCGTCATCGCCGGAACTGTCGGTGGAGGGAATCAGTCCAAGAAAAGAGTTGAGCTTGTCGGCATTGGGGAACCGGCTGATGTTCTGCAACTCGGTGTAGAGAGTAAAAGCTGTTTTCGGGCCGATCCCCGGGATGGAGCGAAGCAGGCCGATGATGCGGGCCGACTCGCCCTCGCGGCAATGGACACGCAACTTGCGCGTGATCAACGCCATGCGACGCGACTCTTCGCGCAGGGCGTCCAGCGTGATCGAAAGATAGTCCGAGCGCGGCCCCGGCTCCGAACACAACGCCTCCAGGCGGGCAATGAAGGAACCCGACCAGTGCCGGTAAGCCGAGTCTTCCGGCATCGGAATCCCGTAGTACTTCAGATGGCCTTTTATGCGGTTCTTCAGTCGCGTGAGGTGCGAACGACTGCGTTCTCGCAGACGGCACAACGAACGCAACGGTTCGATGTGCGAATCGGGGATGTGGATCGGTTCCAGTTCCCCGTTCTCCAAGCAGCGCGCAAGCTTCCGGGAATCCCGGGCGTCTTCCTTCTGACGGCGTTCCTTGTCCGAGGTCGGCACGTCGGCCGCATGCACCACACAGTTGGCAATGCCCATATCTACAAGTTGACGATGAGCCCAGAAACCGCTGAACCCCGCTTCGTAGACCGAGCGATAGCGGCCTCCCGGATAGTTCCGCGTCATATGCGCATGCAACCTCTCGTACACGCGAATCTCCGAAATCCGGGCGAGAAAGAGGGGATAAGAGACAGGAGTGTACGAGTACGCATGAGAAAAACTGCGCCATGGCGACAGTCGGTTTGGAAATATCTTTTCGGATACCGTCTAGTTAAGGCGGGCTGCGCCCGCAACCCAGAGGTCGGAGGTCACGGAACACGACTTCTGTCACTCGTAATCCGTAGTCGTCGCCGTAGTCGTCCACCGAATCCTCTTGTTTTTTGACGCAGCAATGCGGGAATAAGGCGCTAAGCGCCGTTCGGGCAAGCGCGTTTTTCACCCTGTCGCCGAAGATCAGGCGTGATTGCGCAGCTTGAGTTCGAGCGGATGCGGCTGCAGGTAGGTCTGTTCCCGGAGAAAGACGGATCCGTATGCGCGCGCGTAATGGTTGAGCATGGTCACCGGCACGATCAGGGGCAGAAGCCCATCCTTGTATGCCTGCAGAATATCCTGCCATTCCTTTTTTTCGGCGGCGTCGAGATCGCGCTTGAAGAAGCCGACGATATGCTGCAGGACGTTGACATGCTTGCGCGGCGTGGCCAGGGTGGCCATCGCCCGCAGCAAATCGTTTTCGTACTCGGCGCGCAAGGCGTCCGCATCCGCCGGCTTCACGGCTTCGGCCAGGCGCCGGCCCATGACGCGCGCGCGCGTTTCGTTGTGGGCCATAATCAGGAACTTGTTGCGCGCGTGAAAGGCCATGATTCGGCTTGTCGTTTTGGCGGAGCCGCTGGTGTCGGCGCAGGCTTCGCGATAGCGTTTCAGCGTGAAGACGCGTTCGATGAAATTCTCGCGCAGATCCGGGTCCGACAGACGGCCTTCGTCCTCGACGGGCAGTAGCGGGAAGCGCGCCATGAACACGCGGGCGAACAGGCCCGGCGCCTTGCCGATCACGCCTCCTTTTTCGTTGTAGACCTTGACCCGTTCCATGCCGCTGCTGGGCGATTTCGCCTTGAACACGAAACCGTGCAGATCCGCTTTCGCCAGCTCGTCCGTGCGCCGTTCCGCCCAGGCCAGCATGCGGTCGGTCAGGTCGCGGCGCGTGCGGATGGTCGTCAGGCGGGGCGCGGCCTGATCGCCCACCAGTCGCATGGCCTCGCGCGGCACGCCAAGTCCGCATTCGACTTCGGGACAGACGGGCACGAATTCCACATGGCGACCGAGCGTGTCCCGCAGGGAGCGGTCCAGCTTGTGCTGCCCGTCGTAGCGGACTTTTTCGCCCAGCAGACAGGCGCTGATTCCCAAACGTACGCTCATGGCGATGGTTCCTTTCCTCGCGCGATTCGCGCTACCACACTTCGTCGTCGGCCGGTGCCTGTTCGCGGGCGACATCGGGGACGGCGTCCCAGGCGGGCGGCTCGTCTGGTTCTTGCGCGGCCGTCGCCGATGCGCGCCGTCGGCGCGCGGGCGTTGACGGTTCCGGTTGGCCGGTCAGGCTGGCGAGCGCGATCGCGCGCGCGGTTTCCGGGGGCGTACCGCCGGTATCCAGCGCATGGCCCGGCTCGAAAAATCCTTTCGGGAGCCGGTCCGCAATGATCGGTTCGGCCAGCGCGCCTGCGCGCGCGGGCAGGAACAACGCCGCCAGCCGGTTGTTGCGGTCGAACACGCCGGAGAGCGGCGGAAGGTTCGCACGGGCCGATGCGGGCACGAGTTCGGCCGGCGCGGGACCAATCCGGCTGCCTTCGCCGAGAAGCGACAGCAGCGTCTTTTCCATGGCGGCGGGATTGGCGCCACCGTGCACTTCCGCAATCAGCAGGCCCGTGCCGCGCAGATACTGCTGGACCAATCCGCGAATGCCGGGTTGCGCGAGCGGACTGCGCGCATCCAGGAACAGGACCGGCGCCGACAGCGCGACGGACGCGGGCGTGTTCGGTTCCACCGCCAGGCAGCGCGCGGCCACATGGCGCCGTTCCTCGATCGCGCGCAAGCCGGCCGCCAGCGTGACGGGGAAGGGCACGCGCGGCGATTCGCGCACATAGCCGGCCAGCGGCTGGCGCCATCCGCGCGCGAGCGCGATTATGGCCATGGCCGTATCCGTCACGGCGGCGTCGAACACGTGCAAGTTTTGCGTCGAACCGACATGATGGTCCCACCAGGCATCGGCATCGAACGGTTGGCGCCGATGCGCCGGTAGCGAAGCCTGTTCCTGCTCGTGTTCGCGCCGGTAGCGTTCTTCCCAGTAGGCCATGGTTCCCGACGAATAGCCGGGCCGCGCGTCGGCGCCCCAGGAGCCGTCGGCGTTCTGCGCGAGCAACAGGCGATAGGCCAGCCGCGCGCGGATATCGGGCCGGTCGTCCGTGACGCCTTCCAGAGGGCGTTCCAGTCCGGCGGCCATCAGCGCATAGGCGAAGCACAGCGGCTGGCGGGCGCCGGGCAGCGGCTGCGCGCCGTTCAGCCAGCTTTCGGCGGCTGCGAGCGCGGCATTGCGACCGCGCAGCGCCATCGGGCCGTAACGGCCGGCGACCTGGCGCGCGCCGACTGAATCGGCAAGGGCGGAAAGCGACTGCAACGCCTGAACGGAGGCCAGCGCCGATTTTTCGGAGGCCAGGTCCAGCACGCCGTCGCGCGGCAAAGACCGGAACTTGAGCGCTCTGAAATGCTCGACCGGCTGATGCGTGTTCTCCTCGAACCAGGTTCCGTCCCGCTGCTGACGCCGCGCAAGCGCGGCGGCCGAACGCGCGAGAATGGCGGACGCGCTTTGGGGCGGCAGCAGCGGCTTGCCGCCGGAGAGGGTCGGCCGCCAGACGGTTTTCGGCAGATGCCCGCGCCGTGCCGCTTCGCCCAGCGCGAACAGGGCCAGCGCCGTGCTTTCCATGTCGGCCACGGTTTCGTTATAGATGTAGAAGGGCAGTCCGGGCGCCGTAATGCGTTCCGCATCGTGTTCGGCGGTCATGACCCAGCGGTCCTGCACGTCTTCGAAGCGCAAGCCCTGGCGGCTGACTCGCCCATATTGCCGGATGAAGGTTTGGCGAACCGCCTCCATCTCGTCCACGCGATCCTGCCGCGGACGGGATGCGGGCCGTTCCCTAACCGCCGCGCGCCGTTTGTCGAGCTCCGTATTCAGCCGGGTTTCCGTTTGCACCATGGCCGCCAGCAGCGCTGTGTTAACGCTTATCGGTCCCCAAAGCCCGCGTGCCGGTCCGTCGGCGATCTGGCTGTCCAGCAATTTGTGAATCAGCCATTCCCGTGCCTCGTCGTGGGACGGGTCGCGCAGCCGGCTGAACAGCGCGGTCAGCCAGGCCAAGTCCCAGGTGGCGTCCGGGCAGCCGTAGCGCAGAACGATGTCGCGCAGGGTTCCGGCCAGGCGCGACACGGCAGGATCCTGCTCCGGCACGCCGGCTTCCAGCAGCGCGTAGAGCGCGAGCGCGTTCTGGCCCGGCAACCCGTACTGCCAGCGTTCTGCCACGCGCGTTTCCGGGTATTCGCGCACAATGGCGCCGTTCGGATCGGCCACTTCGCGTTCGACCTTGCGTACGCCCACTTGCCGCCGACTGCCCGGCTTGCGCCGCCGGCGCTTGACCAGCTCGCGATCTTCCCCCTCGGACAACTGACCGCCGCGCGTGACCAGAACCTCTTCGAAGTCCCATTCGTAGATCGGCTCCTCGACAACCTTGCGCGTGAAACGAACCGTATAGGCCTTGCGCACATGCCCTTTCACGGCCGGCTCCACAATGAACCCGCGTTCGGGATCCGTCGCGCGCTCCAGCAAGAAGCCGGCGGCGCAGGCCAGCGCCGCGCGTGTCGCCTCGCGCAACGCCGCATGATCAATCTCGGCCGCGCTCGGAACCGGAGCCATGCCGCCTGTTGCGCGCCCGGCCAGGACGCAAGCGCATCCGCCAATCAGCGCCGCTTTCGCCAGCGCCGACGAACCCATTGTCTTTACCATGTTCCCTCTCTCCTTTCTTTCGCACCCGCACGGTCTCGCAGCGGTCCACGGCAACGAAAACTTCGGCGTCACGTCCTGATTTCCGTCGCAAACTTCCTCGCAAACACCACCGATTCTAACTCCATCGTCGCCTTTACCGTAAACGACACCCGACACGCGACACCCGACACGGATCATGTCACGTCCTGATTTCCGTTTGTCACCTCTTTGTCGCCAACCGTTGGCCGACACGCTTCGCACAGGGCTATCGATGCCGTTTACGGCAACGTTTACGGTGGAGTTAGTTTCGATGCGGTT
>SLKS01000346.1 GCA_007134465.1 Kiritimatiellia bacterium | reverse complement strand
GGAGTTTTCAGAATCATGAAGGGGTGTTCAGTCTGGGCGCGCCGCGTCGGGATCGCGGTGAATTCACGCTTCGCGTTCGCGTGCTTCCCGGCGAGAAAAACAGGTTTCGCGCGCAGTTCTGGGGGCGCGACATTGATGTTCCGTTCGAGTACGACGCGGAAAACGCCTGGGTCCATTTCGCCATGACCCATGACGGAACGGCGCAAAGAGTTTATGCGAACGGAACGCTGGTGGCCGAGCAGCGGACCGAGCTCGACACGGCGCCGGAACACAACTTGAAAGTCGGTCTGCGGCCTATCGAGCCGCATACGACGCTGGACGGGATTGTGCGGGAACTGAGGGTGTGGCGAACGGCGCTGGACGCGGAAGCCATTCGCGCCCGGATGGCGACCACGCTCCGAGGCGACGAGGAGGGGCTGGTCGGCTACTGGCCGATGAACGAAGGGGCGGGAGACGTTGTTCACGACCGTTCGGCGAACCGGAATCACGCGATCGTGGCCGACGCCCGCTGGACGCGCGCTTTGGACGAGCAGGCTGCGCGGACGGCGTCGCACGCGGCGCTGTTCCCGGCATGGGCGGAGATCGCGCGCACCGATGCGCTGGCCGCCACGCGCGGGCGGGCGCTGCGCGCGCTGCTCGATCTCGACGTGCCGGCGGCCGAGAGGCTCTCTGTCGCGCTGGATGCGCTGCAAGACGTTCGGGAGTCAACCGACGTGCGGCTGGCCGCGCTGAAGGGAATTCGGGGAAGGGGCTGGGCCGACCTGGTGGCGGCCGACCGGCGCGGGGCGGATGTGTTGGCGGCCGTTGTTCGCGACCGGGACGGTCCGGTCGGTCTGCGCATGGCCGCCTATGCGCTGCACCCGGCGCGGTCGGAATTGACGGCTGTACTGCTGGAGATGCTTAAGGACGAGACGGCGGGAGGGCGCGAGCGAGCGGCGATACTGGAAACTTTGCTCGCCGCCGGGCCGGATTCGCTGCGGGCGCTGGCTGCCGATCCGGCCGTTCTGGAACGTGTGCGCGCGTTTTCTCTGCCCTGGACCGTGAACTCGGCGTTGAGAGTCGAGGCGTGCAGGGCTTTGCGGGCGTTGGGCGAGCCGCTGCCGGACTCTGCGAACGACTGGCCCATGTGGCAATACGACGCCGGGCGCAGCGGGCAGTCGCCTGTCGAGCTGCCCGAGCCGTTGCGGCTGCAATGGACTCGCCAATTGCCGCGGCCGCGCCGAGCCTGGGCTCCGCAACTGGACGATCGCGGCAAGCTCGATTTCGATGTCTCCTATTCGCCCGCGGTTGCCGGCGACAAGATCTTCGTGCCTTCCATGACGACCGACAGCCTGACCGCCTATCGAATCGCGGACGGGAGCGAGGTCTGGCGTTTTCATGCCGACGGTCCTGTTCGCCTGGCGCCGGCGGTTTGGAACGGCATGGTTTATTTCGTGTCGGACGACGGGCGTCTGTATTGCGTCAACGCGGACGACGGCGCGCTGGTCTGGACGTTTCGCGGCGGGCCTTCGGATCATCGGCTGCTGGGCAACGGACGGATCATCAACATCTGGGCGGCGCGCGGCGGGCCGGCGATCGTGGACGGCAAGGTCTATTTCGCCGCGGGCGTCTGGCCGCTGCATGGCGTGTTCGTCTATGCGCTCGATGCGGCGGACGGGCGGGTGGCATGGGTGAACGACACGACCAGCTCGGACTACGTCAAGCTTCCGCACGCCCGGGCGCGAGGATACGGGGGGCTGGCGCCGCAAGGCTATCTCGCCGTGGCCGACGATCGGCTGGTCGTTTCGGGTGGCCGGGGCATGCCCGCCTATTTGAATCGGGCGACCGGCGTGTTCGAGCGCGCCAATTTCAGACCGCACAAGGGCGCGGGCGGCTATGCGGTCCATGCCGGCGGCACGGGGTTCCTGCGGGATGATGCGCTCATGCAACGCGTGGCGTCGGTGGCAGGCGAGATCGAAGGGCGTGTGTTCGATGTGTTGGCAGCCCGTCAACGGCTGTTTGTTACGACGGAAGAGGGGACGCTGTACTGTTTCGGGGCGGAGCCGGTGGAGCCGAAGCGGCATCGGCTCGATCCGAGCCCGCTTGCGCCGCGAGCGGATGTCTGGGCCGAATCCGCCGCGGACATGCTGGCCGCGCTGGGCGAGAACGAAGGGCACGCGCTGTTTCTGGGGGCCGGTTCCGGCGATTTGCTGCGCGAAATCCTCGTTCGCAGCGAGCTGCATGTCACGGTCGCCGAGGGGAATCGCGAAACCGTACGGAAATTGCGCGAGGAACTGGTGGCGGCAGGCGTGTACGGCGAACGGGCGGCCGTAATTGAAACCGATCCGGCGGCGTTTTCCGTGCAACCCTATCTGTTCAGCCTGATCGCGAGCGAAGATGTCGGCGCAGCCGGGCTGGCGGCCGATGCGGACGAGCTGTCGCGCGCGCTGGACCGGTTGCGTCCCTATGGCGGCGTGGCCTGGCTGGGCGTGCCGGATGCCGATGAACCGGCCTGGGTCGAAGCGGCGTTGTCCGTCCGGGCCGACCGGGTGGCGGCCGAGGTTGGCGCGGGCCGCTTGTTCGCGCAGCGCGGCGGACCCTTGACCGGGGCCGGGCAGTGGACGCATCAGTATCACGATGCGGCCAATACGCTGCTGTCGCGCGACACGCGCGTGCGGCTGCCCTTGGGATTGCTCTGGTATGGAGGACCCAGCCACGACAACGTGCTGCCCCGCCATGCCGGCGGACCGCGCCCGCAGATTGCCGGCGGGCGACTGGTCTTTCTTGGCGTGGAAACGATCGCCGCGCGTTGCGTCTATACCGGGCGCCCGCTTTGGGAGCGAACGTTTCCGGGCATTGGTCATCCGTTCACCAATCTCGAGCATGAAGAACAATGGCGCGAGGGCGAACAGGTCTACATGAGCAATATTCCGGGCGCCACGTACATTGGCAGCCCGTTCGTTACCCTGCCCGACAGCGTGTACCTGCGCTACGACGGCCGCCTTGTCCGGCTCGATGCCGCCAGCGGACAGACCCTCGCCGAGTTCGCGCTGCCCGGCCGCTCGGTCGCGCAAATGTACGGCGATCGCGCCCTGCCCGACTGGGGCCATACGAGCGTTCAGGGCGATGTTCTTGTCGTCACGGCCGAACCGCATCTTTTTGAGGATCAGGCGCTCGGATGGCTGGGCAGCTACAGCGGCACGTCGAGCAGACTGCTGGTCGCGATGGACCGCCATGGCGGCGGCGTTCTCTGGACGCGCGCCGCGCGCGTCGGATTCCGGCATCAGGCGATCGTCAGTTCGCCGGACACGCTTTACGCGATAGACGGACTTTCCGAAAACGCCGTTCGGCATTGGGCGCGGCGCGGCCGCACGCCGCAAGAGCCTTCGCGCATCTACGCCTTGAATCTGAGAACGGGCGAGGAAATCTGGAGCGTGGACAGCGAGGTTTTCGGCACATATCTGATGTATAACGGCGAGCGCGACATCCTGATTGAAGGGGGCAGCCAGGACTTGCGCCGTACGCTGGAGGACGAGCCCCGCAACATCGTCGCGCGACGCGGCGACAACGGCGCGGTTCTCTGGTCGGCGAATTTCGTTCTGCCCGGCGCGGCGCTCGGCGACATGCTCGTGCCGGGCCGGCCGGGTCGCGCGCTGTCGCTGCGAACCGGCGAACCATGGCCGCGAACGCCGGTTGGCGCGGCGGCGGACGCCGGCGCGCGCACGTTGTTTTCGCGACTGTTTCGTCGCGCGCGAGAAACGGCCATGCCCGCCGAAGCCCGGAACGTTTGGACCTATCGCCGCGCCTACGGATGCAACACCCTCAATGCCAGCGAACATTTGCTTCTCTATCGCAGCGGCTACGCCGCGTACTACGATTTGGAACACGAGAGCGGCACGGGCAATCTGGCCGGCATCCGTTCCGGCTGCACCGCCAGCATGCTCGCCGCGGACGGCGTGCTGAGCGCGCTCGACTACACGCGCACCTGCACGTGCAGTTACGCGTTGCAAACCTCGGCCGCCTTTGTGCACATGCCGGACGATTCCAACATCGAGTTCTGGACCCGGTACGACGCCGCGTCGCCGGATCCGACCAAACGCAAGATCAACTACGGAGCGCCCGGACGGCGGGTGGACGCGGCCGGTTCCGGCGGCGTATGGCATGACGAACCCGGTACGCATCGCCGCCATCCATCGGCCATCGCGGACGCAGGCGGCAGTCTCGACTGGGTCGTCGCTTCGGGCCGCGAGTTCGACGGGCCAGGCACGATCGTTCTCGAAGGGCTTCCGGCGGGAACCTGCACGTTGCGGTTGCATTTCGCGGAACTTCGTCAGGACGTGAAACCCGGACAACGCGTCTTCGACATTTTCGTCAACGGCCGCCCGCTTTCGCGCGCGTTCGACATTCTCGAACGGTCTGGCGGCGTCCTGCGCGGCACGGTCGAAACGTTCGTCGTCAAACCCCGAGGCGGCGTCCTGCGCATCGAGCTGAACCCTGGCGTCGAGTCGGAGTTCGGGCCGCTGATCAACGGAATCGAAGTGAAGCGTCGGTAGGGCAGAAGCGGCGACGAGATTGGTGGACGATAGAGGGATTTCCTACTCGTTAGCCGATCTCGTCGCCGCTCTCGTTAACCGATCTCCCTTCTCATAGTTGCCCATAAGACTTTTGACAGTACCCGGATCTCTGTCCCGATCCTTGTCAACAGGCGTCATGTCTCGTTTCAGTCAAGGGCAGTACGAAATCTCCATTTGCCCCCTTGACACTCCATGAACCGCTCGTTATGCTTGAGACACTGTAAAGACAAAAAGAGTCAATAACATGACAGTTAGGCGTGGAGCGGTGGCGGGCAGGTTTGCGGGGCGGATAGGATGCGCGGGCGGACTGTTCAAGTGGGAGCAATTCGTAAGCGATACGGTCAAAGAGTCAGATCCTTCGCAGGAAACAGGCAAAGGAGGTACATCATGCGCATGGCAAAACGGATTATGGGTCTTGCTCTTGCGAGTTCGACCGCTCTGACCGCGTTCGCGCAATTCGTTCGGGTGGAACAGAATGTGATACTCAACGCCGAAACGTTCTGGCGTGTTCGTACGATTTGGGAGACGCAGGAGTTCCATTTCCCCGACGGGAAGATTCTGCATGCCGAAGTGGACCGGTCGGGCTCCGATTACTCCTGGACAAACCCATGGAACGAGGCGGAGACAAGAACGTTTTCCGCCAAGCCGGTTCCGGTGGTGCGGCTGCCGAGCGACAACGACGAGGACTGGATGGACTTGGAGTACGACGACAGCGTTTGGGCGCGGTTGCGGGGTCCGTTTTTGCGCAGTTCGGGAAACGTCAATTGGAAACTGGTGCAGATGCGGGGCCTTTTCACGGTGGACGATCTGGCACGGGCCGGAGCGCCGACGCTGACCATGAAGTTTCTTGGCGGCGCCGTGGTGTATGTCAACGGCGTGGAGGCTGTCCGCGCCTACATGCCCGAAGGCGATCTGACCACTCGCAGCGTCGCGCTGCCCTATCCGCAAGACGTGTATTTCAACTCCAAAGGCCGGTATGTCGGCAGCGGCACGGACAGGGCGAGTCGGGAAACGCTGGATGTGCAGGCCAAACGCTGGCGTACCCTCGAGAATTTCACGATTCCCAACAAGATGCTGCGCGAAGGGGTCAACGTGTTGGCGATCGCGCTGCATCGGGCGCCGTGCGATTTCGCCTATTCTTTCCATGCCGATTTGGGCGGGCGCGGGCGCGGCACGCGCTGGGCCAAAGTCGGGCTCGACTCGCTCGAACTGATTGGCCAGCCCGGCGCGGACATTGTCCCCAATCTCGGGCCTGCGCCGGATCGTGTCTCGCGCGGCTCCGTCCAATTCGGGAGCGGCCCGCTCAAGGGCCTGAATTTCCATTTGCGCAATCACAGCGTGATTCAGCGCCTGCACTTGAACGACTTCCCGGACGCCTATTCTCCGCTTCGCCCGATTCGTGTTGTCGGCGCGCGGAACGGGCGGCATGCGGCCATGTTTCTTGTCGGGCATAGCGAAGAGGAACTGCTCGGCCTCAAAGCGACCGTATCCGATTTGACAGGGCCGGCTGTGATTCCCGCGTCGGCGGTCGAGTTCCGCTACGCTCTTCCCGACGGGCCCGCCCGCCGCGGGGGAACCGCCTGGTTCGATTCGCTGGAGGACGCGCCGCCGCAGCGCGTGCCCATGTACAGAGAACACGGCGCCGCACTGCAGCCCGTCTGGCTGACCGTAGCGATTCCGGGCAATGCCAAGCCGGGCAATTACATCGCGACGATTACCGTCGAAGCCCGGCACGAACAACCGCTGACGTTGCCCTTGCATGTCCGGGTCATGGATTTTCTCATGCCGGAACCGAAAGACTTCTCCTCGGCGCTCGACATTGTCCAGTCCCCGGAAACGATTGCGATCGCCTACGATGTGCCGCTCTGGTCCGACCGCCACTTCCAGCTTCTGGACCGCACCTTCGAGCATTTGAGTCGGATCGGCGGAAAGACCTTGTACATTACCGGCGTACCCCGCACTCATTTCGGCAACGAGCATGCCATGATCCGCTGGGCGCGCGACGACGACGGCGAGTTCCAGCCCGATTTCGCCATCGTCGAGAAGTATCTGGACGTGGCCATGAAACACATGGGCCGGATTCCCGGCGTGATCCTGTACGCCTGGGAGCCCGCGCGCAGCGACGGGCACGCCTTGGGCGCCGGCACTGCCCAACGCACCAATGACCGCCCGCTTCTGTTCACGGCCTGGGACCCGGAAAGCGGCGAGCTGACGAATCGGACCGGACCGGACTGGGGCACGCCGGAGGCGAAGGAATTCTGGAAGAAACTGACGGACGGCTTGCGACCCGTTCTGGAACGGCGCGGTCTCGAGGATTCGCTGCTGTTCGGGCTGCTGGGCGACAACCGGGCCAGCAAGCAGGCCATGGACGACATCTGCAACGCCTGGCCCGGCGCGCGCTGGGCGATTCACTCCCACTACTATTGCGACGTATGGCAGGGCTACAAAATGGGGTTGACCGTCGTGCAATGGGGGCTCGGTTACACCACGGCCGATCCGACGCAAGGCCTGTCCTTCGGCTGGTCCAATCCGCGCTGGATCGCCTACTACCCGCGCGAGATGAACATGATGTCCACCCCGGCGCATCATCGAACGATAATGGAAAACTATCTGGGCGCACGTCGCGGACGCGGCGCGTTCATTCAGAAGGGCAGCGGCGTACGCGGATTGGGCAGGCTGGGCGCCGATTTCTGGCCGGTTCTGAAAGGCGGCAGAGCAAGCGGCCCCGGCAACACGCTGGCCGGCCGCTTCCCCGAAGCCAGTTGGGGAACGCTGAATCTGGTCTGGGGCGTGCCCCGCCTTCTTGCCAGAGGCGAACGCGGCGCCGTGCCGACCGTTCGTTCCGAAGCTTTCCGCGAAGCCACGCAGGAAGCCGAAGCGCGCATCTTCATCGAAAAGGCGCTGCTGGACGACGAAGCCGAAACACTGCTGGGCAAGGAACTGATCGAACAATGCCGGGCCACGCTCGACGAACGCATCCGCATCCTGATGCGCGCCGAGGGCGAGGGCGAATCCTGGTTCATCAGCTCCGGCTGGAGAGAACGGTCGGAACGCCTCTACAGCCTGGCCGGCCAAGTCCAGACAAGGTTCGGACGCGCACCCGCCCCAAACCTGAATCAAAAATAAGCGGAATTATTTTCATTTACCCCCTTGACATCCCAGCCGCTCTCCGTTATTTGTTTAGGACAGATAAGGGTGTGTGAAGGGGTAGTATTATGACAGCAAGACATGGAAGAGTGGTATGCAGGTTTGCGGGGCGGCTACGGCGCGATATGGAGGCGGGCCTGTATCCGGAGGGGCAGTTTTTGCCGAGCATCCGCGAATTGTCGGGGCGGCATGGCGTGGCGAAGGGAACGGCGGAGCGCGCGTTGCGGATGCTGGCCGACGAGGGGCTGATCGAGTCGCGTCCGCGCCGCGGCTATCTGAGGTCCGGTCGCGAAAAGGAGGCGCGCGGGTTTCCGACGGCCTACATTTATTCGGGCATGTATTCCACGGGTGCGGGCGACGATTGGGACGAGGATGCGGCGCGTCGGACCTTGAACGAGTTCGAGCGGCTGGCGGCGCATCGCGCGTTGTCGCTGCTAGTGATTAAAGCGTCGGATCGTTCGCCGGACGAGCTGATGGAGCAATTGACCGCCGCGCGCGCGAGCGGTGTTGTGACCGATGCCTTGGACCCGGCGTTTTTGGACAGGACGAAGGAGGCGGGCTTGCCGGCGGTCGTCATAGACAACATCGGGGAAGGCTACGACATAGACACGGTGGCGCAGGATGGCTGGCTGGGCGGTTTGTACGCTGCGGAAGAGTTGGCGCGGCGCGGTCATCGCCGGATCGGCTGGCTGGGACCGGATCCGCTGAACAGCGACCCGCAGATCGCGGAGCGGCTGGGAGGCGTTCTGGGCGGGTTGGCTCGCGCGGGGCTCGACTTGCCGCATGACTTGCGCGTGACGGCGCCGATCGGCCATCCCGAGGAAGCGCGCCGGATCGCGCGCGAGTTTCTGGCGCGCCCCGATCGGCCTAGGGCCTTTTTCGCGATTTGGCAGGACATGACGGCGGCGCTGGCGGGAGCGGCAAGCGACTTGAATCTGAGGCCGGGCCGCGATTTCGATTTTGTCGGCTGGTGCACGCGCGAACAGTACGAGGCGGGCTATCTTGCCGGGCTCGGTCTCGACGCGACGCAACCGATGCTGGTCTGGAGCGTGGCGGAGATGGCGAAAACGGCTATGGCGCGGCTGGCCGAGCGGCGCGCGGCGCCGGATTCGCCCTGCGTCGCGCTCAAAATACCGGTTCGTTTGGAAGCAGGGCAAAAGGCGTAGAGCGCGGGACGTGCGTTCGGGGAAAAACAGGAAAGATTAAACAGGAGGCGGAACGAGGGAAGCGAGAGCGTTGAAGGCAGGGTTCGACAGGGCGAACGGGCGGCAGCGTTGTTGAAGGGAGACAGCATCATGAGAATGAATGCGGTGCGATGGACGTTGGCTGTTGGGCTTGGCGTATGGGCGACCGGATGCCTTTCCGGCAATGATCGGGTCGGAGGTTTATCGTCTGCTGCCGCTTTTGCGGCGCCGCGCGATGCCGCCATGCAAACAGAGCGCGATTCTGCCGCGACCTTCGCCGTGCCGCCCGTCGTCGCGCGCGACGGTGCGGGCTGGCGCGTGTCTTTCACGGCTTCGGCGCCGACG
>SLKS01000002.1 GCA_007134465.1 Kiritimatiellia bacterium | reverse complement strand
TTTGCTATTGACAATGGCCCGTTTCGATTTCATTTTGCATTTCAGCATAGCGCTGCGAACGTCGGTTCGCAAAGGATCGAGGTTGTGAAGACGAAGCCTTTTCGTTTGGCGCGAATTGCTGTGATTGCCGCCGGGCTGCTGGGCGCGGCAGCCGTTTCCGTTTCGCATGGGCAAACGGCCGATTTGCAGGCCTTCGAAGGCTGTACGCTGGTGGAGGCGGCCGGAAACGACGGCGACAGTTTTCGCGTGCGGGCAGCGGACGGTCGCGAGTTTACGGTGCGCCTCTATTTCGTGGATTGTCCGGAAACGTCGGCCGATTCCGAAACGGAAGCGCGCCGGGTTCGTACGCAAACAGCCTATTTCGGGCTGCCGCGCCATGCGGATACGGTTGCGTTCGGCCGCAAGGCGGCGACGTTCACGCGCGAACGGCTGGCGAGGCCGTTCACGTTGCATACGGCATTGGCGACCGCCCCCGGGCGCAGCGCGGGCGGGCGCGTGTACGGGTTCATTCGCACGGCGGACGGCGAAGATTTGGGGGAGGCGCTGGTTTCCGCCGGCTTGGCGCGCGCGTTCGGCGTGAGACGGGCAACTCCCGAAGGCATCCATCGCGACGAGGCGGCCGCGCGTTTGGCCGACCGCGAATTGTCCGCCGCCATGGAGCGCAACGGCATTTGGTCGCGCAGCGATCCGGCCCGCCTGGTCCTCTTGCGCGCGGAAATCCGCGCGGAGGAGTCCGCCATGAAGTCGGTACGCGCGGATGTGGCCGAAGCCGACTCCCCATCGCGGGTGCGTCCGGTCGACATCAACGCGGCGTCGCCGGTCGAGCTGGCAACCATTTCGGGGATTGGACCGGCATTGGCCGAGCGCATTGTCGCCGAACGCCCTTTCCGCACAGTGGACGAGTTGACAGATGTATCCGGCATTGGGGCGAAACTGCTCGAACGGATTCGGCCGCACGTAACGGTTGGCGAGCAGGACGCGCCATGAAGCTTGACGGAGCCAAGGCGCTGGTTACCGGTGGCGCGGTGCGCATTGGCCGGGCGATCGCCGAAATGCTGGCCGATGCCGGTTGCGCGGTGGCCGTTCATTATCGGCAGTCCGCGAGCGAGGCGCGTGCTTTGGTCGAACGGCTCCGCGAGCGGACGCATGCTGTTTGCGTGGCGGGCGATTTGGAGTCGCCGGAAGCCTGTCGCCATGCGGTGGACGAAGCATGGCGCTTGCTGGACGGCTTCGGTATTCTGGTGCACAACGCTTCCGTCTTTCGCAAGAACACATGGGAAACGGCAACCGAATCGGACTTGACTCAGGACTGGAATGTTAACTTTCGCGCGCCGGCGCTGATGACGAGCCGCTTAGCCGAACGGCTCTGTCCGGAACTGTTGGCCGATGACGAAAGCCGGCGCGAACGGACATCCGGCGCTTTGCGCGGCAAGGTCGTTTGTTTGCTGGACCGTCGGATATCCGATGCGGATCCGTCATGCGTCACGTACGAGCTGTCCAAGAAGGCGCTGGCGGACTATGTGCGGCAGGCGGCCGTGGCGTTCGCGCCCTGGCTGGCGGTCAATGGCGTGGCGCCGGGCGCGATCCTTCCGCCGCGCATGGTCGCTGCCGCCGAAACAGGCGAGCCGGCGCGCGATCTTGCCGGGCCCACTCTGGTTCAGGCGCCGTGCGGTCCGGAAGATGTGGCGTCTGCCGTACGGTTTTTGCTGGAAAACGACGCCGTGGACGGCCAGACGTTGTTCGTGGACAACGGTCGCCATTTGCTGCGAGGCCCTTGAATGCGAAAGGCAAGGTGACAATAGAAGATGGACAAGATTCATATTCGCGACTTGGAAACGCAGTGCATTGTGGGCACGAAGCCAGAGGAGCGCGCGACGAAACAGCGCGTCCTGATTTCGATCGCGCTGGAAATGGACATGTCGTTCGCCGCGCGCAGCGATCACATCGAGGACACCATCAATTATGCGGCATTGAAGGACCGCATCGTGAGTATGGTCGAGCATAGCGACTGCTATCTTGTCGAGAGATTGGCCGCGCGCATCGCCGAGTTGTGTCTGGCCGAACGGAAAGCTCGTACCGTGACCGTGACTGTGGACAAGCCCGATGCGCTGACCGGCGCGCGCAGCGTTGGCGTGGAGATTGTTCGGTCGCGGTGAGGCGCCATGACGGAACGGTATCATTTGGTCGGGGTTGGCGGGACGGGCATGAGCGCCTTGGCTCAGGTTCTGCTCGCGTCCGGATGCCGTGTGTCGGGATCGGACCGCTCGTTCGACAGGCAGTCTCCCGCAGGCGATGGGAATCGAACGGATATCGCGGTTTTGCGCGCCGCCGGGGCTGACTTGTTCCCGCAAGACGGCAGCGGCGTAACGGCGGGGACGGCGGCTGTGGCGGTCAGTTCGGCGATCGAGTCGGACAACCCGGACTTGGCGGCCGCCGCACGATTGGGCATTCCCGTTCGGCATCGTGCCGAACTGCTGGCTGAACGGGCAAGCGGACATACGCTGGTCGGCGTGGCGGGCAGTTCCGGAAAGAGCACGGTCACGGCCATGATCGGCTGGATACTGGAAGGAGCCGGATTCGATCCCGTTGTGGTCAACGGAGCCGTTGCGCTTTCGTGGGCGAGCGACCGTTGGCTGGGCAATGTCCGTTGGGGCGCCGGGTCCGTTTGGGTGGCGGAACTGGACGAAAGCGACCGTTCGCTGCTCAAGTTCGTCCCGGATTGGGCGGTCGTGACCAATGTTTCTCGCGATCATTTCGGGTTGGACGAGACGCGGCAGCTCTTTCAGGCGTTCGAGGGCAGAGTGCGGGGCGGCGTTGTTCGGGGAGAAGGCGAGGGCGGCACGCCGGCCGGTTTCGACCCCCAGTTCGAAGGCGCATGCGCGCGCTTCAATTTCCGGGGCGAGCTTGTCCGGCTTGGCGTGCCCGGTCGGCACAACGCCGACAATGCCTTGCTGGCCGCCCTCTTGTGCGAGCGCCTTGGCGTGTCGGCCGCAACCATTCGCGATCGGCTGGAAACGTTTGCCGGCTTGCGGCGCCGGTTCGAGACGGTCTCGCGCGCGGGCGGGGTGACGGTGGTGGACGATTACGCGCACAACCCGGCCAAGATCGCGGCGGCTTTGGATACGGCAAAACGCGTCGGCACGCGGGTTCTTTCGGTTTGGCGCCCTCATGGGTACGGGCCATTGGCCGCGATGAAGGACGAATTGGCGAAGTCTTTCGCGGACCATAGCGGCCCCGACGATCGCCTCTGGCTTTTGCCCGTGTTCGACGCGGGCGGAACGGCCGACCGCCGTATTCGCTCGGAAGACCTGGTACAGAACCTTGCCGGGCGCGGTGTGTCCGCTGAACTGGCGCCGGATACGGATTCGCTTGTTCGACGCATCGTCGGCGTGGCGCGCGCAGGCGATGTCGTGCTGGTCATGGGCGCGCGCGATCCCGATCTTCCCGCTCTGGCGCGAGCGATCGGCCAAAGGATCGGGGCTGCTTGACGATGCCGGGGATTCTTTTTCGCGGTCGCGCATCGCTACGATCGGAACGACGATCGGGACGAGGATGAGAGAACCCAGCCTTCGCGTTGCGCATGCTACGGCGGGCAGGCCGACAAGGATCGGGATGACAGACTGTTCGAGTGCAGCGTCACAAGCCATGTCATTCCGAGCGTAGCGAGGAATCTCGCCCGCAGGGCGTTCGGGTGCCGAAACAGACCGGCGGTTGCCAACGGAAAACGAATAATTGCGAACAACGGAGTTCAGGCGATTTCATGTTCCGCTGCGTTCCACATGAAACGCCTGACTCCAGACGTGTTCTGATTCAATATGAGTTGACGCATGGCTATCGATGTGTTACGCGTATTTCACAAAGGAGATCGATGTGAATGCTGTTACTGTATCGCCCAAGTATCAAGTGGTCATCCCGAAAGCCATACGGGACCGTACGGGAATTTCTCCTGGCGAGAAACTGCAGATTCTGAGTTTCGACGACAGAATTGAATTGGTGCGTACGCGACGCATGCGTGACATGCGAGGGTTTCTCCGAGGACTGGACCCGTCTTTCGTCCGGGACGAGGATGACCGCGTATGAATCTCATCGATACATCCGGATGGCTTGAGTATTTCTTCGGCGGGCCTAATGCAGCGTATTTCACTCCACCGATCGAGGACATCGACCACCTTGTTGTTCCTGTAATCTGCCTGTACGAAGTCTTTAAAAAGATCAATGTGATTGGTAACGAGGCCCAAGCCCTTCAGGCAGTTGCCCATATGAAGCAAGGGAGGATTGTCGATCTCACAGAGGACATAGCCCTTAGCGCAGCGCTCATCAGCATAAAACAGAAACTGCCAATGGCTGACAGCATGATCTTCGCTACGGCATTGGCCCATGGCGCCATTCTGTGGACGCAGGACGACCATTTCAAAGGGCAGCGGCATGTGAACCATAGGGGAGCCCGAACAAGGGGCGGCGCCGGACGTCGCTAAACGCGCCGCCGGTGCGCCGAGCCGTACGAGGAATTGGAGACGGAGAATAATGGCGCGAGGGAATCGTGAGCCGATCTCGCGTGCCCGCCGTAGCCCGCAGGGCGAAGGCGGCTCATTCGGATTTCCGGGTGCATCCTTCCCCTGACACCTCGCTGCCTTGTCTTCTTCTCAACACCGCCAGAAAGTGAAATGCGCCCCGGGACGACGGTTTGCCACTCCTGTCTTGACGCGGGCGGACGAATAGGGTATCTTATTGTCTTTTCTTGTCTTGGCATGGAACCACAAGGGCGAGCATGAGCGGCTGTCCGATTCAACTGGGCGATTTCGAGTTTCCGATCGAGGATATCGAGGAGGCTGTGCGGCAGCGTCGGCTTCTGTCCATGGAAATCGAGTTCAGTCGCCAATGCAATTTCCGTTGCCCCTACTGCTATGTGGACGACATTCCTTCCGTATCGCAGGAACTGCCGCCCGATCTGATTCGCGATGTATTGCGCCAGGCCGCCGATGCGGGCGCGCGCAAGATCGTTGTGCTGGGCGGAGAGCCTATGATTTATCCCAGTCTGTTTGCCATGCTGGATTTCATCCGCGAATTGGGCATGGAGATCGAGATGTTCACAAACGGAACGAACATGACGCCGCAAGCCGCGCGCTTTCTGTTCGAGCGAAGCGTGAAAGTCGTGCTGAAGATGAATACGCTGGATCCGCGCTTGCAGGATGTCATGTCCGGCTGCAAGGGCGCGCATGGGATCATCGAAACGGCATTGGAGAGTCTGCGTGCGGTGGGCTACCCGGCGCCGGGCAAATCGCTGGCGGTCAGTTCGGTTATGTGCAGTCGCAATGCCGACGAGCTCGAATCGCTATGGCGCTGGCTGCGGGACCGCGATATCGAACCGTATTTCGAGATGCTGACGCCGCAGGGTCGTGCGGACCGCAATGCGCACCTGCAGATTCCACTGGAGCGAACGCGGGCGATATTCGAACGCCTCGCGCATGTGGACCGCACCGTGTATGGCCGACAGTGGAACCCGCAGCCGCCGCTGGCGGGCAATCGCTGTTTGCGCCATAGCTTTTCCGTGCTGGTGAACGCATGCGGCGATGTGTATCCCTGCGTGGGCGTTACCATCCCTGTTGGCAATGTTCGCGAGAAGCCGCTGAAGGACATCATCGAAGACAGCGAGGTCATTCAGGATTTGCGCGACTATCGCCGCACGGTCACCGGTCCCTGTGCGCGTTGCGATTTGGCGGCAACCTGTTATGGGTGCCGGGGGGCGGCCTATCAGTTGACGGGCGACTACAAGGCTTCCGATCCGCTTTGCTGGCGAAACTCGCAATGGGACGTTGCCGATGCCGCCTTGCCGCAGGATGCCGCGCGCTGGCTGCCGCAGAAAGGTCCGATGCGGCTGGTGGACCGCCTGGAATCTGTCGGGGAGCGTTGCGCCACGTTGACGCTGACCGTTTCCGCGGATTCGCCTTTCGTTGGCGCGGAGAACACGCTCGAAGAGGCGGCTTTCATGGAAATCATCGCCCAGGGCATGGCGGCGCTGAACGGATTTCGGAGCCCGCCGACGAACGGCAATGGCTTCAAGGGTCTGTTGCTGGGCGCGCGAAAGCTAGTCGTCCATGGAACGGCGCGGGCAGGGGACCGGCTCGAGGTGTCCGTGTTCAAGGAAGCCAAGCTGGGCGATTTCGGGATTGTGCGCGGGACCGTTTCGCGCGACGGCGCAGTCCTGGCTTCCGGCGAAATCAAAGTGTGGCACGAGAGCGGCGCGCAGAGCGTGCGTTCGTAGTTCCTTGTTCCTTGTTTTTCGTCGTTCGTCATTCTGGCGCGGTTCCATCGCCCGTCGTTTGTCATTGGCGCGTTACGGTCAGGTTCTTGTCCTTCTTCAGGCGCGCGACGATGCCTTCCTCGCCAACCATGTGTCCGGCGCCGACGACGACGAACACGGCGCGGTCGCCGGCCAGAAATTCGCGGATGCGCCGGGTCATCGCGATGTCCCGTTCCGTGAAGAGTTTTTTCCGCAGTGGCTCGAATTCCTTGTTGGCTTCAAAGCCTTGGCCGAGGAATTCGACCAGAGCCTTCTCGTCGCCGGTTTCCCAGGCATTCATCATGACCTCGATCTGTTCGCGCGCCTTGCCGATGTCCTGCAGCGTCTGTTTCAGCATGAGCCGTTGCAGAGCCGGTTCCATCGAGGCGAAGATGGCGATTTGCTGTTGCGCGCCTTCGAGTTCGATCACCTGCATGTCTTTCTTTTCGGCGCGTGTCAGAAAATGGAGGTCTATGCCCCATAGCGGATTGAGGCCGGCCTTTTGCATCTCGAGCATGGCAATGGACAAGGCCGCCCACCACGGGGTCATGCGATCGAGCGCCATGCCCATGCCGGGCCCGGCTTTCTCGGTGTAGGCGTCCAGCAGCGCGCGCAGATCGTCGGAGAGGCTGTCGCGCAGGTTTTCGCCCGGCGGCAGCATGGCGGCCTTCATGATTTCGCCCATGGCGGCCAGTTGCCGGGACGGTCTCATGTCCACCTCCACGGCCAGCGCCGACGAGGCGGCGAAGGCCTTCTCAATGGCCGGACGCAAGGGATAGAAGTCGGGCCGGCCCACGTGGACGGAGCCCAGCAAATAGACCGTGGCCGTCTCCGATTCGGCTTTCCAGAAAAAACCATGGTTGCGGGGCTGTTCGGGTTGCTCGGCTTGCGCGAAAAGCGTCCCGGCAAGCGCCAAGGCCAGTCCTGCGGTCACGGCGCGAAAGCGAAACGGGCGGCGGGCGGATGCGGGCATAGCATTTCTCCTTTGTATGGTGTCATGGCAGAGACGTCTTGCGCCAGGCGCGAGGCGAGCGGCCGACCATCTGCCTGAAGACGCGCGCGAAATGGCCGGGATCCCGGTAGCCGCAGGACAGCGCGATTTCCGAGATGTTCATCGGGGAGCCGGTCAGCAGCGTTTGCGCGTGCCGAATTCGTTGCGCATGGATGAAGCGCGACAGACGCATTCCGGTTTCGCGACTGAAGCAATGGGAAAGATAGTCGGGTGCGCAGGAAATCCAGCCGGCCAATGTTTTCACGCTCAACTGCGGGTCGGCCAGGCGCTGATGAATGAAGCGGCGACAGTGCAGAACAATGCCGGATTCGCCCTCGCCCGAGGGTGCGGGCGTGTCGAGCCCGTGCAACAGACAGGCCGCATGCGCCATGAACAGTCCGCGAATGGCCGTTTCGGCGCGAGGCGAACCGTCTTGCGACAGCGCCGCGATATCGTTCAAGTAGCGCGCGGGATCGTCGGCCGGCTCGCAAAGCAGCGTTTCGCTTGGACCGCCGCGCGGTTGCGCATGACCGGGGACCTGCCGACCGATATGGACATGCACGTGCCGACCGCTGTACATGAAGACCAGATTGCGAAAATCGCGACTGTTCGGGCCTGTATATTCCTCGTGCGGCATGCCGCGCGGCACCAGCAGCAGGCGCCCGGGCCGCAAGGCCAGCGTTTGATCCGGAAAGCGAATGATCGAGCAGCCGCGCACTTGCAGAAACAATTCCGGCAACAGATGGAAATGGCGGCCGCGCTTGGCGTCGAACGCGTGGCGAACGTTCGGAATCAGCCAAAGTCTGTCGTGTCCCGCCGCCAGCCGTCGCAACAGGGCAAGCAAGGCCGGCCGCGCCAGCGCGCGCGCGGATGCGGTCGGGTCGGGTTGAGGGCGGCGGGCTGTCATATCGAAGTTTTATCCCATTTAAGTAAGACCTGTATCAGGAATTACCCTTGCCGTCAATCTCCGGAACAGACTAGTTTCTTGAACAACTGAACAACGGAAAGGAAGGCCTTCATGAGTAAACAGGCGAAAATTCGGGTGACGGTTTGGAACGAGTTCCGGCACGAAAAGAAGAACGAGACGGTAAAGAAACTCTATCCCAAAGGCATGCATGCCGTCATTGCCGCCGGTCTGGCGAAGAACAAGGACATGGCGGTGCGCACGGCTACGCTGGACGAGCCGGAACATGGGTTGACCGAAGCGGTCTTGCGACAGACAGACGTGCTGACCTGGTGGGGCCATACCGCGCATCGCGAAGTGCAGGACGAGATTGTGCGCCGTGTTCAGAAGCATGTGCTGGAGGGGATGGGGCTGATCGTGCTGCATTCTGGCCATTTCTCCAAAATATTCAAAACGCTGATGGGAACGAACTGCTCGCTCAAATGGCGCGAGGAGGCGGAAAAGGAACGGCTGTGGGTGGTGGAGCGCAGTCATCCGATCGCGGAAGGCCTGGGCGAGCATTTCGAATTGCCGCATACCGAGATGTATGGCGAGCGCTTCGATATTCCGAAGCCGGACGAACTCGTCTTCGTCTCCTGGTTCGAAGGCGGCGAGGTGTTTCGCAGTGGCTGCTGCTGGCAGCGCGGACACGGGCGCGTGTTCTATTTCCGGCCCGGCCACGAGACCTATCCGATATTCTTCGACAAGAATGTCCGAAAGGTTCTGACCAACGCCGTGCGCTGGGCGCGGCCTCGCATGAGGCTGGCCGACGCTTGCCCGAATGTCAAACCGTTGGAGACGTTGTCTCCGAAAGGGGCCGCGTTCGGCAAAGCCGGCGTCCTTCAGGATTCCGACGGCAAGGCTGTTCGGAAAGGGCGCAGGGGACGGTAGCGGGTGGAGTTTAGCTAACGACGTTCAAGACATCCTGACCTAGGCCTGGAATAAGCGAGGGTTTCGTCGCGAGAGTGCGCAAACGTCTGCGGATGCGGCGCTTGAGGCGGGGCGCGCGATTCTCGCA
>SLKS01000044.1 GCA_007134465.1 Kiritimatiellia bacterium | reverse complement strand
TCGCTCCAGCCGGAACTGATATACCATGCCTCGGCATCCGCCGCGCCGCGATCGGGCGCGGTCCGTTTGGCCATGCGGATGCGCTCGTCGAGCGCGGTTCTGGCTCGGCGCATCAGGTCTTCGCCAAGCAGCGCGGGCGCGTCGTCGTCCAGCAGCGCCTTCTCGACATACACGCGCGCTTCGAGTTCCTGCGCGCCCTCGCGAAACGCCTCGGAACGCATGGTCGGGATCGGTCCCTTTCGGCCCTGGCCGAGCACGCGCGGCACGCCCCAGTTGAGATTCAGCGTGCCCCAGACCGCTTCCGGAAAGCGGCCGGCCAGCGTGTCGCGCACGCGGCCGCGACCGTCTTTCAACACCGGCCAGAAGTCCGCGCCGAGCCGGCCCAGGCCGCGCACGCCTTCGCGCGTCATCAGGAAAGGGGCTTTGCCGTAACGCGCGCCCATGTAGGCCTCCATCTGGCAGCGATGCTCGCTCAATCGGCTGCGCAGCGACATGTGCCGGGGATAGTAGGACTCCCAGCGTTCCGCCGACCAGCCGAATCCGTACCCTTCCTCGACCGGCCGCGGGTGATAGCGCAAGCCCCACAAGGCGATCAGCATGCCCATGGGATAACCTTGCCATTCCGTGCAGTAGTAATGCGAATGAACCGCCCAATGCGCGCCGGGCCAGGCGTTGCAAATGTCGTCCATGGCCTGCTTGCTGGCCCGGTTGTCGCCCAGCAGCCCGAACAGGAGCGAATCCTCGAGACCGCGCTGTTCCAGCACAGGGCGCAGCCCGTCCGTCAGTTTCTTCCAGAACTCCTTCGCTTCCGGCGTGCCCCATTCCGGTCCCGTCCGATTCGACAGCTCGCCGCTTTCCGGGTCCCAGGCGGTGAACAGAAGCGGGCGGTCATTCACTCGTTGGGCCGTGCCGGCGGCCAAGGCGTGCCCGTCGCTGCGCGCGGGCTCCCAGGCGTACAGAATCACGCCGGGAATCCTGCCCATGTGTTTCATGGCCACGTCCAGATACTTCTCGACGATGGCGAAATTGGGCTGGAACTCGCCGTCGTCGTCGCGCGCCCAGCGGATCATGGCATGCTCGTTGCCCATGTGCGTGCGCGGAATGGCGGTGATGAAAAGCGTCTTGTTCGCCATCGAGCCCAGCAGCGAGAACGTCTTGTCCAGCAGCGCCATGTGCGCGTCCGACCACATCGGCACATCGTAGGCCATGGCCACCGTGTCGGGCGATTGCATGAAGTCCATGTGCGCGGCGAATTCGCTGTGCGGCGGCAAAGTCCAGGCGGCCACCTCGACCACCAGCGGAACTTCGACCGGAACGACATCCCGCGCGGAAACGGTCAGGCGCCCGCGATACAGGCCGCCGGGTATGTCGGCCGGCACGGCAACGCGAATCCACAACGGCTGCGTCGCCCTTTCCCTGCTCAGCGCCACCGTTTCAGGCGGAAATTCTTCCAGGGAATCGAACGCGTTGTTCGCGCCGTCGGGCAGCGCGTAACGCACCTCGACCGCAGCGGCGGGAATAACGGCTCCGTCCGGGCCTTCCAAAGCGGACACTTCGACTCCAAGCCCCTCTATGGGCTTTTCATCGCCCGCCACGAGATGCCCGGAAAACGTTCCGTTGCGCGCGGCGACAATGCGAAGCGGATTCAGCTCGGCGGCCGGATCGGGATAGGCGCCGACCCGTACCTGCTGGGCGGCGTTCTGGTTCCAGACTTTGAACCCGCAGCCCGCGGAGGGCCCGATATTCGGCCGGATGGCCCCCGATTCGGCGCTGAGCGCGATATGATGCAGGCCGAGCCGCGTCCACCAGAGGTCGTCGCTGATGCCGCTCGCTCCGCGATTGCGCGTGACATAGCGCGCGGACGGCGTGGGCGCGCGGTGGATGGACACGGCCAGCACATTGACGCCCGCCCGCAAACGGGCGGCGGGGATGGCGACATCCGACAGCGCCCGCACGCGGCCGGCCACGCGTGTTTGCACATCCGGCGGCTTCTTCCGCAGACGGCCTTGCGCCGTTTGTCGTCCCCAGGGCAATACAAAACCGTCCTCGCACAGATCGGCCGACAACGGATAGGGCTCGGCCGGCGTACGAAGCGCGACCGCTCCGTCCGGCAATCCGTCCGGCATGTGCGCGCGCGCCACTTCGCGCCCGTTCAGATACACCACTGCCCCGCCCCGATACCACAAGGAAAGCGTCAGATCGCCTGCTGTCTTTGGATCGTCCACCTGGAAATAGCCGCGCATCAGGATCAGTTTGTTCCGTTCGTTTCGCGACCAGAAATTTTCGAAGACCGGTCCCGGCATGCGAATCCAGTCGCCATCGTCGAATTCCGGGTTCGCCCAGTCGGCGGGCGTGTCGGAAGGCAATCTCACAACCCTGTCGGGTGCGCGCGGCACGGCTTCCCAGAAGTCTTCGGGCACCAGGCGCGCCTCCTTGTTCCCCCTGAAAAACGAATGCATTTGCGTTCCGCGATAGCGCGGATCCGTTACGCGAACATGTCCGTGCGCAATGGCGCCGGAAGGCTTCACGATTTCCGGACTTTCCTGCACGATCCGCATGCGCCAGAAGCTTCTCGTGGTGAGGATCGCGCCGTCCGGATCGGGCGGCGCCTTCAGGAATGGAACCGGGTCCAGGGCCTGCGCCCATGCCGCAAGCGGCATGCAAACACAAGCAAACCCGACGATCATTCTCTTCATGGCTTTCACTCTCATGTCATCCTCCTTTTGTTTCGAGATAACCGCAAAGAACGCAAGGACCGCAAAGATGCAAAAATCTCCTCACCATTCTCTTTCTCTGCGTTCTTTGCGGCCTTTGCGGTTAAGAATACTCTTCTTCCATTATTCCATTATTCCACTGTATGGACGCTGTTTTCGCCTTCGAAATCCAATTCCAGCCTTTCGCCGGACACGGTGCGCACGCCGTCGAGCAGGTCCGGCCCGCGCGCCCAGCGCATGCGCGTGACCGTGCCGAAATCCTGGAAACGGTTGGCCATAAGCGCCACCGTGTAGACGCCCTCGTCGCGGGACCAGGGCGTTTGCGGACGCGGCCACAGCGCGTAGGGATCGAACGCGCGCCCGATCAGGTCCTTGCGGTCCAGCCGGTCGGCGACAAAACGCATGGTTTCGTTGTCGAATTCGACGGTCGCCAGGTCCACGATGCCCACGCCCCAGACCGCGCGCGCCAGCGTGGCCAGGTCGGCCGTGCGCATGGTTGCCGGATTCACGCGCGGTTCCTCGTCGAACGGCGTGTAGGCATAGTCCGCCCCGGTCGCCGCGCGCAGGGCTTCCCCGAGCAGACTGTACAGGGCTTGCCGCTCGGACAGACGCGGATCGAGCGGCGCCGATTCCGCGTACGCGGCCGGGAAAGACCAGTCCTTGCCGAGACAGGCGACGCGCAGGAACCGGCGTTCGGCCACGTCGAACAAGGCGAAGTCGGGCGCCGCATCGAGCGACGGGCCCTTGTTCGGACGATAGCGGCCGTCGGGGAGGATGGCGAACGGGTCGCGAAAGAAGCCGGGCTCGTCCGACCGATAGAGCACAACGCGGTATTCGGGCTGAAGCGGATGATGATAATAATAGGCGTAGCCGCGGCCCGCGAGTTCGTAGGAACCCAGCACGGGCACCGCAAGCCGCGCGCCGTTGTCGTCGAGCGGTAGCAACTCCAGCAGCCGCTTCATGACCGCGTTGTTGGCGGGCGCGCCGAACACAACCAAGTGTGCGTCGGGCGCGTCGGGATCAATGTCGCGATCCGTAACAACCGGCAAACCGCCGTAGCGCCGCCGGGTCTGGGCCAGTCGGTGCGCGCCGCGCGAGACCGCTTCGCGGTATTCCACCGGAGCTTCGGACGGAATCACAACGCGTACCGGCCGACCATCGAACAGGTTTTGCAGCGAGCCCATGCTATAGACTGGCTCGGCCGGACGGGCCTGGTCCAACGCAAGCCATGTCCATGTACCGTCCGGCCCGAATTGCATGGCGATTCGTTCGGGGAGCGGCGCGTCCAGCCGCATTTCATGGCCGTTGATTTCGATGTGCAACGGTTGATCGGCAACGAACAGGCCGGGCAGCGAACGCAATTTCAGCCGCGCGATATTGTCGGCCGAACCGGTCAGCCGGTCCGCTTGCGTGTTCAGACGCAGACGCGCGGGCCGTTGCGGATCGGACAGTTCGAGGATTTCCGTCCAGTACGCGCGCCCTCGTTCACGGGATACCCACCGTGTCGTAAACTCCACCGTGCGCGGAAGCGGGTCGGCTCGTTGGGTCAGAAGCCAGCGGACCGCGTCGCCATGAGCTCCCCGCGCCCAGTGCCCGGCGTCCGGGAAGGCGATCACGTCGGATTCGCCGCCAGCCCGCCGCGTTTCGCGGGCACCGTAATAGGCGAAGACCGGACACACGCCCAAGTCTTTCAGTCCATGATAGGAGCGGATGGGCGTATGGCGCAGATTGGCGAACGGATAGCCTTCGGGCAGACCGGCATGCGAGGCTAGGGCGGCGAAGCGGTCGGGATAGAGCGAACCCAGCCGCCAGGCGGCGAATCCGCCGTAGGAGTGTCCGAACAGGACCACGCGGTCGGGCGCGATGCGAAAGTTTTCGCGCATGAACGCGATGGCGTCCAGAATGTCGCGCTCGGCCAGGCCGTGATAGGAGCGGGCCATGAATCCGCCGCGCCAATCGCCGGAAATCTGGATGTAGGGCTCCTCGAACGGCGCGCTGCGGAACGCCTCGCCGGTCCAGCGACCGCCAGACCCGTGCAGATACACGGCCAGGGGCACGGGGGTAGCCGGGTCGAAATCGTCGGGCAGGCTGATCGAGATCGGCTGGCCTGACCCGTCCGTCCCGGACGGGAAAGCCCAGAGAAATGTTCCGCGCCGCGCGCCCAGCGCGTCGCGTCCGCTCTCCAGTTCGTCGAGCAGGCTTTCCAGCGCCGCAAACTCGTAGGCATCGGCAATGCGGGGAGGCTCATCCGAAGTTTCCGGCGCCAGTGCCGTCTCCAGCAGCCATAGCAATCGGCCGCGATGCCGCGAATCCTCTCCTCCAGGTCCGGCCAGCCAGCGGTCGGCACGCGTCCGCGCCGCGCGAACGCGCTCGGCCAGATCGCCGTGCGCCAGCCACAGCGTGCCGACCCGCTCGCTGTTGTCGGCATAGGGCTGGAACACGCGCGCGCGATAGAGGCCGGGCTTCGGCAAAGGCAGCGGAAATCCCTTGTCCATGTCGAAGGAGGCACGAAACTTTTCCTGGCCAGCCAAGTTCCAGGCAACGATTTCCGCAGGACCGCTCCGCTCCGCCTTGAGCCAGCGTGGCGGCACGGCTTTCACGACTGGAACGGCAGGGTCGTCGCTCGTCTTCAGCGTAAGTGTCAGGTTCCCGCGCCGGTAGTCGCTGCGCCGATACAGCCAGGTCTGGAAAGGATCGGCAGGCGTCAGCGAGAAAGCCCAGCCGCGCGGACCGCTGCCGACTTCGAGCATAAGCCGGTTGGTTCCGCGTTGCAGTCGCGCGGCAAAAATGCCGTCGCGGTTGCAGAACGTGCCGTTGCGGTTCGGTGTGCGGAAAACCGGACGGCCGTTCACCCAGGCCCGGCTCGCGCCCGTGGCGGCGAACAGGAGTTGGACCACCGTCTCTTCCGGGACCACCACATCCGCAATCGCATAGCCCACGCGCGGTCCTTCCCCGCCAAGAATCCGGTCGAGATCCACAACATCGCCCCGACGCGCGACAGGGCGAACGTGCGCAGAATCGCTCGCGACCGACGGCACATCCGCCATGCCGGCGGAGAACGTTTCCGCGTTGACAAACGCCTGCGGAAAACGCGCAGATGCTGCTCCCTCGGATCCGGCGTCCGGTTCAGAAACGAACGGGCCCACCGTCAGCCAATGCCGGGGCATGACATTGTCCATCGCATTCAGAGCCTGCGGCGCCGGAACGAGCGGTTGGGTCGCCACCCGGCCCAGACAACCGCCGCACAAAGCGCACAGCGCAAGAAACAAAGATGTTCTTGCTTTCTGGCGATGCCCGACACCCGACATTCGACACCCGGAATTCATATCCCGCTCACTATAGCCCCGATTCAAGGTTTCCCCGTTTTCTCTTCTGTTTTGCGTCCGTTTCGGTGGACGACTACGGCGACGACTAAGGTGGACGATTTAGGGAATCTCTCCTCGTAATCCGTAGTCGCCGCCGTAGTCGTCAACCCGCTCACTCGGCCGGCGGCGGCTGGCGCGGCGCGTCCTTTCGGACAATGGTTGGCGCATAAAGTCGGCTACGACCGTGGTTGCCGAACCGCTGCATCCACTGCGGCGCGCGTCCGCCACGGATGTAATGGGCGGCGGCGTGGAAATACTTCGGATCGCCGGTGCGGTTCCACATGAAGACTTTGCCGTAGGCCAACTCGTCGGATCGCGCCTTGAAATCGCGTTCGATGGCGGCTTCAATGCCGGGCATGACGCTCTCGTCGCCGGTTTGCTCGACATACCAGCAAAGCCCGTGAATAGCCATGCCGCGCATCCAGGGGCCTGTCCGCATTCTTTGCCCGTCGGCCAGCCGCTTGGCTGTCCGTTGCGCGAAGCTTTTCAGGGCGTCGGCATAGCGCTGTTCGCCGGTAGCGTCGTAGGCGGCCCACAAACCGAGAATGCCGTGAATGATCGAGCGCGGCTGCCTGAAATCAATGCCGCTATTGCCAAGCTGCAACCCCCATTGGCTGATTTCAATGCCCGCTTCGCGGCCGCGATGATCGCCCGTCAGATACCAGCGCTCGAACGCGCTCAGGTTCTTCCAGTGATTGAAGGTCGGCGAGGCGAAGGGCACCAGTTTGCCGGAGCGCGACATCAGAATATGTTCGCGGCTGGGACAGTAGCGAGCGCGACCGGGCGATTTATCGTGGTGGGTATGATGTACATCGGCGTTGTGCCGGCTCATGTCGTGACCCAGCCACAGATAGAACAGATCGCCGGTGCGCGCGAAATTCAAAAACACCGAGTGCGGATAGTCGTAGTAGCCGCCTTCCCAGTGCACGTCGCGGGGGGCTTCGCCTTTGATCTCCTCGACACCGTCGCCGAAACTGAACATGCCGAAACTGTCCACTTTGCCGGATTGAGCACGATGCCAGCGGGCCAGCGGCCGCCGTACCGATTGCTCCGCCCAGCGGTTCAGAGCCGAGACCCGATCGCGCCATTCGGGCAGATAGACTTCGGGATCGGCTTCGCTCAAATTGCCGAACACGCGCGTGCCCATGCAGTACCAGGCGGGAGGACAGCGCGCGAACAGCGGCTCGCGGGCCGGAACCATGACAGCCAGCGGCTCGGCCTGCCTGCCGTCGTGCAGGTTCAGCCAGAACTCGTGGGTCCAGGCCATGCCGGCGAAAAATTGCGCGCGCCCCTGCTCGTCCACAAGACATGTTTCGCCCTTGTCGCGCACGCGGTCGGTCCAGAAACCCAGCGTCAGCATGCCGCTCTTGTCAACGCCCAGCGTCTTGGCCCAGGTCTGCCAGAAGTGGCGCATGCCGACCGTTACTCCGCCTTGCGAGCCGCGCACGTCCAGCGTTCCGATTTCCGCCGGGTCCTCCTTCTTGGGGTCGCCTTCGCGATCCGTCGCGCCCGTGCCGGCAATACGATACAGATCGGTGGCCAGAACCTCGATGCCGGGCGAGCCGGTCAAAGCGCCCGAGACCGGCTTGCCTTCCGCCAGACCCAGCATGTAGCGTGGGCCGGAACCCAGAGCCAACGGCAGCTCCAGACGCCAGTCGGCCACGGCGATATGATCGGTCCATGCCCCGCGCCGGTTCTCGACCGTATGCACCACCTTGACGCGCGGCGATCCGGCGTAGGCGTAGATACGGCATTTGTAGTCGAGCGCATAGCCCGACCCGTCGGCGGCCACATGGCGGCCGGTCGCCAGCAGAACCACCTTCATGGGTCCTTGTTCCTCGATCACAACCTTGGCTTCGGGACAGGCCAGCGGCGAAAACTCGCCCTCGGCCGTTCGAATGCGGAACCCGCCCTTGTGCCCGGCGGGCAGGAGCACGGAACCGTTCAGCCGCAGCTCGTCGAACAGATTGAAGCCTTTGCCTTTCACCGTGAACTGCAGCGGACCCGTGTTCACGGCAAAGCCGTCGCCGACCGGCTCGACGGTCAGCGCGGCCGGAGGCGGTGGCATCGGCGCGCTGGCGGCGCGCAGCACGTAGGCGGCGTTTCCTTTGGCCGGGACGCTCGCCTGGAAATCGAGATGCAGCCACTTGACCGAACCATCGTCCCACCAGCGGTTGGCGATGCCGAACTGCACCGGCACCGGCTTGCCGTCCGGCCCGAACAGACGCAGGCCGGCGGGCTCCTTCAGCGCGCCTTTGGGAAACGGCACGCCGCTGGTTATCGGTTCGTTGGCGCGCGCCACGCCCAGCCGCTCCTCGACCGTCAGATTCACCTCCAAGGCCTTTGCGGTCAGCGCGAGCAGTCCTGTCGCCAGTATGCTTGCCATAGTCTTCTTCATGCGGTGCCTCCTCCTTTTTGCGGTTGTTCTGTCAAACGTGACTCTACATCACGGCAGCGGCAATTGTTCTTCCGCGCTCCATTCGAAGCCGACCACCGTGACGCGCCGGTTCACGCTGTCGCTGACGAACAGGCGGCCGCCTGCCGCGTCGAGAAACGCCGGCCAGGCGAAATGCAGGCCGTCCCGGTCGTCGGCATTGCCGTAGCGGCCGATGCGGGCGAGCCGGTTGCCGCCGGTATCGAGCAGCCACACGCAGGAACGAAACACGTCGGGCACGAACACGCGCCCGAACGGATCGGCCGCCAGCCGCGAGGTCGTGCAAATGCAGTCGCCATCGCCGAACGAAATATCGAGATCGGGCGCCGGAGCCATGCCGTGAAAGCGCCATTGCGCGCCGGCGACGGCCACCTCGGCGGCCAAGGTGCCGGACCGATAGCGAACCGCGGACGGCGGAGCGTTGTCCACTGAGATCAGATGCGAGTTGTCCGGACCCGGTCGGAGGAAGGGCGATGTTCTTCCATAGAACGCGCCGCCCTCCGGGCCAAACTTCAGTGCCGCGCCATAGGCGAACAAGTAGTAGTTGGCCGTGGCAAACCGCCACGGTTCCGGCAAACGCGGCCGGCCTCCGCCCCAGCAGGTCCACATGCGTTCGGGAACCTGGCCCATGAAGTCCGCCGGATAGGGCCGGTCCGCCGACTTCAGATTTGCGCCCACATAGATGTTGCCCGCCGCGTCCACGGCGATGCCGCAATCTCCGGCGCCCATGCC
>SLKS01000281.1 GCA_007134465.1 Kiritimatiellia bacterium | reverse complement strand
TGTCGGGCTCGCAAGCATCGCCCAGCAGTTCGTAGACGCAGCGGCGGCCCTGGGAACCCCAGCGGCGCTGGACGTATTCGAGACTTTCGAGCCGGGCCAGATGCGTCCGTACCTGGAACTCATCCAAACGAGGGGTCAGATCTCGCTTTTCGCCAAAACCGCCGCGCACATCAGCTCTCAAGGTTCTTGCCATGTCCTGTTTAATAAGCCAGTGCCTCAACCCAATGCAATTAAGGCGAAAAGCGAGACCTGACCCCGCCGTCTCGTGCACATCAGCTCTCAAGGGTCTTGCCATGTCCTGTTTAATAACCCAGTACCCCAACCCAATGCAATTAAGGCGAAAAGCGAGATCCGACCCCGCCGCCTTCCTGACCCGCGCCGTCTTCCGATAGTGTTTCAGTATATACAGAACGCTATCCCGGGCTTCACTTCTCGAATGCATCTCCTTTTTAAGTCGGAAAAAGCGGATTCCGGCGTGCCAATGAGTATGCCTTTTCCGCCCGGCGCAGACTTGTCTCTCCACTGTACTTCTATTCGTCGTTCCTCGTTTCTTCCTTGAAGGGAAATATCACAAGGCTTCCCCTCAACATAGGATTGTAAAGTAGCTGGAACAGGCGACAAAAGTACACCATGCTTGACAATCGATTCTACAGCCCACCTTTGCAATTCTTCTAGGTCTATTTCCTGTGTTGCTTCGGCTATGAATTCATCAAGAGCCTTGCAGGCAATTCTCTTGGCACGACCGGGGCACCCTGTTCCGGCAACAATGCTAAACAGAAGCACTGCACTCCATCTCGAAAGCGTATTCATCGTTTCAAAACACTAGCTCGGAACGGCTGCGATGTCAAAACCGAAAAACGGGCAGAACCACGAAACACGGCGTTTTTCCCTCGACAGTTGCTAGCGCAGCGGAGTACAAATATCGGGAATGGAACGTAAGCAGCGGGAAAGCAGCGCTCGGTGTATCCGAGGACGAAGGAGCGGGATCATGATGCAGTGCGTAGTGACGCCGGCGGCCGGCAAACGGCTGATCGGAAAGGCCGTTGCCATGCGGTTGCGGGACGAAGAGGCGTTGCGCAACGGAACGGTGGCGATTATCGCGGGCACGACAAACGGCTTTGTGGCCGAAGAGGTGTTGACGTTGCTGGGGCAGGCGGGCGATTTTTCGCGGGCCCGTTTCTTTCGCGGGATCACGCTGCCGCCTTCGTCCGATACGACCGAGGAGGGGCGTTTGCCCGACGAAAGCGCCTTTCCGGGCGACGTGGTGATTGTCAAGGGCGAATGGCAGCCGGGCAAGACGGTGTTCGACGTTTTCGAGAGCATGCGCAAAGGGGATGTGATTGTGAAAGGCGCCAATGCCGTGAATATGGAGAAGCGGCAGGCGGGCGTTTTGATCGGGCATCCGCAGGGCGGGACGATCATGGCCGCGCTGCAGGCGTCGGTCGGGCGCAGGGTTCGGCTGATTCTGCCGGTGGGTCTCGAGAAACGGGTGCAGGCGGAGCTGTGCGAGTTGGCGGGGCGTCTGAACATGCCCGGCGCGGGCGGGCCGCGCCTGATGCCGGCGCCCGGCGAGATTGTCACGGAAATCGAAGCGCTCGCCTTGCTGACCGGCGCGCGCGCCGAGCTGGTGGCCGCCGGCGGGGTGGCCGGCGCCGAAGGGGCGGTCTGGCTGGCCGCGAGCGGCACGGACGAACAGGAGCAGGCGGTGCGGGCTCTGATGGCCGATGTGGCCGCCGAGAAGCCGTTTGTTTTGGAGTAGCGCGAGGCGGGCTGGCGCCCGCACCCCGAAAGAATTGAACGGAAGACAACGAAGGAAACAAAGAAGGGCGGGCACACTTCGTTTCCTTCGTTATCTTGAGCGAAGCGGGTGTTCAAACAATCCAGGGACAAAAGATACGCGCGAAAACGTGTGTCTTCACCGAAAGTGCGTTAAAAGGAGCGGCTCATGTGGGACTATACCGGGAAAGTGCTGGATCATTTCAAGAACCCGCGCAATGTGGGCGTGGTCGAGAATCCCGACGGCATCGGCGAGGTGGGATCGCTGGCCTGCGGGGACGCGCTCAAGCTCACGTTCAAGCTGGATGCCGAAGGCCGCATAGCGGATGTCAAGTTCAAGACGTTCGGGTGCGCCAGCGCCATCGCGTCTTCGTCGGCCTTGACGGAGATGGTCAAGGGCAAAACGCTTGACGAAGCCGCCCGCGTCACGAATCAGGACATTGCCGACTTTTTGGGCGGCTTGCCGGAGCAAAAGATGCACTGTTCCGTCATGGGCCGCGAAGCGCTGGAGGCGGCCATTGCCCATTACCGAACCGGCAAGAGCGAAAAGAAGATTCTGGCCGGCAAGGTTGTCTGCACCTGTTTTGGCGTCACGGAAGAGGAGATCGAGCGCGTGGCGCGCGACAACAGGCTGACGACCGTCGAACAGGTGACCCATTACACGAAGGCGGGCGGCGGCTGCGGGCAGTGCCAACCGGATATCGAGGAGATTCTCGAGAAGCTGGCCCGGGAGCGCGCGGCGGAGCGGAGCCGCCCGGCGGAAGAGACGAAGCCCTTGACGAACATTCGCAAGATTCAACTGATCCAGGAAACGCTGGATCGCGAGATTCGGCCTCTGCTCAAGAAGGACGGCGGCGATCTGGAGCTGATAGATGTCATCGGCGACCGTGTTGTCATCGCTTTTCGCGGCATGTGCGCGCAGTGCCAGGTGGCGGAGTTTACGATGAAGGATGTTGTGGAGGCCAAGTTGCGGGAATTCGTCTCCGAAACGCTTGTCGTAGAGGAGGAGCGGCCATGAGAAACGTGTATTTGGACAATAATGCCACGACGCAGGTCGCGCCGGAGGTCGTCGAGGCCATGATGCCGTTCTTGACGGAGTTCTGGGGCAATCCGTCGAGCATGCACTGGTTCGGCGGTCAGGTGGCCCGGCATGTGGAGGAGGCGCGCGCGCGGGTGGCGGCGCTGTTCAACGTGTCGCCGTCCGAAATCGTCTTTACCGGGTGCGGCACGGAAAGCGACAATGCGGCGATTCGCGGGGCGGCGGATGCGCTGGGGCCGCAGGCGCGGATTGTGACCACGCGCGTGGAGCATCCGGCCGTGCTGGCGCCTTGTCGTCGGCTCAAGGAAATGGGCTATGCCGTCACGGAGCTGGGCGTGGACGCTTCCGGCCAGTTGGATTTGGCCGCGCTGCGGAAGGAACTGCGCAACGGGCCCTGCGTGGTGAGCGTGATGTGGGCGAACAACGAGACGGGCGTCGTGTTTCCCATGGAGGAAATCGCCGCCATGGTCAAGCGGGCCGGCGGGCTGCTGCATACGGATGCCGTGCAGGCGGCGGGCAAGCTGCCGCTGGATTTGTCGACGATCCCCGTGGACATGCTTTCCTTTTCCGGGCACAAGCTGCATGCGCCCAAGGGGGTGGGGGGGCTGTTCATCCGGCGCCAGACCAAATGGACGCCATGGCTGCTGGGCGGACACCAGGAGAACGGGCGGCGAGCGGGAACGGAGAACGTGCCCTATATCGTCGCTCTGGGCGTCGCGTGCGAACAGGCGCGGCTGCACATGGCCGAGGACGCGCGGCGCATGGCCGCCTTGCGCGACAAGCTCGAGCAAGGGCTGCTGGCCTCCTGTCCCGACGCGCGCGTGAACGGGGATCCCGTTCATCGGCTGCCCAATACGAGCAACATCAGCTTCCAGTATATCGAAGGCGAAGCGATCCTGTACCACCTCAGCGATATGGGCGTTGCGGCTTCGTCGGGGTCGGCTTGCACCTCCGGCTCGCTCGAACCTTCGCATGTGATTCGGGCCATGGGCGTGCCGTTCACGGCGGCGCACGGGTCCATCCGTTTCAGCCTGAGCCGCTACACGACGGACGAGGACATCGGCCATGTGCTGAAGAACATGCCGCCCATCGTCGAAAAACTGCGCGCGCTTTCGCCTTTCGTCGGCTGATGCGCATGGCGCGGCGCTTCGCGCCGCGACGAGCGCCTTGTTCCCGCGCGGCTGCCACAATGCACGAGAAATGCGATGCGACTGTTTGCCATGCAACGGATCGCTTGTCGGGTTTGATCGTTGTCTCGATCTTCGTCGCTCTTGATCGTTGTTTCCATCGTTGTCCCGATCTTTGTCGACAACGATCAAAACGATGATCGAGACGAAGAAACGACAAAGATTACGACAAAGCTCGCGACAAAGATTGCAGGCCGACAAGGATCGGGACTGTCACGCCCTGATTTCCGTTTGTCACCTCTTTGTCGCCGACCGTTGGCGACTCGCTTCGCACAGGGCAATCGAAACAGTTTACGGCAACGTTTACGGTGGAGTTAGTTCCGATGCAGTTTATCGGGTTGTCTTCCTCTACGATTCTTCGTCATCCGGGCCGGAAGCGTCGGGTTCGGCGGGTTGGGCTCTGCCGAGCGGGATATGCCAGGGGAATGAGAGGTTGCCGGCCCGGTCCCGGACCTGCGCCGTTGCCCATCGGTTGAGGGTTTGATCCATGCCGGCCGGCGCGAATGTCATGGTCGGGGCGGCATCCTCGATGCGCCAGAGGGTTTCGGCAATGCCGCTGGCGTCGAAGGCGTTGACTTTGACTTCGTGTTCGGGGCCCCAAGCGGAAAAGACGAAGACGCTGCGCAGGCAGGTGGTTTCGGGGCGGGGGCCCGTCTCCACGGAAAAGCGTAGCCGATGCACTCTCAGAGAATTCCATTCCCTTCCTGACATGAGCGGCGACAGCAGGGCATGCAGGTCGAGGGTTACAGGGTGCCAGGCGCCGGGTTTCCATTCGATCGGTTCAGGCATGGCCAGGACAGGCTCGTTCCGTTTCGGCTTGCCGGACAGCGGAATGTGGTATGTTCTTTTGCCATGGCATTCGAGCGTGAGTACGATTGCCGTATTGTCTCTGGCCGGAATAGCCGGGCGGCGAATTTGGAAGGCCAGAAAGGGATGCCGGGCCGGTCGCCAGACGCGCGGCCGCTGGAATTGCATCCAGAAAGCGCTTTGCCGGCCCTTGGACACGTGTTCCAGCCACGGCTCCTGTCCCGGCTCGTGTTTGATGGCGAGCGATTGGCGGGATCGGAAATGGCGGTCGTTGTTGACGGCGCTTTCCCAGCCGGTATTCCAGAGAATGTTCGCGGGCCATTCGGTACGCAAGAGTGTGGGCGGAGTTTTGTCGCGGCTGTAATCCATGGTCATGGCGACGATCGCGTCCTCGGCGCGATTCCCTGCCCCGTCATGAATGGAAGCGAGCGTCAGCGTAAAGCGTTCGCCATCTCGCGTTTGCTGGATTTGATCGCGGAAAATGTAGGGCCAATTGAGAAGCAGTATCGCCTTTTCCGGGCTGTGTTCGTAGCGCGAGCCGAGCGCGGCGGCGCGCACGGTGTCGTCGTTCCATTTCAGTTGCAGGTCTTCGAGATTCACCGGGGCGCCGTTGCCGGTGTTGATTTCAATGCGCAGCACGGATTCGTTGTGCAAGGGCTCGTCCGAGCGAGCCAGCCTGTGCGAGACGGAAGGCGGGCGAGGCGCGTGAAGAAACGGAATGGCGGTTACGGCGGATGCGTGCCCGTGCCGGTTCTTCGCGCGCAGCAGAAGCCGGTGCGGGCCGTCGGACAGGCCGGACAGGTCGGCGACCGTTTTCTGCCGGTTAGGAATTTCGCGCCAGTCGAGAGCGGCCAGGGCGTCGGCATCGAGCTGTTCCGGCGGTTCAGTGCCGTCGTACAGAGCCATGGCAACCGAGGCGACGCCATGAAAATCGAAATAGTCGGGGGTGACGGCGAGCGGACGATGGGCGGACACGGCGGGCCCTTGAACCAGGTGGCCGATGTCCCATTCGGTGAACAGGCCTGTCTGATCTATGGAAAGACGCGAGCCGAATGTCAGCGCCTGTGTCGCGAGTGCGGTTCGGCGGAGCGGGCCAACGCCTACGGCGTCGCTGATCATGCCGGTCCAGGTATGCCAGGCGCCGTCCGCGACCAATTCGTTTCCGTGCCGGACCTCGCGTGCAGGCCCGAACTCCTCGTTCAGTTTCACCGCATGGTTGTTGTGCAGCGACAGAGTGATGCGGGCCATGGGTTCGGCGCGGTAGCGGAATTGCAAAAGCGGCGCCTGCGCCAGATTGGCCTGATGCGGGAAGACCGCGCGCAAACGTTGCTGTTGGCCGGTGTTGGCGATGCGCAGAAAGCTGCCTTGTTCAGGGTCGAGATGCCGCAGGTCGGCGCGCGGTCGCTCGGAGCGCAGGTAGGCCGGGATTACGCGCGCTTCGAAATTCTCGAAAAAGGGGATGGCGTCGCCCACGCACAGAAGCGTTGGCGGTTCGCGTGACGGATTGTCGCTCCACGGCAGCGAAAAATCGGCGGACAGACCGTCGCCGACGAGCGCGACGGGTACGGCTGGCGTTCGCTCGGCTGTCAGCTCCTGTCGGCGCGGCACGAAGGCGATGCGCGATGTCAGTCCTTCGCGCCAGGTTTCGGTTTGCTGGTCGCCGATGCGGACGCGGGCCGCATGGAAGCGTCGGTCCGGCCAGTCGGTGTCCTTTTGTGTCAGACGGATGGCGTTTGGAATGTCCGGATGCCATGCGGCGGCAATGGACGGCGCATCGGGCGCGCGAATCCAGGACAGGTCGTGCCGGACAGCGGCGCTGTCCGGCTCGCGCGCCTCGATCGCGATTTGGACCAGCCCGTTGTTTGTCAGGCTGTTGACGGCTGTTTGCGCGTCCACGATGTTCGTGAAAGTTCCGATGGGCCCGGGTTCCGCGTCGGGGCCCGTCTTCATGGAGAGGGTCGTGTCGGGCGAGAGCAGGCCGAGGGTCGGGGCGCGGGTGCGGATTTCCGTTAACCCGCGAACGGCGTAGGCTTCGCCGGGGCCGTTTCCGTGCAATCCCTGCATGACGTAGCTTGGCTGCAGATTGCCGAAGCCCTCGATGCGGACGAACAGATTGTCGGTGGAGCCCAGTCCCGTTTCGTGTTCCATCGGCAGCCAGACCCGGACATCGGTCCAAGGCGCGCCGTCGTGCCAATGCTTGCCGGGTTCGGCCGTGCCGGGAATCGGCGTGCTGCCGGTTTTGCGGTAGGCGCCTTTCGAGAAATCCGTTCCGGACAACCGGTGAAAGAAACGGGCGGCGGGCTCGTACTGGCCTTTGCTGTTCATGCGGCCGATCGAGTAGTGAAAGTTGAACTGGGCGCGTGCGGTACGCTGGACTTGAAAGGACCAGCCGGCCAAGTCGGCGTAGGGGACGGGCGGCAAAGAGGCGCGCGCCAGCATTTCGCCGGCGCCGAGCGTGGTGGTGGCGACGAAGCGCGGGCGCTCGCCGTCGGCCGGTTCCGGCCACTGCAGAAGGAGGCGGCCGGTCGGGTCGTCCGCCGTCCAGGATTCTGGCAGCAGACGTTCGGCGGGCAGGCCGTGCGCGATCAGGGTCCGGTGTCGGGCGCTGTCGAACGGCTGTTCGCGGCGCACAAGATCGTCGAGCGTCGTGTGCGGGGGGACGATGGCGAACGCGTGGGGGCGCGGCACGATGCGTTCGGCGGCCATTTTCACGCGGGCCACCATCATGGAGTTCATGAAGGTCCAGATGCCGAACCCGCCGACGGGGATCGGCTCTTCGTCTTGCACGGAGAATACCAGTTCGTTGTCGAAATGGAATTCGAGCCGGTCGCCGACGCGTCGCAATTTGAGATAGTACCAGGCGCCGTGCAGGTCGCGGCCACGCTGAATGACCGGGTCGAGGATGCGTCGTCGCTGGCCTTCCCTATGCCGGGGCACAAGATAGGCGTCGGTTTCTTCGAGCAGGGCGCCGTGCCGGTACAGGCGCGTGTAGAGCTGGGAATGGTCGGGGTCCCACCCGGTGCAGGTGACGGTGTAGCCGAAGCCGGGTGTGCGGGCCGCCGACATGACGGTCAGGTTCAGGTCGCCGGCCCGCGTATAGAACCTGTGCCGCATGCCGGCGTACATCTCGAGACAGAAATCGCCTTCGAAATCGTATTTGGACCAGAGCGCGGCCAGGCCGTCGGGCGCTTCGCCGTTCATATGGGACCAGCGCGGGTCGCACTGGAACCGGTTCACCACCGACCACTCGCCGCCGTTCTGCGTCCATTCGTGCAGGGATTCGTTGAACAGATGGTCCTTGACCTGATAGCGTTCCACGTGACTGTGCCGCAGATCGTTCACGGAAAAGCCTTCGATGCGCATGCGCCGGCCCGTTAGCGGTTCGGCGAGCGCCTGGCGGAACAGGAGCCGATCGCCGCTGGTGGCCCAGAGCCAATGGTCCTCGTAGTGAAGCGCGAACCAAGGCGTTTGCCGCTTGGATTTTTCGTCGGTGTCCCGCGCGAAATCCTTGGCGGGAACCTGCGCCAGAACCCGCAGCGCCGGGTCGGATTCCGCCGGCTGTTCCAGTCGCAGCTTTCCGGCGCGCGCCGTGACGGCCAGCAGCCCGTTGGTCCCGTTTTCTGGCACGGACACATGTATGGCCGAACCTTCGACGAACGGCATGCGACAATGGAAGCGTCCGTAGAAGTCGCCTTTGTGCCAGGTGAGTCCTTGCGCGTCCTGTGCCCATTCGCCTTCGGGCGAAGCCCAGTTGCGCATGAAGGGGTCTTCCCGGAAGACCCGATTCTTCTCGAACTGGTCGCGATGCAGGTCGTCGCGTTCGAACCGGTAGCGCAGGCGCGCGATGCGCGCGGCGGTTCCCGCGCCGACATGCAGGCCGGAGGCGCCGCGCAGCGGCGTCTCCAGAGAATGAACCAGCACAAGGGCTCCGTTGCGATACAGTCTCAATTCGTCCGGCGCGGTGGCGTCCGCCATCAGGGAAACGGGTTTTGTCAGATTCGTCTGCGAAGCGGGCAGGCGCAATTCGGCCAGCACGGCATCCGTGTCCCTGCCCGTTTCCCTCAGCAAAAACAGCTCTTCGTTGTCTGTCAGAGTGCGGCTGAAGAGCCAGTGCGGCGCCTGCGCATGGCGAAAGCCGGCAATCAGGCCGATGGTTCCCTGTTCCGTAATCTCGTTGAACTCCGCCGAGAAAACATGACCGGGGTGATTGGTTTCGCCAAGAACCAGCCATTGATCCTGACGCGCGCGGGTCGTGTCAAGAACGGAGATGTCGGGGTCGGGATCGGGCGCGCGCGCGAATCGGCGGCGGCGCGGAAAGAAATCGCCTTGTCCAGCCAGCTTGTGCCAGCGAATCTCGTCGAGAGTGTTCAGCGAAAGATCGAGATGGGTTCGCGCGCGCACATCGTCGAACAGCATGCCGGTCTTTCCGTGCGCGTAGAGTCCGAACCGTCCGCCGGCGGGCATGTCTTCGGCGGGCAAGTCCATTACGAGCGTATGGTCGAGATAGGCGCGGATGCGATGCGTGCAGATTTCGGCGCGTAGCCGCACCCATTGGTCGTGCGTCAGTTCGGTGGCGACGGCGGCGAGCGTTTCGCGCGGGGCGTTGGTTTCGCCGGACGTTCGCCAGAGACGCAGCAGTGCGACGTGCGAGGATTCGTCCATGGCGAGCGTGAGCGCATGGTAGGCGCCGGCATCGGTATGGTAAAAGGCCAGCCCCGCTTCGCCCGGCGCCGTGATCAGGGCCGTTTCCGCCGTGTAGCGGTCGTAAAAGTCGTGTCCGGCCAGAATCAGCGCCGGTTGGCCTTGTCCGCGCAGGCTGGAAAAATTGGCGCTGCGTTCCGGGTCGGGCTTGCGTCCGCGCCGGCGCCGCAACCGTTCGCCGCGTTCGGTGGTAGCGTCGGCTGCCGTACGCAGTTGCCAGGCGCCCGAGACTTGCTCCCATTCGATCAGCGTGTCTTCCGTATCGCCCGGCAGAAAGAAATTGTCTTCGAACATGAAAGGGGCTGTTCTCTGGAAACGGGGACGGGGCGCGGGTTTCGGTTCTTCGGGGGCGGCGGGCAGATAGAGCGCCGCCGGCGGGTTGAACGGGGGCGGGAATGTCAATACGGGGCGGTCCTCCGCGTACAAGGTCCATGTTCGTTCCCGTATGGTCAGCGTCCATTCCACGCGGTCGGAGGGCGTGGCGGGCAGGCGCTCGGGATGCGAGCGAAGACGAAGCGTGTTTTTGTCCGCTGCGTCCCTCGCGCGTGGCGTCGGAGTCAGCGCGATCTCGTCGCGGCGAATGGCGACAACCGCCGCGCGATCGCTGTCGCTTTGGGCCAGGCGAAAGGTTGCGCCCGTATCCGGGCTCCATGGCGCCGAAAAATACAAATTGCCCCGATGATCGGGAATGTCGGCGCAATGCGTCCATTCCTTCGCCCGGAGCAGAGCCGGGAAAAGGGCGATGGCCAGGCAAAGCGGCAACGCCGTGCAACAGGGACTGCGTTTGTAACTGTAACGGGCAAGTTTCATTCATTGTCAATATAGCGCAGGCGGGCTGTCTGTTCAAGTCCAAACGAAAAAAAAAGCTGGCTATCGGGCGGAATATCCGTACAGTGCGCGTCGGGTCGGGGAAAGGGCGAAGGCCGCGGGCTTCGCCCGCATCCCAAATCTCAAATTTCATATTTCAAATGAAGTTACGCGTCATGGCGAGCATGCTGTAGCATTGATTGCGAGTGTGTGGCTAGAGTAACGTAGGCGTTAGGTTTTAGGCGCTAGGTGTTAGTGACTAACGCCTAACGACTAAGGACTAACGCCTTGGGTGGCGGGCGCAGCCCGCCTTGATTGTTGCGGAACGAAAGCAGGGCGGTTTTAATGGCGTTGGCGCGCGTGTATTCGGGAGCGGTGTTCGGTGTGGACGCCTATGCGGTGGAAATCGAGGTCAATGCCGGCCGCGGCGATCCGCAGACGGTGATTGTGGGCTTGCCCGACACGGCGGTGAAGGAGAGCAAGGACCGGGTGCATACGGCTCTGGTCAATTCCGGGTTCAAGCCGCATCGCGGCCGCACGACGGTGAATCTTGCTCCGGCTCACATCAAGAAGGAAGGGCCGCATTTCGACTTGCCGATCGCGGTTGGCATGATTGCCGCTCAGGACGACAAGGCGACGCAAACGCTGCGCGAATACGCCATGGTCGGCGAGCTGGCGTTGAGCGGAAAGGTGCGGCGCGTGCGCGGCGTGCTGCCGATCGCCATGGAGGCACGCCGTATGGGCCGGCGCGGCATTCTGGTGCCGGCCGAGAACGCCGAGGAAGCGGCGGTGGTCGAGGGGCTGAACGTCTTTGCCGTGACCAATCTGCGGGAAGCGGCCGATTTTCTTGGCGGGACCCATTCGTTGGCGCCCTACACGGTGGACATGTCGGCGCTGTACAATGCCGGCGCGCGGCACGAGGACGACTTCGCCGATGTCAAAGGCCAGGAACTGGCCAAGCGCGCCATCGAAGTGGCGGTGGCGGGCGGACACAACATTCTGATGATCGGTCCGCCCGGCACGGGCAAGACCATGCTGGCCAAGCGCATTCCTTCCATTCTGCCGGACATGAGCTTGGAGGAGGCGCTGGAGACGACCAAGATACACAGCATCGCGGGCGCGCTCAAGCCGCACGACGCGCTGATCGTGAAGCGGCCGTTCCGGTCTCCGCACCACACCATTTCCGACGCGGGGCTGCTGGGCGGCGGCACGCATCCCATTCCCGGCGAGGCGAGTCTGGCGCACGGGGGCGTGCTGTTTCTGGACGAGCTGCCTGAATTCCACCGCAACGTGCTGGAAGTGCTGCGCCAGCCGCTCGAGGAAGGGTCCGTGACTATTTCGCGCGCGGCGGGCAGCGTGACGTTTCCCTGCCAGTTCATGCTGGTGGCGGCCATGAATCCATGTCCCTGCGGATACTATGGCGATCCCAAAAAGGATTGTCGCTGCTCGCCGAACCGGATTCAGAATTATCGCAACAAGATTTCGGGGCCGCTGCTGGATCGCATAGACTTGCATATCGAGGTGCCCTCGATTCGCTACCAGGAGCTGGCGTCGCTTAAACCCGGCGAACCGTCGGAGGCGATGCGGGAGAGGATTGTACGCGCGCGCGCCCGGCAGGCGGAACGGTTCAAGGGGCGGCGCGCCGTCCATGCCAACGCGGACATGGCCGCGCGCGATTTGCAGAAGTATTGCCGCACGGCGGCCGATGCGCAGGCTCTGCTGAAGATGGCGATCGGCGAACTGAATTTCAGCGCGCGCGCCTACGACCGCGTGCTGAAGGTCGCGCGCACGATCGCGGACATGGAAGAGGCGGATACGATCGGACCCGCGCATGTGAGCGAGGCCATCCAGTACCGCAGCCTGGACCGCAACATGTGGTTGTGAAGCAAATCAACAAAAAGGAGGCAGGATGAAAGGGAAACGTTGGATGGCGGGATTGATGTGCGGTTTGATGGCGGCGTTGCTGGCGGGGTGCGCGCGCTATCCGGGCGGGATCGCGGCGTCCACCACGCCGATCGAAGGCAGGAAATACCATGTGATCCGGCCTGTTCGCAGCACGGACAGCCATATTCTGCTGTTCGGCCTGATCCCGATCAAGGGGTCCAACTCGATTCGGTCGGCTGTGCAGGCCGCCTTGCGGCGGCATAACGCGGACGCGCTGATCGAAGTGAGCGTGGTTCAGTACACCCAGTTCTGGCTGATCCTCACGCGCAATGTCATCAGCGTGGAAGGAATGGCCATTCGGTTCGAGCGCTGAGCGTGGGGCCGTATTCCGCTGTCCTGCCTTCGCCCGCCAAGCCTCGCCGCTGGCTTGGCGGAGGCGGCATTGTTTGCGAGTGTGCGAGTGCGTGAGTGTGCGGGGGGAAACTCACATGCTCCCAAACCCGCATACCCGCACACTTGGGTTGCGGGCGCAGCCCGCGTTGGCTTAACACCTGTGGGGCATGGTAAGGAGAATGGAATGAGCACAAGCCAGTCGTTTATCATGTCGGTTTCCCTGGCCGGCACAGGCCACGCAGTCCCGGAACGGTCGTATCCCAATGCGTTTTTCGAGAAGACGCTGGACACCTCGAACGAGTGGATTGTCCAGCGGACCGGCATACGGGAACGGCGTTTCGCGGAGACGGACGAGACCACGTCCGCCTACGCCGTACGGGCGGCAAGAAAGGCGCTGGAAGCGTCCGGCCTGGCGCCCGAAGACATTGGCATGACCGTGCTGGCGACCTCGACGCCGGACATGCGCATACCGGCCACGGCCAATATCGTGCAGCGCGAGCTGGGGCTGGTCAACGCCTATTCCTACGATATTTCGGCGGCGTGTTCCGGATTCGTGTTCGCGATGGTGGCGGCCAACGCGCATATTCGTTCCGGGCTCACCTCCAGCGCGCTGGTCGTGGCGGCGGACTTGTATTCCAGCATTATTGATTTCGAAGACCGAAACACGGCGGTGCTATTCGGCGACGGGGCCGGCGCCGCCGTGCTGGTGCGACAGGAGAAATCCGAATGGGCGCCGGACGGCCGCCCGAGCGGCGTAGTGGCCGTATCGCTGAACACGGATGCGTCGCGCTGGGACAACCTGACATGCGTTGGCGGCGGAACGGCGGCGCGGCAAACTTGGACGTCGGCGGATCACGGATTCGTGCGCATGGACGGGCGCGACGTGTTCAAGCAGGCGGTCCAGGCCTGCGAAGCCCGCATTCGGGACGTGCTGGACGCCTCGGGCTGCAAGCCGGAACATATCGCCTGTCTCATTCCGCATCAGGCGAATATCCGCATCATCGAGAAAGTGGCCGAAAACGTGGGCTACCCGCTGGAACGCATGGCGATGAATCTGGATCGCTACGGGAACATGGCCGCCGCCTCGATCCCCGTGGCGCTCGATGAAGCCGTTCGCAGCGGGCGAGTCGGCAGCGGCGACCTGATTCTGCTGGTTGCGGCCGGCGCCGGGTTCAGTTCCGCCGCCATGCTGCTGCGGGTGTGACAAGTCAAATCCCGTGGATCGGGAACAGGGTCTTCTCGAGCGTTTCCACCGTGTGCGCAATGGCGCGATCCATGGCGCCGCGGTCGCCGGCATCCGAGAGCAGAACCCGGTCGCGCAAGCCGCCGGACCATTCGGCGTTTTCCAGCATCACGCCGCCCATGCCGAGCGTCGGGTCGTGCTGCGCGGTATCGTGCCGGCTCAGGACGCTCCATGCCAGAGCCCATCCCCGCACGGTGTTCGGCACGTTGTAGCCCCCGCCGCCGGTGGCCAGAATCGGCTTGCCCAACTCGAGTACGCGCCGAAGAATGTCGGCGAACACGTTGTTGGTGAGATGCAAGTGGGCCAGCGGGTCGCCGGCCAGTCCGTCCATGCCGAGTTCGACAATGACGATGTCCGGGGCGAACGCCTGCAGAAGCGGCCAGGCAATGGTCTCGAACGCTTTTCGAAACGCGTCGTCGTAGGTTCCGACAGGCAACGGAATGTTCGCGCAAAAGCCGCGTCCGTCGCCGGATCCGATTTCGTTTTCGAACCCGGTTCCCGGAAACAGGGTGCGGCCGCTTTCGTGCATGGACAGGGTAAACACGTCGCGGCGCTTGTAGAAGGCGTTCTGGGTTCCGTCTCCATGATGGGCGTCCAGGTCGAGGCAGAAGACCCGTCGCCCGTTTTCGGCCAGCGCAAGCGCGGCCAGTACGACGTCGTTCATGTAGCAGAAGCCGGCGGCATAGTCGGGGCCGGCATGATGCAGGCCGCCGGCCGGGTTGAACACAACGGACGCCTTGCCGTCGGCTAGCAGGCGCGCGCCTTGCATGGACGCGCCGCAGGCCAGCGCCGAATAGGCGACCATGCCGCGAAACACCGGGCAGTCCGGCGTGCCCAGTCCATGCCGCAGCATCTCCAGGTCCATGCGTCCGTTTTCGGCTTCCCGCAGCAGGTCCAAATAGGAAGGATCGTGAAACATCTCGATTTCCGAACGGGCGGCGGGGACCGGTTCGCGTTCGATGTTGGCGGTATCGCCCAGCATGCCCATGCTGCGCGCGGTATCGCGGGTCTGGCGAACGCGTTCGGTTCGGAACGGGCTGGCGGGCGGGTAGGCGTTGTTCGCGAAATCGTCCGTGTAAAGGAATACGGCGGGCGGATTGGGCGTCATGGTCTCCATCCTTTCTCGAGCGGGAACCGCGAAAACACGGCCGCGCCGGCCAGAATCATGACGGCGGCGACCAGGCCAACCAGGCGAATGCCATGCGTATGGCCCGCCTCCTTGCCTTTTTCGAGGGCGAGCGATGCGGCCAGTGTGGCAATCATGACAGCGTTTTTTTCGATGCCGCCCTGCAGTCCATACACCAGCGATTCGCGCGGACGCCCTGTTTTGCCGGCGTCGTACGCGACCAGATCGGCCACGATCGCCGGCGGAAACAGCAGCAGCACGGAGACCGACGCGCCGACCAGCAGAAACAGGGCCAGCGATTGCGCCAGAACCGAGACGCGTACGCGCGCCGCCCATTCCGCGCCGAGCGGCAGCAGGTCGCTCAGAACCGGCCCGGCGCCATGCGCCGGCTCGCGCGCGATGGCGAACCAGGCCAGCGCCAGCGCGAACATGAGCCCCATGGCGGCGAGCAACACCCGCTTCTTGCCGAATCGCAGCGCGGCCCGCTCCACCACCGGCGCCAGTCCGATCGCCGTCAGCATGGGCAGCAGAAAGAAGACCGGCGTCATGGTTCCCGGCATGCGAACGATCTCGGTTACGAAATAGGGCGAAGCGACAAGAATCGTGTAGTAGCCGCACACGAACAGGCTGAACCCGATCAAATACGTCCAGAACGGTTTTTCGCGCGCCACGCTCCAGGCGCTGCGCCAGAACGGATCCGTCTCCGGCGGCCGCGGGCGCTGTTCGGCGGCAAACAGGTCGCGGATCGCCATGGCCAGCAGCAGCGCCGCCGCCGTTGCGCATAGCGCAATCGCTGTCGGGAATCCGAACCGCATGCCGATGTACCAGCCGGCGCTCATCACGAACAGCGCTCCCGCAATGAACCAGCGACCCATGCGCGAAGCCACCCGAATGGCGGTGTCCTCGGAAGGCGCGATTTCCGGCAACACGGCCAGATAGGGCACCTGGACGGTTGTCATGCCCAGAAAGAACAGAACGGCCATGCCGGTCAGCCAGAAGAAATTGGCCGATCCAGGTTCGCCAGCCGGCGGACGGAAGATCAGCAGGGTCGCTGCGAGCCAGACCGGCGCGCCGTACACGAGATAGGGCAGGCGCTTGCCCCAGCGATGACGGGTGCGGTCGGAAAGCCAGCCGACGACCGGATCCGAGATCACGTCGGCGATCCGGGCCAGAAACAACGCCAGCCCAACAGAACGGGCCAGCAGCAGCTCGGCGCCGCGTCCGGCCGGCGGACTGTAGAAGTAGAGCGGCATGAACACGATGATCTGCCGCAAAATGGCGATCCCGCCATTGCCGGCGGCATAGCCCCGGAAAGAGCGGGACGGCGTTGCGTTGTCCTGGGGAACAGTCATGCGGATGAAAAGGAAATGTAGTCGAATGTTCGGGAAACGCAAGCGTTATTCCTGACTTGGGAACCACGAATGAACACGAATTCACACGAATTAAGGATACGCGCAAAAACGTGTGTCTTCCCAAAGCCTACCGGGCATTGTTCGCCAGATAATCGGCTACGGCCTTTTCGTTGATCCGTTCCCGGCCCAGCGCTCGGGCCACGATTTTCAGGTCCAGCCCCTTCTCGCGGGCCAGGCGGCGGGCGGCGGGCGTTGCCCGTACCGCCCGTTCCGCGCCGCCCGTGCGGGAAGAGGACGGTTTGGCATCGCCGTCGCGTTTTGTTTGCCTGGCGCCGAGCGGTTCGCCGCGATGCTTGGCCAGAACCTTCCTGTTCCAGGCTTCGGCGTCGGGCAGCGGCTCGTCGGGCGAACCGACCAGCGCAAGAATGAAGCCGACAGGCAGTACGCTTTTTTCGTCGGCGAGCATCTTGCGGACCGTTCCTGAAACGGGCGCCTCCAGCTCGAACACCGCCTTGTCGGTTGTCAATTCCGCCAGCGGTTCGCCTTTGGCGATCGGATCGTTTTCGGACTTGAACAGGCGGGTTACGGCTACTTCGCCGATGTTCGCGCTTGGTCGCGGTATTTTGATTCGGGCAATCATGTTCCATCCTCAATTTGTTTCTTGAAGCAGACGATCGAACGAGCCGTCCGCGATCATGGGTTCGAGCGAGCGCCAGCCGGCGATGCGGGTGTCGTTGACGAAGATTTGCGGCACGAAATCCACAACGCCGCCGCAGCGCCGGAACAGTTCGCGGGCGTTGTCGTCGTCGCGGAAGGCATCCGCGTCCTTGTCCCAGACGACCGCGCGGGCGTGGAAGTCGAGTCCGCGCGAGCGGAAGTACTCGAGGGTCTTCGCGCACAGGCCGCATACGCTGGCGTAATAGATGTCCACCATTGCCTGTTTCATGCTTTCGCGTCCTTTCCGTTGGAGAAATGCTGGGCCAAATCGTCGGGCAGCGGCGGCACGTCCACGGGCGCGCCGCCCTGGCGCAAGGATGCGGTGGCGGCGCAGCCGGCGGCGACGCTGTAGCGGGCGGCGACCGGCGAGGTGGTGGCGGGCGCATCCTCGGCCACATGCCGGAGAAACTCGTTGACAATGCGCGGATCGGCGCCGCCATGGCCGCCGAGTGTGGGCGGAATGAAGAATTGCTCGTCGCCATAGGGGTTGTAGCCCGTGCGGCGGTTCCAGAGCCGCACGACGCACTGGCCGGGGGCGTCCCCGAAGTTTTCGATGCGGCCTTGCGTGCCGATAATCGTGTAGTTGCGCCAGCCGTCCGGCGCGTAATGGCATTGCTCGTAGTTGCAGAGGACGCCATTGTCGAGTTCCATCTGCATCATGCTCAGGTCTTCCACGTCAATGACAGGGTTCAGCTTCTTCTGGGCGAGCGGCGGCCAGTTTCCCGGGCGCCAGCTCGTGTCGGGCGGTTCGTCGGGCGCGCGCCGGTCGGCGATGCGGTTGTACACGCTCAGGCTGCCCAGCGCATGCACGCGCTTGGAGTAGCCGCCGCAGAGCCAGTGGAGGATGTCAATGTCGTGGGCGCCTTTCTGCAGCAGCAGCCCGTTCGCGTAGCGGCGTTCGGCATGCCAGTCCTTGAAATAGGCGTCGCCGCCGTATCCGCAGAAATGGCGGCACCAGCCGGCGCGCACTTCGCCGATGGCGCCGTCGGCGATGAGCGCCTTCATCTTGAGCACGAAATCCATGTGGCGCATGTTGTGGCCGAGATAGAGCTTGCGGCCGCTGTCGCGCGCGGCGCACAGGATGCGGTCGCAGCCTTCGGTGGCGATGGCCATCGGCTTTTCGAGATAGACGTGCTTGCCGCTTTCGAGCGCGGCCACGGCGTGCTCCTCGTGGCAGTAGTCGGGGGTGGCGATCAGCACGGCGTCAATGTCGGTCCGGGCCAGCAGTTCGCGGTAGTCCCGCGCGACGAAAGCGTCGCGTCCGTACCGTTGCGCGAACGAGCGCAGCGCCTGCCCGTCGGTATCCGCGGCCGCGACCAGTTTGAATCCGCGGTCGGGCTGGTGCGCGTGCGCCGCCAGGGCGCCGCGTCCGCCCGCGCCGATGACGCCGATTCGCCATTCCTCTTTCATGGTCTTCTCCTGTTCTCCTCTTTGCGTCGAGCAAGCGGGTCGAAGATATAGCACGGCGCAGAGCGGGAGGCAAACGTTTTGGCTTGCTAATGCGATTCCATCGTTTCTACATTGGATTGCAGTGGCGAAGCCGAGATCGTTTCGGCCAATAAGCGTTGTTCGGCAAGACGTTTTTCGAATCGGAACGGCAAGGACGGGCATGGCGAGGAAATTTCACGAACGGAAAGCGCTGCATGCGCAGACCATGCGCCGACGCCAGAAGTTCGCGAAAGCGAAGATTCCGGCCTACGATCCCGCTCCGCCCGTGCGGGCGGCAACGCGCGGGCCGCGCCATCATTTCTTTGGCGACAACGACCGCTGCCCCTGGTCGCCGTCCGGCCGCTATTTGCTGGCCATGGAAACGCCTTTTGGCCATCGCGTTCCCGCCGCCGACGACATTGCCGATGTCGGGGTCGTGGACTTGGAGTATGCGGGCCGTTACATTTCGCTGGCCGATACCACCGCCTGGAACTGGCGCCGTGGCGCCGCCGTTCAATGGCTGCCGGATCGTCAGGATCCCGACTGTTTTCTTTTCCACCGCTTTGCCGGAAAGAAGCTGGTTTCCGCCGTGCTCGATACGCAGTGCCGGCTGCAACGGGAATACGATCGGCCGCTGTATGCGCTGGCGCCCGACGGCAGCCGGGCGGTCGCGCTGGACTGTCGGCGCCTGACCGCCTGGCGTCCCGCTTACGGCTACGCGGCGTTCGGCGCGGGCGAACGGGGCGCGCCCGATACGGCCGACGACGGCATTTGGCTGGTGGACATGGCCTCCGGCAAGGCGAAGCTCGTTCTGTCGTTCCGCGCCTTGCGCGAATGGGCTTGCGACCGTCCGGAACGGGTCGGCGGCGCTTGCGTATACCGGCCCGCGTTCAGTCCCGACGGCCGGCGCCTGGCTTTTCTGTACGCATCGCAAAGCGATACGGCTCCGATCCATCGCCAGTTGCTGACCCTGTCCGTGGACGGAAACGATTTGTATTGCGTAGCGCGCGGGTTCGTTTCGCATTTCGCCTGGCTGCCGGACAACACGATTCTGACCTGGTGCGGGCTGCCGGCCGGGGCGATCGTTCCGCCAGCCGGAACCGGCTGGTTCGCGCGCATGCGCCGTTGGGCGGACCGGTTTTCCCATGCGCGCCGCATGCGCGCGCTTCGGCCCGGCTATCGCCTGTTCCGGGACGGCGCAAGCCCGCTTCGCGACATCGGCGCGGCCTGGCTGACCGAACCCGGCCATCCCGTCCCGGCAGCGAACGGCCGGCGGCTGATAGCCGATACCGGCGCTGGCAAGCGAAAGGACGGCAGTCTGGTCCTGTACGACATGGATTTGGACCGGGCGGGCCTGCTTGGCGTGTTTCCCGTGGCGCCGGCTCTGACGGAAACCGTGCCGTGCCGCCTGAATCCGCGCCTGTCGCCCGACGGCAAGCAAATCGCCTTCGACGCCTGCCACGAAGGAACCCGCCAGATCTACCTGATGGATATCGGGTGACAAGAGTGTGGCGTGTCGGGTGGCGGGGAACACTGGCGGAAGGGCGAGCCCCGCCGAACCGTCTCTTGACGCGGCGGCAGGCGCGGAAAGAACTTAATCATTGCGCGGGGCGCGCGCTTTCGGCTATCTTGCGTCTCTTTGCGAAGGTGCTTCGAGGGAGCCAACGGTGATTACGCGCGAACCGGAATATTTCCCGCCGCCGGCCGGTCTGCTGGGCCGCATGGGCCGCTGGGCGATGCTGTCCTGCCGAGAAACGGGGCGGGCCACCCTGTTGCTGCTCAAGGCGCTGGTTTGTCTGCGCCATATTTTCGGGCGGCGCGCCCGGCGCGAGACGGTGGTGGACATGTACGCCTACGGGATTCGCAGCCTGGGCGTGATTACGATCGTCGCCGTGTTCACCGGCATGGTGCTGGCGCTCAATACCGGCATCGCCTTGCGCGATTTCAACCAGGAGGCCAATGTCGGCACGGCGGTGATGGTGTCCATGCTGCGCGAGATGGGCCCGTTCATGACCGGGCTCATTCTGGCCGCCTGCGTCGGGTCGGCCATGGCGGCGCAGTTGGGAACCATGACGGTCTCCGAAGAGGTGGCCGCGCTCGAAATCATGTCAATCGACCCCGTCCGTTTCCTGGTGATGCCGCGCTTGGCGGCCATGGCCGTGATGACGCCGCTGCTCTCGTTTTACACCTGCATCATGGGCGTGATGGGCGGCGGGGTGGTCGCCAACCTGCTGCTGTCGGTATCCTGGCCCAACTACATGGACAACGCGCTGCGTTTCGCCAAGAACAAGGACTTGTTCGTGGGCATGCTCAAGGCGGTCGTGTTCGGGATTCTCATTACGACGGTGGCCTGCCACGAGGGATTTTCGGCCAGCAAAGGCGCGGTGGGGGTCGGCCTGGCCACGCGCAAGGCCGTGATCGTGTCGTTTCTGCTGATTCTGTTTTTCGGCCTGCTGATTACGGGCCTGTTCTATTACTGAGGCGCGGCGATGATCCGGTTCGAAAACGTGAGCAAGGCGCTGGGCGGGCGCATGGTGCTGGACGGCGTGGATTTCACGATCGAGCGCGGCGAGACGTTTGTCATTGTCGGCACGTCGGGCGCCGGCAAGAGCGTGACGCTCAAGCACATGGTTCGGCTCATGACACCGGACGAGGGCCATGTGCATGTGGGCGACGAGACGGTGAGCGACGCTGCCGGACATCGGCTCGAGCGCTTGCGGGAGCGGTTCGGCTACCTGTTTCAGGGCGGCGCGCTGCTCGCGTGGCTGTCGGTGCTGGAAAACGTGGCGCTGCCCTTGCGCGAAAAAACGGATTTGGGCGAAAGCGAAATCGTGCGCCGGGCCGAGGATGTGCTGCGGCGCGTTGGGCTGGAACGGGACGGACACAAGCGGCCGTCCGAGATTTCGGGCGGCATGCAGAAGCGCGCCGGGCTCGCGCGCGCCATCGTGCGCCAGCCGGAAATCGTGCTGTACGACGAGCCCACGTCCGGGCTGGACCCGGTCACCTCGCGCACGATTGACGACTTGATCGAGAATTTGCGGCGGGATCTGGGCGTGACCGGCGTGGTGGTTACGCACGACCTGCACAGCGCCTTGGCGATCGGTTCCCGCATCGCCATGCTGCATGGCGGCAAAATTGTCGAACTGGCCGCTCCCGACCGGTTCATTCGGTCGGAGCGTCCCGAAGTGCGCGCTTTTCTGGATTCGCAATACATCACGCGCCGCGGCGCGTGGGAAAGGAGCTTGTCCTCATGAAGAAGGAGGCGTTCGCCAACGAGCTGACGATCGAGGTGGTGGTCGGCCTGTTCATTGTGCTGCTGCTGGTCGGTCTGACCTATTTCACCTTTGTGGTTTCCGGGCGCGCCTGGGGCCGTCCGTCCGAAACGATCGAGGTGGTCTTTCAGGATGTCATGGGCTTGCGCGAGCGCGACAGCGTGATCGTTCGCGGCATGCCGGTTGGCGAAGTCAAGGATTTGCGCTTGGAATCGGATGGCGTCCATGTGCTGATGGAAGTACGCGAGCCGCTGGCGATGCGCGAGGATTACACGGTCTCCATTGTTGCGGCCTCGGTGTTCGGCGGCCGGCATGTGCGGGTGCACGAGGGCAGTCCGGATGCCATTGCCTTGCCTTTGTCGCACCGGTTCGTGGGGCAGGAGCCGCGCGATCTGATGGAGGACGCGGCCGAAGTCATGAACGCGGCGCGCAAGGATTTGACCGGCGACGGCGGCGTGATCGAGAACCTGAAGCAGGCTTCCGTCCAGATTCGCGATGTGACCGAGCGGTTGAACCGGGGCGAGGGCATGCTGGGCAAACTGCTCTCGGCCGACGATACGCTGTATAAGGATTTGCAGGCCGGCATCGCCTCCGTGCGCGCCGTGGTCGAGCGCGTCGAGAAGGGCGAGGGCGCATTGGGCAAGCTGCTCTCGGCCGAGGATACGGTGTATGACGATGTCCAGGCCGCCGTCGCCTCGCTGCGCCAGGTCTCGGAGCGTATCGAGAAGGGCGAGGGGCTGATCGGCCGCATGGTGTCGGAGGACGATACGCTGTACAAGCAGCTCGAGGAGCTGCTGAACGAAGCCCGCGCCGCCTTGGACGACGTGCGCGAAACCACGCCGGTGGTCACCTTCACCAGCGTGCTGTTCGGCGCGTTTTAGACGGGAGGAACCGCTATGGACGAATTGCTGCGCTTGCTCAAGACCAACGCCCGCGCGTCGGCGGCGGACCTGGCCGCCATGCTGAACCTGTCGGAAGAGGCCGTGCGCGAACGGATCGCCGATTACGAAAAGGACGGCACCATTCGCGGCTATCAGGCCATTGTCAACGACGACCGGCTCGATCTCGACCGCGTGCAGGCCGTGATCGAAGTGAAGATCACCCCGGAACGCGAAGGCGGATTCGACCGCATCGCGTCCCGCATCGGCAAGTTCCCGGAAGTGGAATCGCTGTTTCTGATGTCCGGCACATACGACCTGCTCGTTTTCCTGCACGGCCGCACCTTGCGGGACATTGCGGCGTTCGTGAGCGAAAAGCTGGCCACGATCGAAGGGGTCGTCTCGACCTCGACCCATTTCATGCTCAAGACCTACAAGACGAACGGCGTGCTCATGGACAAGGAACCGACGGATGAACGACTCAAAGTTACCCCATGACGCATTGCCTGTTCCGTCCCGGTTCGACATAGCGAAGCATCTCCAGGCCGTGCCGCGGTCGGGGATTCGCGATTTCTTCGAGATCGTCGGCACGCGCAAGGACATTATCAGCCTGAGCATCGGCGAGCCGGATTTCCCGACCCCGTGGCATATTCGCGAAGCGTCGGTGTACGCGCTGGATCGCGGAGCCACAGCCTATACCGCCAACCTGGGTTTGTTGGAGCTGCGCCGGGAGATCGCCCGCTACACGCGCGAATCGTTCGGCGCGGAGTACGATCCGGGTTCGGAAATCCTTGTGACGGTCGGTGTCAGCGAAGCGCTCGATTTGGCCTTGCGCGCCGTCTTGAATCCGGGCGACGAAGTCCTGTACCACGAGCCGTGCTATGTTTCCTACGCGCCGCTAGTCCAGTTCGCGCATGGCGTGCCGGTTCCCGTGGCGACTTCGCGCGACAACGGGTTTCGGCTCGACCGCGCCATGCTCGAGGCCAAGCTCACCCCGCGCACGCGCGTGCTCATGCTTAACTATCCCAACAACCCGACCGGCGCGATTCTCGCGCCCGACAACACCCGCGACATCGCCGCTTTCGCATGCGAACACAACTTGCTGGTTGTCACGGACGAAATCTATTCGGAACTGACCTACGACGAGCCGCGCTGCAGCATTGTCGCCGAGCCCGGCATGAAGGAACGGACGATTTTTCTGAACGGTTTTTCGAAAGCGTGGGCCATGACCGGGTTCCGGGTCGGCTACGCCTGCGCGCCGCCCGATCTGACCGAGGCCATGATGAAAATTCATCAGTACACCATGCTGTGCGCGCCGATTCTGAGTCAGAAGGCGGCGATCGAAGCCTTGCGGAGCGGGGGAAACGATTTGGCGACCATGCGCGAGGCCTATCGGCAGCGGCGCAATGTTCTGCGGAAAGGGCTCGAAGACATTGGCCTGCCCTGCGTGCTGCCCGGCGGCGCGTTCTACGCTTTTCCGTACATTGGCGATTTCGGTCTGTCTTCCCAGGAATTCGCTGTCCGCTTCCTGGAGGAGGAAAAAGTGGCCTGCGTGCCCGGCAGCGCATTCGGCGCGTCCGGCGAAGGCTACTTGCGCTGCGCCTATGCGGCCGATCTCGACGACATTCGCGAAGCCTTGCGCCGTCTGGCCGCGTTCGCGGGCAGGCTGTGAAAAGGCAAGAAACGGACGCATTTCCCTTTCTTCATGCCCCGGATTTCTGTATAATGGTTACAGAATACAGGGAAGGCTATTGTTATGCAGGCAACGGAATGGATGCGAAGACTGGGCGGAGCGGCCTGGGCGGTGTGGATCGAAATGGCCCCCTATCTGCTCTTCGGATTCGTTGTGGCCGGCGCGCTGTCGGTGTGGCTGTCGGCCGCTTGGGTGCAACGGCGGCTGGGCGGCGGCGGGTGGCGGGCGGCGCTGCGCGCGTCCTTGCTGGGCGTGCCGCTGCCGCTGTGCTCGTGCAGCGTGATACCCGTGTCGGTTTCATTGCGCGAACAGGGCGCGAGTCGTGGCGCCACGGGCGCGTTCATGATGGCCACGCCGCAAGTGGGCGTCAACAGCCTGTTCGTCACCTACGGCCTGCTGGGTCCGTTCATGACGCTGGCGCGCGCCGCCATCGCGTTCGTGTCCGGCCTGCTCTGCGGAACGCTTGTGGATGCGACCGATCGAGAAAATCTCCCCGCCGCGTCGGCGCAAGACCCGGTGGCGGCGGGCGGGTCTTGCGCGATCGCCATATCGCCGATTCAGCCGGCCTGGCGGCGCGCTTTGCGGCATGCGTTCGTGACCCTGCCCCGCAGCATTGCGGTTCCCGTTTTGGTTGGCATGACCGTCTCGGCGCTGATCGGCGCCTTCTTGCCGGACAATTTCTTTGCCGAGCGATTGGCTCCCGGTTTCGGCGCAATGGGGCTCATGCTGCTGATCGGCATTCCCATGTACGTGTGTTCGACTTCGTCAACGCCCGTGGCGCTGGCCTTGATTCTGGCAGGCGTGCCGGAAGGGGCCGTGCTGGTGTTTCTGATTACCGGTCCGGCGACCAATGCGGCCACCTTGACCACGCTGTGGCGGCTGCTGGGCAGTCGTGCCACTCTGATCTACTTGGCCGTATTGACCGGAACGGCGTTGTTGGCTGGCTGGACGTTGGATGCCTGGCTGCTGGTTCGCCGACCGGATTTGGTGACGTGTCATGCGCCGGAGGGTGTCGCCGCCCTATGGCGTCATGCGGCGGGTATGGCGCTGCTGATTCTGCTGGCCATTCCCACCGTCCGGAAGCTGGCGCAGGCGGTGCGCGGCGGAGAGGATTGCTAGGCGCCAGGCATTAGGCATTAGGCGCTAGGAGTTAGTGACGACATTACGCGAACGGCACTTAGATAAGGCATTTTGTTCGCAAACAAAGCCATTTTGGCGTGCCGTTCAATGACGAAACACCCAAGCGCCCACATGTCCGCCGTCTTGTCCCGCCGTAGCTGTTCTTGCGGAGGCGGAAGCCTGAAAGGCGAAGGAGGAAGCACGAAAGAAGCCCGAAACACCTAAGCCAAAAGCAAGGAGAAACACGCCTTTTTCGGCGTTTAGGATTTAGGATTTCCTTCGGGCTTCCGTCTCCGCGCTTCGCGCTACGCCGCGACACGTGGGTATTTCGCTTGGCCGCCGTAGCCCGCAGGGCGAAGGCGGCTCATTCGTCATTTATGGCGCGTTCCCAGGGCTTGTTGCTTGTCCTAAAACGTCGTTAACTAAGCGCCATTCGTGTGTGGGTATGTGGGCTTGGGAGTATGCGAGTTTTCCCCCAACACTCACGCACTCACACACTCGCAAACAATGCCGCCTCCAACAATGCCGCCTCCAATTTCTTGCGGCTTTCCGGATCACAGGCACAGATGCATGCCGAACAGGGCGGAACTCGACCCGCTGCCGATTTGCTCCATGGAGGCATGGAACGACACGCGCTTGGTCAGAAAAACCTCGAGCCCGGCAATGACGCCGAAATCGTTGCGTGTGCTCGCGCCGCTGGTATCAATCAAGGAAAAAGTCGGGCCGGCGAAGAGCCCGATGCTGTGCGGCAGATACAGTTTGCTGCCGACTACGTCGTTCACCAGGCTGAGCGTTACGGACGCTTGCAGTTCACGGAAATCCTGATCGCGGTTTCCGCGCCGCGCTTGCGTGGTGGAGAATTCCCAGGCGGCATTGACGAGGATGCGGTTTTCGAACAGGTCGGGATCGAGGATTTCGTGGTGGAAAATGTTGAAGCGCTGCCCGAAGCCCAGCTCCATGTTGAATTCGTCGTCCGTTGTCGGTACGACGGTATCGATCGAGGTGTTGTTCGATCCGACCTTTGCGAACGTGGTTACCCAAGGGAAGTAATCGTACCCGGCATACAGGGCGAATCGGGTCGTGTCTATTGAGCCCTGCCTGATATCGCGTTTTCCGCTTTTCACATACACGCCGGCGCTCCACGGCTGGAGGTCCCGGGCGGCGAAGTAATATTTGCGCCCGGCGCTGATATGGCCGATCGACGACGCGTTCGCAACAGGCGCCAAAGTCGGGATGGCGAAAGAAATGGCGAGCAAAGCAGGCAGGAAGGTCTTTTTCATAATGATCATCCTATTGGGTTGCTTTTGCCGCAAGGCACGTGTACCTTGCGGATTGTTATTGTTTAGAGACATTCTCCCTCCTAGAAACCGCATAGTATCGAAAAGAGGGAATAACGCAAGGAGTTTTCCTATGAAAAAATTCTTGGCCGCGATCGCGCTGTTTACCGGCGGATTCGGGTGCATTCCGCAAGAACGCCCGGAAACCCTTGCGCGGTACGAAGATTTGGATGCGGCGCTGAAGACGCCAGACGCTGTTCAATACCTTAATCTGTACAGGCAGGGGCGGACAGCCTTGCCGGAGGGCTTGTCGCAGTTTCCCGCCCTGGTCAAATTGAGCTTGCGCGACAACCCGCTGGAATCCTTGCCGGGCGATATTGGCGCGCTATCAGGCCTTGTTTGGTTGGATGCCGGCCAATGCAAGCTATCGGCGCTGCCCGAAGAATTCGGGCGATTGACCGCCCTGAGACGGCTTTGGCTCAATGACAATGCTTTGACCAATTGGCCTGCGGCCCTGCACGGGCTGTCGGCGCTGGAATATTTGAATCTGGATCGGAACGGGCTGAACGAGGTTCCGGACGACGTCGCGGCTCTGTCTTCATTGCGCTGGTTGCGTTTGTCGGGCAATGCGATCAAGCGGCTTCCGGACGCCATGGGCGGCTTGACCGGTCTGGAGCGGTTGTATGTGGCTGGGAACCAACTGGAAGCGGTGCCAGACACCCTGGAGAACCTGCGGAAACTCACGGACATCGATCTTTCCGAAAACCGGCTGACCGCATTGCCGGAAAGCCTTGCGCGTTTGTCCAGTCTGCGGCATGTGGACTTGCAAGGCAATCGGTTGCAATCATTGCCGACCGATCTTAGCGACTGGCGCGGGTTGAAACGGCTGCGACTGGAGCGCAATCCGTTGTCGCAGGAAGAACGGGAGCGCGTGAAGAAGGCGTTGCCGGGCTGTACGGTTCTGTTTTGATCTTTAGGGCGGGCCGACGCCTGCAACCCAAAAGAATTGAACAGAAGGCAACGAAGGGAACAGAGAAAGGCGGGCACACCTCGTTTCATTCGTTATCTTGAGCGAAGCGGGTGTTCAAACAATCCAGGGACAAAAGATTCACGTAAAAGCGTGTGTCTTTTTGAAAAAGACTTTAGAGCGGAACAAGCGTGCGGCGGCGCTGGCGAAAG
>SLKS01000095.1 GCA_007134465.1 Kiritimatiellia bacterium | reverse complement strand
TTTCCCGATTCGATCTCGCGCAGCACCTGCTGCTTGAATGCCTCGCTATACCGTATGCTCGCATCCATACACACCTGCTCCTCACTGTTGCAAGTGTCAACCTATATCAGGACGCGACAGGCATCGTTCACCTTCGAACTTTGCTTTCCTTGATCCGATTCTTCCCGTTCGGCATCATGCGTTTCGCTGTGCCCATTACCAGAGCCGGGTTCAATCTGTTTGTTCGTCATTCTCGGGTGGTCGGCAAAATATGGTGCGTCTTCGTGTTCCCACCATACATACACGCCTTCTGACCATCGAAGTGTTCTGCGGTAGGATCGATCTGGCAGCACGAAACAAGGTTGAGCAATAACCATGCGCCTAAGGACGGCAGACACGCTATGGCTATGAATCCCGCTAGCACCACCTTTGGACTAGATACAGGAAGGCCAAGGGGTCAGGCCGGAATGGCGCTTAGTTAACGACGTTTTAGGACCGATAACGGGTGCGTCCCATATTCCCTTCGGGCTGGAACAAAATCTTATTTTGTTAGTGAAGTATCTGTTTCATCAAAACGAACAATGATATCTCTGTTCTTGCCTCGGCCGCCTCTGGGAAGAACAAATGCAGGCAAGGCAAGGCCAACAATGATAATGCCCGCACAGACAAGCAACGCTTTGGTCGCGATCTTGCTCATACTCTCAAACACCAACGCGCACATGATTGTTGACGAACCCTCGTTTCTTCATCAACCTTAAGCGAATGTCCCCCATACGCCGCCGATCGCACCGTCAAGCAGGCCAATGCTTGATGCGATGAAGAACCAGCCGACCGCCTCGGTCTGAATTGCAAACCATCCGGTCCGCTTCCTGCCGAAAGCCCATCGGATAACGGGCGCGCCCCTTTCCCCCGATTATTTCGTGTCCTTCGCGCTCTTCGTAGTGGTGAATAAACGGCGGAGTCCAGGGGGAATTCGTGTTCATTCGTGGTTCGGGCGTTCGGTTTGCGAACAACCGTCCGCCTCCGGATTCGGCGGCAGTTGGGCGGCCAGGGCGGGTTCGATGCGGAACGGACTGCCAACGCCCTGGAAAAAGCCGTGCCGTTCGATCAGGGCGATGCCCAGCGCCGTGATGCGCAGGCGGCGGCCGTCGGCCCACGTCACGCAGGTCTCCCCTTTCGGGAACACGCCGTCCCCGCGAAATGGCGAAGGGATGCGCCCCATGGCTTCGCTGTGGCAGGCTTCGATGCCGGACGCTAGCGCGACCGGCGCGCCGAACGCGGCGCGCGCCGCCTCGTCCGCCGCGCGCAGACGCGCCGCGATGTCGGCGGCCGACAAGCCAAGCGCCTCGAGCGCGCGCCGGTCGTCCGCGACGATTTCGTCCAGCCCGCGCCGGTCGTCGCCGAGAAAGCCCAGGGCGGAGAAGCGCGAGGGCGCCAGCCGTTCCCGTTCCTGCCGTTCGTCGGGGGATTCCTTCATGCCGAAGCTCCTGTTCAGGCGAATTTGTCGTAGAAGATGCGGTCGGGCGGAATGCCGCCGGACTGCAGAACCTTGATGGCGGCGTCTATCATGCCGGGCGATCCGCACAGGTAGGCCTCGTATTCGGCCATGTCGGGAATCCGGCGGGCCAGCACGTCGGTGATCATTCCGCGCTCGCCGGACCAATCGGATTCGGGCGGCTCGCGAGAAAGCGCGGGCACATACCGGAAATCGGGCAGCTCCTTTTCGAGTTGGCGCAGCGGTTCGGTATAGAAGAGATCGGCCTGGGTCAGCGCGCCGAAGAAATAGACGGCGGACCGGCGCGACCGCTTTTCCTTCATGTCGCGCAACATGCTCCAGATCGGAGCCATGCCGCTGCCGCCGGCGATGAACAGGCAGGGCCGGTCGCTGTCGGACAGCCGGAATTCGCCGTAGGGCCCGGAGAACTGGACGGAATCGCCTTCCCGAAGGATCTCGAACACCCAGGTGGTGCAGATGCCGTCGGGAACCAGGCGGATGACGGTTTCGACAGCGCGCGTATCGGAGGGCGGCGACGATACGGAATAGGCGCGCATGACGGACTCGCGGCCGCGATAGGGTTGCGATTCGAGCTGGATGTACTGGCCGGCGACGAATGGCATTTCGGCCGGATCGTCGAGCGCGATGCGCACTTCGACAATGTCGCGGGTGAGCGGACGCTTGTGTTCGACATGCCCGCGGAAGCGGCGGATCGAAAACAGCGACTCGGGAATGGCGATGCGCATGTTTCCGCGCACCTTGACCTGGCAGGACAGCCGCACGTTCTCTTTCGTTTCGGCCGGAGACAGATACGGGGCTTCGACGGGCCCGATCGTGCCGCCGCCTTCCAGGACCCGCACTTTGCAATAGGCGCAGGTGCCGCGTCCGCCGCAGGCGGAAGGAATGAAGATGTCGTTCTCGGCCAGGGCGGCCAGCAGCGTGCCGCCGCCGTCAACTTCCAGCGTTTTTTTGCCGTCGTTGATTTCGATCGCGCACGGTCCGTAGCGCAGAATGCGCCGTTCCGCCAGCAGCAGCAGGGCCGAAAAGACCAGACCGCAGCCGACGAGGAACAGAACCGATACGATAATGCCGGTCAGCATGGGCAAATCCTAAAGCTTGATCATGCCGGAAAAGACTACGAACGCGAGCGACATGATGCCGATCACGATGAGGGTGAGGCCCGGTCCGCGCAAGCCGGGCGGCACATGTTTTTCGTCAATTTTCTCGCGTATGCCGCCAATCAGCGTGATGGCCACCAGCCAGCCGAACCCGGAGCCGAGCCCGAACACGAACGCTTGCGTCGCGTTGTAGGGCCGCGCGATCATGAACAGGGCCGTGCCCAGAATGGCGCAATTGACCGTGATCAGCGGCAGAAAGATGCCGAGCGCCTGGTACAGCCGCTCGGACAGCCGCTCGACAACCATCTCGACGAGCTGCACGAAGGCCGCGATCACGACAATGAAGACGATCAGGCGCAGATAGACGATATCGAGCGGGATCAGCAGGTAGCGGTACACCCAATAGTTCAGCACGGCCGTGCAGGCGGTCACGAACGTGACGGCCAGGCCGAGCCCGACGCTGGCGTCCACCTTTTTCGACACACCCAGGCACGGGCACAGCCCGAGAAAACGTACCAGGAGAATGTTGTCCGTAAACGCCGCCGACACGAAAACCAGCAGCAGCGAGAGAAACGGCACGGAATGCGGATCGGGTGTCATGCGGACGTCTCCTTCGCGCCCGTGCGGGAGCGGGCGATCCACGTGAGAATGGCCAGCATGAAAAACGCGCCCGGCGGCATCAGCATGATGGTCCACGAATGCCACCACAGCTCGCGGGCCGGCAGCGGGATGCCGAGCAAGGTTCCGAATCCCATCGGCTCGCGCACGAGCGCGATGGCGATCAGAACCAGGGAATAGCCCAGTCCGCAGGCCAGACCGTCCAGCAGCGAGGGCCAGGGCGGGTTCTGCGCGGCAAAGGCTTCGGCCCGCCCCATGATGATGCAGTTGGTGATGATCAGCCCGACATACGGGCCGATGAAACGGTGTATGTCGGGATTCAAGGCCCGGATCAGCGTATCCACCATCATCACGTAGGACGCGATGATCAGAACCTGGGCAATCATGCGGACGCGCTTGGGGATGTGGCGGCGCAGGAGCGATACGGTGACGTTGGTCAAGGTGGCGGTGAACACGACCCCGAAGCACATGAACAGGGTGTTGGCCAGCAGATTGGTAACCGCCAGCGCCGAGCAAATGCCGAGGACCTGACGGTAGACGGGATTGTCGCCGATCAGGCCGGCCTTGAAAATGTCGCGGGCCCGCACGCTCATGGCTCGCTCCCTGGCAAAGGCTCGAACTCGAGGCTTGTCCAGTCGAGCGCGCGCAGGCGTTCCAGCTCCTCGTTCAGGAAACGCATCAGCGCCGAACTCGTCTGGGTGGCGCCGGTCACGGCGTCCACGCGGTTGCCGGCCTGCGTCGGCGCGGCCGGCCCGATCATCACGCGCCGGTCGGGCGCCGCCGTCCAGTCGGGCCGCAGCCCTTCGAACTGATCCAGAAAGGCCGCCTCCTCGATGCGCGCGCCCAGTCCGGGCGTTTCCTTGTGGTCGAGAAAGCGCAAACGGACCAGCGTTTCGAGATCGGCGGTCATGACCGCGAAGCCCTCGATCCGGTCCCAGAAACCCATGCCCCAAAACGTGAAGCCGACAACGGGCGGGTCGGCATCCGCGCGCCGGTACACGCTGCGCGCGCCGCCGCGTCCGTCGGGAACGGTCGCGACGACGAGCGCCTGTTCCATGGCGCGCGCATAGTCGGCCGGCGCCCGGCCTTCCACCGGCAAGCCGAACGCGGAGCAAACCACGCGATTGTGGTTGAGCCGCTCGTTGGCCGCCAACATGTCCCGTGTCGCGTAATGCACGGTGGCCACCCCGGCGCCGAAGACCGCGCACAGCAGCGCCATGAACCCCAAAACATAGCCGGGCGCGTTGCGGTTCATGCCGCCTCCTTCCGGCGCGCCTGCCATAGGCCGACCCAGCGGTCGAGCGTGGGCGCAAACATGTTGCCGAACAGGATCGAAAATACGACCCCGCCCGTGAAGATGGCGCGGTAGCGGAAGAAGACCACCAGCATGCCGATCATGACCGCATAGAGCCACTGGGCCGGCCGCTTTTTCGGCGCGGAAACCGGATCGGTCACCATGAATACGGCCGCGTAGAGCAACGCGCCGGAACCGAGCGTGAAAGGCAGCGGCGGCACGGCGGCAATGCCCAGGCCATGCCGCAGCAGCGCGCTCATGCCCAACGCGCCGCTCAGCATGCCGAGCGTCAGCCGCCAGTTGGCCGTGCGCGTCCACAGCAGATAGAGCCCGGCCAAAGCGATGGCGATGCCGCACACTTCGATGGTGGAACCGGCCGCCAGAATGCGCGCGACACCTTCCTGTTCGAACAGACCGCCAATCCGGCCGGTGAACAGGTCCACGGTCGGCGTCGCGTAGCCGAAATCGCGCCAGGCCCACAGCGGCGTGGCGGCCGTCACCGCGTCGGCCGCGGTCAAGCCGACCGCCTGCAAATGGGCGGGCAACCGTTCAAGCGATTCCAGGCTCCAATGCGCGAAGCCGCCGGGGAATCCGCGAAAGACCGGCACGTAGCGCGACGTGATTTCCACCGGGAAACAGACGAACACGAACCCGCGCCCCACGATCGCCGGGTTGAACACGTTCTTGCCGAAACCGCCGAACACTTCCTTGCCGAACAGAATGGCCACCACCGCGCCGACCGCCACGATCCAGAGCGGAACCGTCGCCGAAAGCGAAAGGGCATAGAGCGAACAGGTCACGAAACAGGCCATGCTGACCCGCCCGTTGCGGCGGGACGCCATGATCCATTCCGTCAGGAATCCGGCCCCGCAGGCGACCGCCAGCATGGCGACCACGCGCCAGCCGAACAGCCAGACGCAGACGAACAGCAGCGGCGTCAGCGCCTTCAGGACGCGGATCATATTGGCCTGCTTCATCAATACGGGCGGCTTCATCGCTTGTTGATTGTCTGAAGGCGGGTTGAGCCCGCAATCCAATTTGCTTTTCTACCACGGAATGCGCGGAAAGCGCAGAATGTTCTTAGGCTGAACAGGATACATAGCGCTCTTGGATTGTGAAGTCAACAACCGGGTTGCGGGCGCAGCCCCGATGGGCTGACCTATCGTCCTCGTCGTCGTTCTCGTTATCGTCCTCGATTTCTCCTGTCAGCTTTGTCGAGGACGAGAACGAGGGCCGTTCGCTCCGCTCACCGAGGACGATTCTTCCCGTCATTCTTTCTTTCCCATTGTTCCCGCTTGACTTTCACAAGCCATCGTGTCACAAGCCATCGTTACAAGCCATCGTGCATTCGACACGGCAATCGTCACTCCGTCAATATCTTGTGCAGGATTTACTGACGATTTTGACCCTTGCAGCCGAAAAAGCAACTGTTTTTTGAGCTGTAGCGCGGTTGATCCTCGCGAACGCAGCAGGCATTCGGGCCAGCGTCAACTGCCTCGCCATAGGTAAAACGCCTGCGCTGGCCAAATCGGGTGGCCACCCGTTCGACAAACGTACGATCTCCAACAGCAAGCGAATCCGTCCAGAGCGCTTCGCGCGAGACCGTCCGCCGCGCAATCTGTTCGCGAATGCCCTCGCTGTATATGCGCTGAAAATCCTCTATGGAAGGCATGTCAAGACTTTCCAGCATGCGTTCCACACACAGCAGACGATAGCGGCTACGCCTCCCCATCAGTTCGTCATCCCCGCACCACCGCCATTCCGATGGCTGGCCCACAACTCCGGCTCGCACCATATTCATTGATACGTAGCGCAAGCAGTTCAAAAGATGCTGTCCGCCCTGGATGATCGTACATTGGAAGGGATGTTCCCAAAACGATCCTTCGTGCGCCTTCAACCGGTTCCAATGGCGGGCAACGGTCGCAGACGCCAGTTGCATCATGGCGGAAACCGCATCCGGATCGTCAACATGGACAATCACGTGCGCATGATTGGATGTGATGCAGTAGTTGTAGATCGGCACCTTATGTCGGCTTGCGCCTTCGCGCAGCCATTTCCGGTAATCGCTGCGCTCCCTGATCGTGCGCAACAGAAAGCGCCGATCATGACACCGATGCGTCAGGTGACATGTAAACCCCGCCTGCATATATCGAGATGCGTTTGGCATAGAGACACCAACATTGCACTATTCCGCTTAGGCGTCAATAACGAGCGAATTTTTCGTCGCTAAGGCCACTAAACAGCCCCATTCTCAACATTATCCCGCTAGACCATAAATACTTAGCGTGTCGAATGCACGATGTCCAGCGCGGCGAAACAGGCTCACGGTTGGAATTTCCACTCCGTCTGTTCGCGCATCCATGCCTGCCATTCCTTCGCCATTCCCGGAATTTCCTCTCTCAACGGATATTCCGGGCCAGGCCAGGGGAACCCTTCCAACATGCGCGACAACGAACGGGCCGCGCGCAATGCGAAGCTCGACAATCTGTCTTCGGGATCTGCGAACTCGTCGCTCGCCAGATATTTTCGCAGGTACTCGACGGCTTCCGGCCGACGAGTATATTCCAAATGACTAAATCCGGAATAAACCCTCTGCCTGACCGGAGCATTCTCGACCGTCTCGATCGCCAGCCGCATGCTCTCCTTGTCGCCCCTTCGGGCGGCCAGCAGCGTCGGAATCCAGGCGGGGCTTCGCATCAGCGTCCAGTTGGGGTCGTACGGATCGGGCTCGACCGGCGCCTCGCGAAGCGAACGCGTCTGTTCATAGGCATACTCGATGTCCAACCTGCCCATCAAACGGATCATATTTGAAGATTTGTGGACATCAAACCGCTTTCGGACATTCTCAACGGCTTTCTCAGTGAAATCGTCCACGCCTAAATGCCCGAACCTTCTCTCCACCCATTGCCATTCGGAAGGATCTTCCAAGCTCTCCGTCAGCATTTCGACATATTTTCTTCGGTCGGCCTTGCTTACATCGGAAGCGCGTGTCCGGGAAAGAATGGCGCTGTTAATTGAGTATCTAGCCAAATAATTCGCATGCTCGCTCATTTCGGAGACGGAAGGCAAGTCGGCAGGCCAGGCTTTCCCCTTTTCCAAAGCAGCTAGAGCCTCTTCCAGTCTTTTGCGAAAAGCGGCAGCTTCATTCCCTCGTTCCTCCAAAATTGTTATCCACTCTTCTTGAGTCGCATTGTCAGTCTTAGTTCCCGACCTTTGGGCAAGTTCTGCTTCGCCAAGCTTTTGAATATACTGATCGATCGTCAATTCCTCTTTCCTTTCCTTTTTGCTGTCCGTTACCGTTTCATCTTTCTTGGACTCCTCCTGTCCCAGCAGTGCTTGAATAGCATTACGGGGTGGCCAGTCATCTTCACTCAAGCCCATTGTCGGGACTAGAACAAGCGAAATCAAAAGAAAATGGCGCAATGTCATCGTTTGCCTCCTCAGTTCTGGTTGTTGTTAAGATGTTCTTTGACATAATTCTGTAGAGCATCCCATTGCGGTTGCCTGAGCCGCCACCGATTCGTTCCGTAACTCATAATGTTCGCCGGGTCGTCGTGGCGATGCCCCAAGTCCAGATTGTGCCCCACTTCATGGCAAACGGTTGTGTAATTCTTGACGAAAACAAAAGAATACCTTCCTGGCCTTTGGGCAATGCCTGCAGACGTCTTGTTGTTGCTTATCAGAAAAACATTGATATCGACATCCATGTTGGAGTGATTATCCATGATGAATTTCGTTACGCAACCGTCCCTAAAAGCACTGGCTTCTGTGACTTCAATATACCATTTCGAATCCTCTGGACACCATTTTACGAAAGGAGACAAATCATTTGTCACGGTATTGAAAGCCTCGACTTGCACATCTATTGCCGCTTGCCTGAATATTCTTGCAAGATTCCCTTGTATCGCATTTTTTTCACCCTGCGTTAGCGGGTTGCCCCAATTGCATTGCCAGCTAGAAAGCCCTCCTGGCGGTCCTACTTCTGGCCGTATCAACGTAACAGACGCCCTTGCTTTACGATGCGGGTAAACATATGCCCTGAACATCGCATCGCACTGGCGGCCATTGACAAACGTCCGTACGCTCGTCGAGCCTGGAGAGACGCCTTTGACGACAATCAACTCGTCCGCCGCCGCCTGTTCGGGGTTTACGGTGGCAATCTGCTCGTTGTGGCTTTTGTACGTGACAACGCCTCTTGCGCCGGCAGGGGTGACAATGGCCCGGACCTTGTCCTCGCCGCCAACTCCGACAGCTTTGCAATCCCAAGGCACCCCTCCTATCGTTTTCGTGTAGTCGTCCCATCCGTAATTGTTCTGTATGGCTGGCTCATGTTCTTTGAATTCTATTTTGACGGCCGTCAGGAACATATAAGAGCCAGGCACGCAATTTCTTGACGCAATCAAATAAAGAGCCCCGTTAGTGAAGCTGTGGTCCACCGTGGCTCCCGACAATAGATTCGTTACAATGGTTCCGCCTGGCCCTGAATGCAAAATAAGCCAGCGAGGCGGATTGATCGGAAAATTCTGCTCCGTCCCCTCGGCATTGCTGTAGGCCTTGAGCGTTATCGGCCCGACACAGGCATACCCCGTGTTCGTAGCGCTCGCATTGTCGTCCGAATTGGCCAGCGCCGTTGTTCCTCTGTACGCGACGATCTTGCGGACGACGGGAACGGTCAGGGTGGCCTCGAACAGGGCGATGTTGGTGGCGGGATCGTCGCTGGCGCTGTGGTCCTGTCCGTCCAGAACCGTAACACATGTCACATCGTCCACTTCGCCCTCGAAGGCGAACAGCCA